>NZ_JTHF01000362.1 GCF_001043895.1 Methylobacterium indicum
CGTACGAGGACCGGCGGGCGGAGCGGGCGGACGACCTCGACGCCATCGCGGCCCGGCTCGCGGCCTGGGCCGAGGCGGCCTCGAGCCCGGAGGCGCGGCGGCGCCGGCACGACCGGATCGGCCTGACCTTCGGGGCGGCCGGGAGCGGCTGGAACGAGGAGCGGGTGCTGGAGCGCTACGAATTGCTGTTCGAGGCCGGGCTGGTGCCGGAGGCCGGGGCGAGCCCGGACGAGAGCGCCCTCCTCACCGGCCGGCCGATGGCCTTCGACCACCGCCGGATGCTCGCCACCGCCCTCGGGCGCCTGCGCGGCAAGATCAAGTACCGGCCGGTCGTCTTCGAGCTGATGCCCCCGACCTTCACCCTCGGCCAGCTTCAGCGCGTCGTGGAGGCCTTGTCGGGCATCCTCCTGCACAAGCAGAACTTTCGCCGCCTCGTCGCCCATCAGGGCCTCGTCGAGGAGACCGAGGCCGTCACCGCCGAGACCGGCGGGCGCCCGGCCCGGCTGATGCGCTTTCGCCGCGAGGTGCTGCTGGAACGTCCGGCGCCCGGGCTGCGGCTTCCCTCGAACCGGATCGGTTGAGCGACGTCGGCCACCGACAATGACGCGACACCTTACCGCACTTATGCTCAGATCCAACATATCTGGACAGCCTGAAATCCGGGGATTAGCCTAGCCGGGTAAATGCTCATTATGAGCATATCGGGAGGCGAGAATGGACGCGGCATCCCTCGATCGGGCAGGCTCCCTGCCCCTGCCGGAGCTGTACGACCGGGTGCGCCACCACGTCCCAACGATCGAATGGCCGGCGCTGGCCGGCGACGTCACGGCGATCCAGGCCCTGAAGCGGGAGCGCAACGCCGTGGTGCTGGCGCACAACTACCAGGCGCCGGAGATCTTCCACACGGTCGCGGACATCGTCGGCGACAGCCTGGCGCTCGCCCGCGAGGCCGCCCGCACCGATGCCGACGTGATCGTGGTGGCGGGCGTGCACTTCATGGCCGAGACCGCCAAGATCCTGAACCCGACGAAGACCGTGCTGATCCCGGACCTCGCGGCCGGCTGCTCCCTGGCCGATTCGATCACCGCCGCCGACGTGCGGGCCCTGCGCCGCCGCCACCCGGGCGTGCCGGTGGTGACCTACGTCAACACCTCCGCCGCCGTGAAGGCGGAATCCGACCTCTGCTGCACCTCCGGCAACGCGAAGGCGGTGGTCGAGTCGCTCGGCGCGAAGCGCGTCCTGATGATCCCGGACGAGTACCTGGCGCAGAACGTCCAGGCCGAGCTGCCCGGGATCGAGATCCTGACCTGGGCCGGCCATTGCGAGGTGCACGAGCGCTTCACGGCAGCCGACATCCGCGAGGCGCGGGAGGCCTATCCGGGCGTGACGGTGCTGGCTCACCCCGAATGCCCGCCGGGCGTGGTGGCGGAGGCGGATTTCTCGGGCTCGACCGCGGCGATGCAGGATTACGTGGAAACGCGGCGCCCGGCGCAGGTGGTGCTGATCACCGAATGCGCGATGGCCGACAACCTGGCGGTGCGCAATCCGGACGTCGCGTTCGTCAAGCCGTGCAACCTCTGCCCGCATATGAAGCGGATCAGCCTGCAAAAAATCCGGCGGAGCCTGGAGGGGCTGACCCACGAGGTCACGGTACCGGACGACCTGATCGCCCCGGCGCGCCGCGCCGTCGAGCGCATGCTGGCGGTCCGGGCATGACGGCCGATCGCGTCGTCGTGGTGGGGGCCGGCGTCGCCGGCCTCGCCACGGCCCTGCGGCTGGCGCCGCTCCCCGTCACCCTCGTCACCGCGGCGCCGCTGGGCGAGGAGACCGCCACGGCCTGGGCGCAGGGCGGCATCGCGGCGGCGATCGGCGCCGACGACGCCCCGGCGCTCCACGCCGCCGACACGCTCGCGGCCGGCGCGGGCCTGAGCGACGCCGGCATCGCCGGCATCGTCGCCGGGGCCGGCCCCGGACTGGTGGACTGGCTCGTCGGGCTCGGCCTCGCCTTCGATCGCGGCCCCGACGGCGCCCTGGCGCTCGGCCTCGAGGCGGCGCATTCCCGCCGCCGCATCGTCAAGGCGGGGGGCGATGCCACCGGCGCCGCGGTCCTGCGCACGCTGGCCCGGGCGGCCGCGGCCTGCCCGTCGATCACCGTGACGGTCGGGCGGGCGACGGCCCTGGCGCAGGACGGCGAGGGCCGGGTCACCGGCCTCGTGCTGCGCACCGACCGGGGAGCCCTGGACCTGCCGGCCCGGGCCGTGGTGCTGGCGACCGGGGGCCTCGGCGGGCTCTACCGCGCGACCACCAACCCGGCCGGCGCGGTCGGGGCCGGCCTCGCCCTGGCGGCCCGGGCCGGCGCGGTCCTGCGCGACGTCGAGTTCGTGCAGTTCCACCCGACGGCGATCGCGCTCCGCACCGACGGCCCGCTGCCGCTCGCCACCGAGGCGCTGCGCGGCGAGGGCGCGATCCTGGTCGACGCCGCGGGCGGCCGGGTGATGGCCGGCATCGCCGGGGCGGAGCTGGCGCCCCGCGACGTGGTCGCCCGGGCCATCGCCCGGCGGACCGGCCGGGGCGAGGCGGTCTTCCTCGATGCCCGCCGGATCGACGTGGCGCGCCGCTTCCCGACCGTGGCCGCCCTCTGCCGCGGCGCCGGGCTCGACCCGGCGGTCTCACCGATCCCGGTGCGGCCGGCGGCGCATTACCACATGGGCGGGATCCGGGTGGACGGGTGCGGCCGCAGCACGCTCGCCAACCTGTGGGCCTGCGGCGAGGTCGCGGCGACGGGCCTGCACGGGGCGAACCGCCTCGCCAGCAACTCGCTCCTCGAGGCGATGGCCTTCGCGGTGCGGATCGCCGCGGACATCCGGGGCATGGACGCCCCTGCCGCGGGCGCGGGCCGCGGCCCGGACCCGCTCGCCGCGTGCGACGCCCTGCCGGAGATCCGCGACCTACAAGAAATCCGCGACCTGCAAGAAATCCGCGACCTGCAAGAAATCCGCGACCTGATGCAGGCGGAGGTCGGGCTGGTGCGCGACGAGGCCGGCCTCGCCCGGGCCGCCGCCCGGCTCGCCGCCCTGGCCCGGGCGAGGCCGGCCT
>NZ_JTHF01000363.1 GCF_001043895.1 Methylobacterium indicum
CGCCGGCAAGGACGGCAAGACCGGCCAGACCATGATGAAGACGGTGCTGGCGCCGGCGCTGAAGGCGCGCGCGCTCCACGTCGACGGCTGGTTCTCGACCAACATCCTCGGCAACCGCGACGGCCTGGCGCTGAACGACAAGGACTCGCTCCAGTCCAAGCTCAACACCAAGGGCACGGTGCTGGACTCGATCCTGGGTTATCCGGTCGAGGATCACCTGGTCCACATCCACTATTACCGCCCGCGTGGCGACGACAAGGAAGCCTGGGACAACATCGACGTCACCGGCTTCCTCGGCCAGCGGATGCAGATCAAGGTCAACTTCCTCTGCAAGGATTCGATCCTGGCCGCGCCCCTGGTGATCGAGATCGCCCGCGTGCTGGATCTCGCCAAGAAGCGCGGCGACGGCGGCGTGCAGGAGCAGCTGTCGACGTTCTTCAAGGCGCCGATGGTCAAGAACGGCCACGGCCCCGAGCACGCCTTCGGCGTGCAGGAGCGCATGCTGCTCGACTGGCTCGGCGTCCACTAGGGATGGCTGCCAGCCACGATTTGGCGGGCGGGGCTCAGGCCCCGCTTCCGCTGCGCGAGCTCCTCGTCGAGCTCAACGACATCAAGCGCG
>NZ_JTHF01000364.1 GCF_001043895.1 Methylobacterium indicum
TCGTTGATCGCCGCGGCGATCCGCTTCGAGGTGGTGAAGTCCGGGTTGCGCAGGGACAGCCGCAGGCACTTCTGCTCGTTGAGCTTGAAGGCGATCTCGCGCTCGATCACCGCGCCGTTGGCGATGCGGCCGTTGGTCGGCACGCCGCGGGTGATCTTGGCCGCGTCGCCCTCGGCCTGGAAGCCCGCGATGGCGAGCGATCCTTGCGCCACCGCATAGGCCTCGCCGTCGGCGGCGAGCAGCGGCGTCACCAGCAGCGTGCCGCCCTGGAGCGACTTGGCGTCGCCGAGCGAGGACACCGTGACGTCGATCCGCGTGCCTTGAGCGGCGAAGGGCGGCAGGTTCGCCGTCACCATCACGGCGGCGAGGTTGGCGGTGCGCATGGTGGCGCCCCGGGTGTTGACGCCCAGCCGCTCCAGCATCGCCTGCACCGACTGCTTGGTGAAGGGCGCGTTGTTCAGCGTGTCGCCGGTGCCGTTGAGGCCGACGACGATGCCGTAGCCGATGAGCTGGTTGGTCCGCATCCCCTCGACGCTGGCGAGGTCCTTCACCCGCGACAGGGCGAGGGCGGGGCCGGCCGCGAGCAGCAGGCCCGGCAGGAGGCAGGAGAGGCAGGCGAGGGCGAGAAGGCGGAGGCGCATGACGGTGTCCCGAAACTCGGAACCCGCCGTTGCCAGGACCGTGCCAGCGTCGATCCCAGGCGTAAGTCTTTGGTAAGGTTACCGATCCGTTGCCGTCCGGGGCGCCGGGGGGGCGATCCGGGCCCGGTCGTTTTCGCCCGGCGGCAAGTTCTGCCGCCTCGTTTACGGCGCGTTCACCATACCCGGGCGAGGTTCATGCCGCACACCGAAGACCCGTGACCCGGACCCCATCCCATGCGTGTCGACACCCGCCTTGCGGCCGCTCCCCTGTCGGGAGCCGGGCCGCGCTCCCTGCCGGCAGGCGGCGTGTTCTCCCTCGGGATGGAAGCGGCGCGCGGCCCCACCAGCGCCGGCGGCGCGGTGCCGCTCGCGGGCCTGAGCGCGATCCTGACCCTCCAGTGCCAGGACGAGATCTCCGCCGACCGCCGCCGCCGGGCGACGAAGCGCGGCCACGACATCCTCGACGCCCTCGACCGTCTCAAGGCGGCGCTGCTCGGCGGCCGGGTCGAGACGAGCGAGCTGCGGGCCATCGCCGGCCGCCTCGCCGAGCGCAACGGCAGCACCGGCGACCCGCGCCTCGACGACCTGATCGGCCATATCGAGCTGCGGGCGCAGGTCGAGCTGGCCAAGCTCGAGGTGGCGGCGGGCTGAGGAAAGTCGTCGCCTGCGTGGCGGGCCGGCCGAGCGCGCTTCCGGGACACCGCGCCACGGTGGAGGCGCGGGCGGCGCAGGGTCCCGTGCCGGCCCGGCCGTTGACGCACCTCCCCCGATCTCCCACAACGGCGCCCGCTTGAAGACAGGCGGCCGTCTTGTCGCCGTGATGTCGGCGACACACCGGCCGCGATGCTGTTCAATTCCTTTCCGTTCCTGTTCGGCTTCCTGCCGGTCGCGCTCGCGCTGCACGGGCTCGTGGCGCTGCACCGCCCGGCCTGGCGGCTGCCGCTCCTCGTCGTGCTGTCGCTGGTCTTCTACGGCTGGTGGGACCCGCGCTTCGTGCCGCTGCTCGTCGCCTCGATCGGGCTGAACTGGCTCGTGGCGCGGTGGTTCGGGCAGAGCCGCGCGGTGCTGCTGATCCCGCTCGCCATCGCCGCCAACCTCGCGGTGCTGGCCCTGTTCAAGTATGCCGGGTTCCTGGCCGGCCTCGCGTCGGTCCTGCCGGGGCTGCACGACCTGCCGCGGCCGAGCCTCGCGCTGCCGCTCGGCATCTCGTTCTTCACCTTCCACCACGTGATGTACCTCACCGACCTGCGCGCCGGCCGGGCGCCGCAGATGACCCTCACGCGCTACGCCCTCTACATCGCGTTCTTCCCCCAGGTGCTCGCCGGTCCGCTGGTGCGCTGGAGCGAGATCCTCCACCAGTTCGACGAGAAGCCCTATGCCCGGCCGGACGCCGCCGAGCGGTTCGGCCGCGGGCTGATGCTGCTCTGCCTCGGGCTCGCCAAGAAGGTGTTTCTCGGCGATCCGCTGGCGGCCTACGCCAATCCGGTGTTCCAGGCCGCCGCCGAGGGCAAGGTGGTGAGCGTCGTCGAGGCCTGGCAGGGCACGCTCGCCTTCACGTTCCAGATCTACTTCGACTTCTCGGGCTACACCGACATGGCGCTCGGGCTGGCGCTGCTGTTCGGGATCGTGCTGCCGCAGAACTTCGACGTGCCCTACCGCGCCACGTCTCTGCAGGATTTCTGGCGGCGCTGGCACATGACCCTGTCGCGCTTCCTGCGCGACTACCTCTACATCCCGCTCGGCGGCAACCGCCATGGCCTCGCGGTCCAGCTCGCCGCGCTCTTCGCCACCATGACGCTCGGCGGCCTGTGGCACGGCGCCGGCCTCACCTTCGTCGCCTGGGGGGCGGCGCACGGCGCCGGGCTCGGGATCGGCCTGCTGTGGCGCCGGGCCGGGCTGCCGATGCCGGCGCTGCTGGGCTGGGCCCTGACCTTCGTCTTCGTGGCCCTGACCTGGGTGCTGTTTCGCGCCACCAGCTTCGAGGCGGCGGTCGCGGTGTTCAAGGGGCTCGTCGGCCTCGCGCCGGTCGGCCACGGCTTCAAGTGGCGGGCGCTCCTGCCGGGCGCCCTGGTGGCGGTCGTCGGCCCGACGACCTGGGCGGCGGTCCACCGCCTGCCGCCCCGGCCGGCCCTGGCGATCGCCTTCGCGGTGCTCCTCGTCGCGGTGCTGCTGCGCATCGGCGACGACGCCAATTACGAGTTCATCTACTTCCAGTTCTGAGGGGCCGATCCGATGCGCGCTGACCCCTCGGTCGCCGATCCCGCGCCAGCCGCCTGGCGCCGCTTCGCCGTCACCCTCGTGGCGGCGACCGGCCTCCTGCTCGCCGGCTATCTCGCCCTGGCGCTGGCGGTCGATCCCTACGACACCGGCCGCCCGCGGCTCCTCGCCCGCGACGGCGTGCGCCCGCAGGGACCGCGCACCGCGACGGCGAGCCGGGGCCGCGACCCGGCCTTCACGGCGGCGATCGTCGGCAACTCGCACATCCAGCTCGTCTCGCCGTCGCGCCTGCGCGAGGCCACCGGCCTCCCGTTCGTGCAGCTCGCGGTGCCGGGCACCGGTCCGGGCGAGCAGCTCCTCGTCGCCGAGTACTTCCTGCGCCACCATCCGCACGCGCGGGCCCTGGTGCTCGGGGTCGATTCGGCCTGGTGCACGGGCGATCCGGCCTTGCCGCCCCTGAAGCCCTTCCCGTCCTGGCTGCTCGCCGACGGCGAGATGGGCTACCTGCGCGGGCTCCTGCGCATCCGCGTCGCCGCCGAGGTGGTCAACCGCATCGGCTGGGCCCTGCGCAAGGCCCCCCGCCGGGCGGTGCCGGACGGCTACTGGGATTACGAGCCGGACTACCTCGCCCTCGGCGCTCCCGACGGACCGGGCTGGGAGGGGTTCCGCACCCGGCGCGCCCCGGACGACCCCGACCCCGGCTCGGGCGGACCCGCCTTCCCGGCGGCCGAACGCCTGCGCGCCCTGGCGCGGGGCCTCGATCCCGCGACCCGGCTCGTCGTGCTCTTCCCGCCCGTCCACGCTCCGGCCCGGGACCGGCCGGGCACGCCCCGGGCTGCCGCGAGCGCCGCCTGCCGCGCGGCCCTCGCGGCAGCCGTGGCGCCGCGGGGCCGCGTCGTCGACTGGTCCGGCGACCGGCCCGAATCGCGCGACCCCGCCCTGTTCTTCGACGCTACCCATTACCGTCAGCCGCTCGCCCGGCGGATCGAGGCCGATATCGCTGCCGCACTCCGGGCGTCGCCGGAGAGGGGAACAGAAGCTCCACGACCGTGACACGTTTGCCGCAGGGCGCCGCCGTCCCTGGTCCGCTCCTTGCGTATCTCCCTTCAGAGATTGTGGTGGCGTGCAGCCTCTATTATAGGGCAGCGCCAAGTGGGCCACGGCCAGGACATCGGCCGCGGTCTTGACAACATTTGTTATCGAGGGGCGCGATGGCGAAGATCGTGATCGAGGAGGGCTATGCCCCCAGTGACGCCGAGCCCTTCATGAACGAGCGCCAGCGGGAGTATTTCCGCCGCAAGCTTCAGGGTTGGAAGCAGGACATTCTGCGCGAAGCCCAGGATACCCTGGTGGCGTTGCAGAGCGAGAACGAGAATCATCCCGATCTGACCGACCGCGCCTCGTCCGAGACCGATCGGGCGATCGAGCTGCGTGCCCGCGACCGGCAGCGCAAGCTGATCGCCAAGATCGACGCCGCGCTCTCCCGCATCGAGGACGGGTCCTACGGTTACTGCGAGGAGACCGGCGAGCCGATCTCGCTCAAGCGCCTGGAGGCCCGCCCGATCGCGACCCTGTCGCTGGAGGCCCAGGAGCGCCACGAGCGGCGCGAGCGGGTCTACCGGGACGATTGAGGGCGGCACGCCCGTGAGCCCTCTCCGGGAAGCGGGAGGGTCGAGGGGCAGGCCGTGGAGCGTTTTTCTTCAAGAACGAAGACGTAACGGCCGGGACGGCGTGAGCCGGTTTCCCGGCCGTTCGCGTTGCAGTCACGGCTCGATCGGCCTCGCGAAACGAGAGCGGCCCCGGCGGGAAGTGCCGGGGCCGCGCCGCGACCGGGAGACTCAAGGGGGGAGCGTGCCCCCCGGTGCGGGATCCTCTGGGGTGCCGTTCTCGCGAACGGCATCGTTCCTCAGAACGGCAACCGTTCGCTCGAGCGCGTCACGATCGCGTTGCAATCGCGAAGCTCTCTCAGTCTTTGTTTCAGCGCATTTTCTGCGACGAACCGGCATCCACTTCGTCGGAAAATGCTCTAGAACGGCAGCACGATATCCAGGAACTGCTGGCCGTAGCGGGGCTGCTGGACGTCGGTGATCTGGCCGCGGCCGCCATAGGCGATGCGGGCCTGGGCGATCTTGCTCGAATCGATCGTGTTGTCGGACTCGATGTCCTCCGGCCGCACCACGCCGCCGACGATCAGCTCGCGCACCTCGAAGTTGATGCGGATCTCCTGGCGGCCTTCCAGCACCAGGTTGCCGTTCGGCAGCACCTGCGTGACGATCGCCGCCACGTTGGTAGTCACCGTCTCGGCCCGCTGCACCGAGCCGGCGCCGTCGTTGGTGGTGGTAGCGTCGGTGGTGAGCATCTTCGCCGGGTCCAGGCCGGCGAGGAGCTTGGTCTTGGTCTCGAGGCCGAAGGCGTTGGGCATCCCGAACGATTCGCTGTTCGAGCGCGAGCGCTTGGTCTCGTTGTTGAGGTTGGCCTTGTCGGTGACGTTGATCTTCACCGTGACGAGGTCGCCGACCTTGGCGGCGCGCTGGTCCTTGAAGAAGGCGCGCGAGCCGGTGCGCCACAGCGAGTTCGACGCGTAGGAGACCGGCTGGACGTCCGGCATCGGCAGCCGCACCGGGCGGTAGCCCGGCTGGGCGGTCGGATCCTCGATCGCCGAGAGCACCGGCTGCGCGCCGATGTTCTGGAGGCGGTCGACGGTGTTGCAGCCGGCGAGCAGCGCGCCGGCGAGGCCGACCAGGGCGAGGCGGAGAGCGATCATCTCAATCCCTCCTCACGGCTGGGCCGCGGCGAGCCGGGCCGGGGCGGCCGGAGCCGCCGCCGTCACCGGCACGATCGGCGCCACGGTGACGCGGCCCGGGCCGATCACGGTGGCCTGGATCACCTTCTTGGAGACCGGGTTCACCACCCCGATCACCGCCCCGAGGGGACCGCCCTCGCGGGCCTGGCCGCGCAGGGCCAGGGCGACGCCCGGGGTCTCGTACACGATGGTCACCGCCTCGCCGCGGGCGACGAGGTCGGGCCGGGTGAGTTCGCCGGCGCGCAGGGCCGTGCCGGCGCCGAGGGCCTTCTGCGCCACCTGGCCCAGGAAGGCGGCCGGGTCGGCCGCGACGTCGGCCGGCAGGCCGTCGCGCGGGCGGCGCTCCACCGCGACGTCGGCGGCGTTCAGGGTCTCGCCGCGGGCGACGGCGCGGGTCAGCACCGCGACGTCGGCCATCTCGACGAGCGAGCCGGCGACGCGCAGCGAGGACTGGCGCTCGCCCACCACCACCAGCGCGGTGACGCGGCGGCTGCGGGGATCGTAGGTCACCTCCTGCGCGGTCACCGGGCTCGCGAGGTCCGGCGGCACGGTCAGGACCGGCGCCTCACCGTCGAACGCGATGGTGACGAAGCCGATGTCGAAGCCGCGCTGCTTGGCGAGCACCGCCTTCACGGCGCCCTCGATCTCCGGAGCGCCGATGCGGCGGGCCGCGCGCTGGACCGAGATCTGGAGCCGGCCGCCGCTCTCCGGCGCGTCGAGCCCGAGGCCGGCGGTGGCCTCGACGATGCGCCGGACCTGGATGGTGCCGGAGGTGCCGAGGGCGGGAGCCCGGAACAGCGCCTTCTGGGCGAGCGCCGGGGGGGCGCCGGAGACGAGGTCGCCCAGCGTGATCACGTCGCGCTCGGCGGTGATGTCGCCCTTGATCGCGAGGCGCGGGGCCTCGACGGCCAGGACCGGCAGGGTGAGGAGCCCGAACGCCACCAGCGTCAGGGCGGTGCGCGACAGGATGCCGGGGCCCAAAAGCGCCCGGCGGGCCGCGGGGGCGGGAAGAGCGGCGCGGGTCAGGGCGGGAGTCATCGGGGCGCTCATCCGCGGAACATCTGCGAGGTGGTGGAGAGCATCTGGTCGGCGGCGGTCACGACCTTCGAGTTCATCTCGTAGGCGCGCTGCGCGGCGATCAGCGAGGAGATCTCCGAGACCGCGTTGACGTTGGCCTCTTCGAGGTAGCTCTGCTGCAGGTTGCCGAACCCGTCGGTGCCGGGATTGCCGGTGATCGCCGGGCCCGAGGCCAGGGTCTCGACGAACAGGTTGTCGCCGATCGATTCGAGGCCGACCTTGTTGACGAACCGCGCCATCTGGATCTGGCCGAGGTTCTGCGGCGCGGTCTGGCCCGGGATCTGCGCCTGCACGATGCCCGAGGCGCTGATCGTGACGGCGGTGGCGTTGTTGGGCACCGTGATGTTCGGGTTCATCAGGTAGCCCTCGCGGGTGACGATCTGTCCCTGCGCATCGAGGTCGAACGACCCGTCGCGGGTATACGAGGTCCGCCCGTCCGGCATCGTGACCTGGAAGAAGCCCTCGCCGCGCACGGCGATGTCGTAGGTCTTCTCGGTCGAGGTCAGGGTGCCCTGCGACATCACCCGTGCGGTCGAGGTGGTCTTCACGCCCGAGCCGATGGCGAGGCCCGCCGGCAGCTGGTTGTTCTGGTCCGAGGTCGCGGTGCCGGCCCGGCGCAGGTTCTGGTAGAGCAGATCCTGGAAATGCGCCTGCTGGCGCTTGTAGCCGGTGGTGCGCAGGTTCGCGATGTTGTTCGAGATGACCTGGACGTTGAGTTCCTGGGCCGCCATGCCGGTGGCGGCGGCGTAGAGCGCGCGCATCGTTCAGGCTCCCGTTTACGCGTTGCCGACGTCGGCGAGGCGCTGGATCGCCTGGCCGCGCAGGGAATCGAGCCGCGACACCGTGTCGGAGACGAGCTGGTAGGTGCGGTTCACCTCCAGCATCCGGCTCATCGCGAGCACCGGGCGGACGTTCGAGCGCTCGAGCGCGCCGGGCTCGATCCGCCCCTGCGGGCCCGCAGGTTGCGCCGGCGTGGTCGAGGAATAGAGGTTCGACCCGGCATTCGTCAGGCCTTGCGGGTTGGCGAAGGTGACGAGGCGCAGCTTACCGCGGGTGCCCTGGTTGGTGGACACGGTGCCGTCCGGCCCGAGGCCGAGGCCGGTCTCCTGCTGGCCGATCTGGATCGGACCGCCCTCGCCGAGGACGGGATAGCCGTCGCTCGTCACGATCTGGCCCTGCGCGTTCAGCTCGAAGGCGCCGTTGCGGGTGTAGCGCTCGCCCTGCGGCGTCTGCACCGCGAAGAACGCATCCCCGCGGATCGCCGCGTTGAGCGGGTTGCCGGTCGCCTCGATCGGCCCCTGCGACAGGTCGAGCGGCGTGCCGGAATCGATGACGTAGGACAGACGCCGGTCGGGGCGCTGGAAGGTCTCCGCGCTCGCCTTCGGCATCAGGTATTCCTGGAAGCGCATCGAGCGCGCCTTGAAGCCCGTCGTGGTGACGTTGGCCATGTTGTTGGCGATGACCTCGAGCTCGCGCCCGAGGGCCATCTGGGACGAGAGCCCGATCAACTGAGCATTCTGCACCGGCTACTCCCCGACGATGCGTGGTGGCGGGCCACCCCGCTCCCCAGCGGCGGACCCGGAGTGACGATCGCAGGGGCCGTGCCAGGCCGGGCCGCCGGGATTTCTGCTGTTAAGGCAAATGCTTGGTTAATTGCCGGGTCGGCCCGGGCGGGTCGTTTCGTGCCGACCCGGCAGGTTCGACCCGGCAGAATTTGCCGCCTTAACGGCACGTTAACCGTCTTCTCGCATTCTGCCGCCCTGTCCCGGCAACGGGTCTCTCCAAGGGTTTGGGCGGCGGGCGATGGCCAAGAAGCCGAAGAAGGCGCCGGCGGGCGAAGGCGAGGCCGAGGGCCAGGAGGCCGCGGCCCCCGGCGGCGGCAAGAAGAAGCTGATCATGATCGGCGCCGCGGTGCTGGTGCTGGCGGGCGCCGGCGGCGGCTTCATGGTGATGCGCAGCCGCGCCGCGCATGCCGAGAAGCCGGCCGCCGAGCAGAAGCTCCCGGTCGCGTTCATGGACGTGCGCGAGATGAACGTGAACCTGATGCCCGAGCCCGGGCAGACCCAGCCGCGCTTCGTGCGCCTGAAGGTCGCCCTCGAGGTACGCGATTCAAAGGTCGCGGCCGAGGTCCAGCCCCTGATGCCGCGGGTCGAGGACACGTTCCAGGTCTTCGTGCGCGAGCTGCGCGTCGGCGACTTCGAGGCCGCCGGCGGCACCTACCGCCTGCGCGAGGAACTGCTGCGCCGGGTCAACGTGGCGGTCTATCCCGCCAAGGTCGACGCGGTGCTCTTCAAGGACTTCATCATCCAGTAGGCCTCACTCGCAGGATTTGGTGCTTCCGTGGCCGGACCCGACGACACGATCGACGACGACGACTGGGCCGCCGCTCTGATCGAGCAGGGCGGCGGCGGCGATGCTTCGCTCGCCGACGAATGGGGCGCGGCGCTCGCCGAGCAGGGCACCGCCACCCAGGCGAGCGACATGGCGGCCGAATGGGCCAACATGATCGACGAGGGGGAGAGCGAGAACCTCCCCGAGCTCGCCGGCAACGACCGCATCCTGAACCAGGAGGAGATCGACCAGGTCCTCGGGTTCTCGCTGCGCGAGCTCTCGGCCTCGGGCGCGGGCGGCATCCGGGCCATCGTCGATTCGGGCGTCGTCTCGTACGAGCGCCTGCCGATGCTCGAGATCGTCTTCGACCGGATGATCCGGTTGCTGTCGACGAGCCTGCGCAACTTCTTCCAGGACAACGTCGAGGTCACCCTCGACAACATCACCTCGGTGCGCTTCGGCGACTACCTGAACGCGATCCCGCTGCCGACCCTGCTCGGCGTCTTCCGGGCCGATACCTGGGAGAATTCGGGCCTCGTGACGGTCGAGTCGAACCTCGCCTACTCGACCCTCGACCTGCTGCTCGGCGGCAAGCGCGGCGGCACCAGCATCCGCCTCGACGGGCGGCCGTTCACGCCGATCGAGATGCAGCTCGTGCGCCGGATGGTCGAGATCATCCTGGGCGACCTCGAAGCCTCGTTCCAGCCGCTCTCGCCGGTGCGCTTCCTCATCGACCGGATCGAGACCAACCCGCGCTTCGCCACCATCACCCGGCCGGCCAACGCCGCGATCCTGATCGACCTCAAGCTCGACATGGAAGGCCGCGGCGGCCTCCTCCAGATCCTGTTCCCCTACGCCACGATCGAGCCGATCCGCGACCTGCTGCTCCAGAGCTTCATGGGCGAGAAGCTCGGCCGCGACCACATCTGGGAAGGCCACCTCGCCACCGAGATCTTCCAGGCCGACGTCGCGGTCGAGGCGGTGCTGCACGAGATGTCGCTGCCGCTGCGCCGGGTCCTGTCGCTGGAGGTCGGCGACACCATCATGTTCGATGCCAAGCCCGCCGACCTCATCACCCTGCGCTGCGGCGACTGGGCGACGACGCAGGGCCGGATCGGCCGGCTCGACGACTCGATCGCCGTGCAGGTGACGCGGCCCCTGCGCCGCTCGCGCACCACCTTCGCGGCCTTCGAGGCCTCGATGCAGAACCGCAAGGACGGCTAGGCCGATGTCCGTCCCCGCCATCCCGTCCATCCCGTCGCCGACAACCCGGAGCGAGGCCGCGTCGTGAGCCTGATCGTCAGCATCCTGGCCGACCTCCTGGTCGCGGTCCTCCTCGTCGCCTGCATCAGTACGTCGGTCGGGCTCGGCCGCCGCATCACCCGCCTCAAGGGCGACGAGGCGGCGATGCGCCAGACCATCGGCGACCTGATGATGGCGACGGAATCCGCCGAGCGGGCGATCGCCGGCCTGCGCAGCACCCTCGCCGAATGCGACCGCACCCTGGCCGAGCGCCTGCGCGTCGCCGAGCGCA
>NZ_JTHF01000365.1 GCF_001043895.1 Methylobacterium indicum
ACGACCTCGCCCGCAGCCTCGGCCGCGCCGCCGCCCTGCACGGCCGCGCCCTGCTGGTGCGCCTCGACGGAACGGCGGACGCGCATCCGGGCCTCACCGACCTCGTCGCCGGCCGCGCCGACTTCACCGCGGCGATCCGGCGCGAGGCCGGCCCGCGCCTCAACCTGATCGGCCGCGGCCGCGGCGAGGCCTCGGCCCTGCTCGACGGGGGCGACGCGCTCGGCCTCACCTTCGACGCCCTCGGCGAGGCCTACGACTGGGTGATCGCCTCGCTCGGTGACGGCTTCTCGGCCGAGACCCGGTCGATGGTGAGCGCGCTCGGCGCCTGGATGGACGCGGTGGTGATCGCCTCGAACGCGGAAGCCGACGACCCGCGCCTCGTCGGGCTGTTCGACACCGCCGAGGCGGCCGGGGTGCCGGAGGTGATCGTCGCCCAGGACCGGGCCCCGGCGGAGGTCCCGATGCCGTCCTACCCGCTGCGCCGGTCGGCCTGAGGGAGCGACCCGGACGTAGGACGCGGGGAGGCCGGGACGGCCTCCCCTTTTTTATTCCGCGCTCCTCGCGTCGGGTCGGGCCCCCTCCCCCGGCGGGGCCTGCCCGTCCCGCAGGGCCCGCACCAGGGCCTCGGCCTCGCCGCTCTGGAGGAGCGGCACCAGGGCCCGCACCCGCTCCGGCGGCAGGTCCCACCAGGCGGTCTCGACCAAGGCCGCCGCGATCTCCGGCGAGAAGCGGTGGCGGATCACCCGGGCCGGGTTGCCGGCGACGATGGCGTAGGGCGGCACGTCGCGGGTCACGACCGCGTGGGCCGCCACGACGGCGCCGGGGCCGACCGTGACCCCCGACAGGATCAGGCAGCCCGAGCCGAGCCAGACATCGGCCCCGATCGCGACGTCGCCCCGGGAGGCGTGGTAGCCGTCCGGCGCGTCGAGGTCCGGCCACAGGCCCGTCATCGCGGCGAACGGATAGGTCGAGACCCAGTCGGTGCGGTGGTTGCCCCCGAGCAGGATCTCGACCTTGTCGGCGATGGAGCAATAGGGGCCGATCGTCAGTCGTGCGCCGGATTCCGGAAAGCGAACCTTCGGCCTGCCGTAAGAGTACGGCGCCACCCGGAAGCCATGGCGGGCCACGAGCTTGGCCAGATGCAATCGGGTCTCGTTGTGAGGGTTGCGCCCCTGCCGCAGGCGGTGCAGGAAACCCATCACCCGCGGGCTCGCTTGCGAGCCGCGGACAGGATGGCAAGCCCGACTTTTCGGGCGACCCGGGGAGACAGCGCGGTGAGCAGCAACATTTCGGACGATCTGAAGAGCGGCGCGCTGTTCTACCACCGTCATCCGCGACCCGGGAAGCTGGAGATCCAGCCGACGAAGCCGCTCGGCAACCAGCGCGACTTGGC
Source organism: Methylobacterium indicum (assembly GCF_001043895.1). Classification (GTDB taxonomy): domain Bacteria; phylum Pseudomonadota; class Alphaproteobacteria; order Rhizobiales; family Beijerinckiaceae; genus Methylobacterium; species Methylobacterium indicum. The sequence goes on from NZ_JTHF01000365.1 coordinate 1,394, forward strand.
GCTCGCCTATTCCCCCGGCGTCGCCGCCGCCTGCGAGGCGATCGCCGCCGATCCGGAGGAGGCCGCGACCCTGACCGCGCGCCAGAACCTCGTCGCGGTGGTGTCGAACGGCACCGCGGTGCTCGGGCTCGGCGATATCGGCCCGCTCGCCTCCAAGCCCGTGATGGAGGGCAAGGCGGTCCTGTTCAAGAAGTTCGCCGGCATCGACGTGTTCGACATCGAGCTCAACGAGAAGAACGTCGACAAGCTCGTCGACGTGGTGGCGGCGCTCGAACCCACCTTCGGCGGCATCAACCTCGAGGACATCAAGGCGCCGGAGTGCTTCGAGGTCGAGGAGCGCTGCCGGGCCCGGATGAACATCCCGGTCTTCCACGACGACCAGCACGGCACGGCGATCATCGTGGCGGCGGCCGTCCTCAACGGCCTCGAATTCGCCGGCAAGAACATCGCCGAGGTCAAGATCGTCACCTCGGGCGCGGGGGCGGCAGCACTCGCCTGCCTCAACCAGCTCGTGTCGCTGGGGGCGCGCCGCGAGAACATCTTCGTCACCGACATCGAGGGCGTGGTCTTCAAGGGCCGTGAGACGCTCATGGACCGCTGGAAGTCGGTCTATGCCCAGGAGACGCAGGCCCGGACGCTCGCCGAGGTGATCCCCGGCGCCGACGTCTTCCTCGGCCTCTCGGCCGGCGGCGTCCTGAAGCCCGAGATGCTGGAGCGGATGGCCGAGAAGCCGCTGATCATGGCGCTCGCCAACCCCTATCCGGAGATCATGCCGAACCTCGCCGAGGAGAAGCGGCCGGACGCGATGATCTGCACCGGGCGGTCCGACTTCCCGAACCAGGTCAACAACGTCCTGTGCTTCCCCTACATCTTCCGGGGCGCGCTCGACGTCGGGGCGACCACGATCAACGAGGAGATGAAGGCGGCCGCCGTCAAGGCGATCGCGGGGCTCGCCCGCGAGACCCCGTCCGACGTGGTCGCCCGCGCCTATGGCGGCGAGGCGCGGCCCTTCGGCCCCCACTCCCTGATCCCGAGCCCGTTCGACCCGCGCCTGATCCTGCGCATCGCGCCGGCCGTGGCGCAGGCCGCGATGGAATCCGGCGTCGCCAAACGGCCGCTGGCCGACGTGCAGGCCTATGCCGAATCCCTCGACCGGTTCGTGCACCGCTCCGGCTTCATCATGAAGCCGGTCTTCACCGCGGCCAAGCAGGATCCCCGCCGGGTCGTCTACGCCGAGGGCGAGGACGAGCGGGTGCTGCGCGCCGTCCAGGCGATCGTCGAGGAGGGGCTGGCCAAGCCCATCCTGATCGGCCGCCCGAACGTGATCGAGACCCGCCTCAAGCGCTTCGGCCTCGCGATCCAGCCGGGCCGCGACTTCGAGCTGATCAACCCCGACGACGATCCGCGCTACCGCACCTACGTCCAGACCTATATCGATCTCGCCGGACGCCGCGGCATCACGCCGGACGGCGCCCGCACGCTGGTGCGCACCAACAACGCGGTGATCGGCGCGCTGGCCGTGCGCCGCGGCGAGGCCGACGCGCTGATCTGCGGCCTGGAGGGCCGCTTCGAGAGCAAGCTCCGGGTGATCCGCGACATCATCGGGCTCGCGCCGGGCGCCCGGGACTTCGCGGCGCTCAGCCTCATCGTCACCTCGAAGGGCGCCTACTTCCTGGCCGACACCCACGTGAGGCCCGATCCGAGCGCCGAGGAGATCGCCGACGTCGCCATCGCCTGCGGCGACACCGCCCGCCGCTTCGGCCTGTCGCCGAAGATCGCGCTCGTCAGCCATGCCGATTTCGGCTCGTTCGACACCGCCTCGTCGCGCAAGATGCGCCAGGCCCTGGCGCTGGTGCGCGAGCGCGCCCCCGACCTCGAGGTCGACGGCGAGATGGCGGCCGACACCGCCCTGTCGCAGGCGATCCGCGACAAGGTGCTGCCGGGCTCGCGCCTCAAGGGCGAGGCCAACGTGCTGATCATGCCGAACCTGGATGCGGCGAACATCGCCTTCCAGTTCTCCAAGACCCTGGCCGACGCGCTGCCGGTGGGCCCGCTGCTCCTCGGCCCGGCCAGGCCGGCGCATATTCTCACGCCCTCGGTAACGGCGCGCGGCATCGTCAACATCACGGCCGCGGCGGTGGTGGAAGCGCAGGGCCAGGAGGTGCTGTCCGTCGAGGGCGACAGCGCAGCGGAGGCGGGGACGCCGTTGGTGTCGGCGTAAGCGGAACGCGACGGCCCGGCGGGGTGATCGCCGGGCCGTCGCGGCATGTAGAGCCGTTTCGGAGCCGGGCGTGGGACCTGTCTCCCGCGCGTATGAGGAAGCGCCCGAGCTTCGGGCTGAGGATAAACCTCATCAGCTTGACGATGGGCGAACCCCCTCTTGAACCGGCTCAGCCATTCCGAGCGTGACGCCTGGATGTCGGAAAACAGGTGTTTTCCGTCATCCGAGATTGCCTGCCGGTCAAGCTGGCTGACACCTGACGCTGACGAGCGCTTCATGGGTCTGCTGGCGACCCTTCTCGGACGCTCGGAACGTCCGCTTCCAGATCAGGTCATGCCTCGCTGATATTCGCGGTGTAGGCTCGCGGCGGGGGGCAAACTGAACTAGAACATCGGTGTGAGGTGAGCCACCATGAGCGAGACTGTCTCGGAACAGCTTGTCGAACAGCGCGTGCGCAACCGCATCATCGAATATCTTGAGCTTGCTGCATCAGCCGAGAACCAGCGCGCCTACGAGTGCAACGTGCCTATTGCCGTTGTGCCCGAGGAAATGGTCGAACACTGGTCTGATTTGATGAACGGCGCGCACATTGACGATGTGCTTGCCGAAGAATGGATCGTCTTCTCAGACGCTGAAAAGAAGGCGATGCGCGACTTTCATTCGGCATGGCTTGCCACGAGCGAGGGCACACCAATGCCCATGCCACGATCAATCGAGGATTTGCTTGGAACGCCGGTTTGGGACCGCTTTATGGAAGCGGCCCGAGTAGCCTTGCAGGCGTTCGAGCCGCGCGGCCGGTTCAGCGAAGACGTGGAAGAGCGCTTCGGCAGCTAACCACCCCATGCGGTCATTCCGCATCTCAGGCTCGGGCGTACGGCAAACAAGTGTTTTCCGTGCTGCCAAAATGGCCGGCTGGGCATGCGCGCTCGACCCTGACGAGTGCCTCATGGGGCTGCTTTCGACCCATTGAAGACACCAACCTTGCGCGGACCGGACAGCCATCCCTAGACGTTGGCAACTTGGCACAACATATCATTAGATAAATTGAGGCGCTAAAATGCCGTCGATTCGACCAGAAGAATTGTTTGAACGCGTGAAGAAGCTCTGGCCTTCCGAGATATCGACATCCAGTGGTGCGCTAAATGCTGTATATTGGGGGATAGAACAAAAATTTGGAAAAAAATTTGGAGGAGACCAATGGCTTATGGTCGGATGCTGGGCTTTTCATCAAACCTTGTGGTGCATTTCTAAAGAAAAATCAGAGAAAAACCAATTTTCACTGTGCATTTCGATGGTAGATATTAGAATTTTTGATGCCAAAATGAGAGAAAATCTGAGCGATGATAGCTGGGATAGCGATAGAAAATTTTATGGAGAACTGGTGAATACCATTGATAATTAAAGGGTTCAAAGGCGAGGCGTCCACTTCGAAGGGACAGGCGGAGTCCGCAAACCACCCATGCGGTCGTTCCGTATATCGGGCTCTGGTGTCGGAAAACATGTGTTTGCCGGCAAGGCATTGGGCCAGCTTCGCCTTCTCACCACGTCCGTCGGACCACGACCGGAGGACGCGGTGCGACAAACCCTGTCGGATTGAT
>NZ_JTHF01000366.1 GCF_001043895.1 Methylobacterium indicum
CCCGCCGGGTGGGCGGGCGTGCTCGGGCCGGCGGGGAACAGCATGGCCCCGGCCTATCGCGCGGCCGGAAGGCTGGCGACGACGGGGGCCAGGGTATTGTCCTCGTTCGCCCCGTCCTCGAGGTTGAGCTTGCGGAAGACGATCTCGGCGAGGCCGGCCTGCCCACCCGCCGCCTCGAGGGCTTTGGCCGGCGCCGCATCGACCGCCCGCTGCACCGCCTTGGCGATCACCTGCGAGCCGACGTTGATCGACAGCTTGCCCTCCTTCACCGCGCCGGGGACCGCGTTGATGGCGTATTCGGTCACGGCGTTCGCCATCTGCTCGACCCGGGCCTGGGTCAGGAACAGCGCGGCCCAGGGGTAGACCTTGCGGATGGCCTGGATCGCGTAGGCAGCGACCGCCGGGATGACGGCGGTGATGACGATCTCCCGGACGAGATCGATCCAGGGCGCGGCCGACAGCGTGACGCGGGTGGCGTCGGCGGTGGCGAGTTCGGCGGCGAGCGCCGGCCCGGCGATGACGGCGATCAGCGCGGCGACGAGGATGCCGAGGATCGGCAGCCGGGCCCGGGCCGCGAGGCAGACGGCGACGGCCAGCGCCAGGGTGCCAAACAGCAGGAGGCCAAAGGCGAGGCCGTAGGCCAAGTTGCTGCTGACGGGCAGCATTTCGATAACCGGACCGGCGCCGGCCATGGCGGGAGAACAGACGCAGGCGAGCGCCAGCGCCGCGAGGAAGATGCGGTGCATGATGGTGTCCTGATTGTGAGGGATGTGCCCGGCTGGCCCGGCCGGCGCGGGTCGAACTGCCCGGAAATCCCGGGCGGTTGGTCAGGCGGCGATCAGCTTGCCGCAGGTCGGGCACTTTGCGGGGTCGACCGGCGCCGCGGTCTCGGTCGCCATGGCGAGCGCCGCCTTGCGCACCTCCTCGACCCGGCGGGCCCAGCCCCGGCCGAACCGCGGCCAGGTCGACAGCGCCCGCAGGAAGACCAGTCGCCCGTCGCACAGGGCGTCGATCAGCGCCTTGGTGTCGCGCTCTGCGACAGCGGCCAGGGTGATGCGCCCGAGCTTGCCGTCATCGCCTACGCCCAAGGCGCGCTGAAGGCCGATCACCGCGCGCTTCGATCCGCCGTTCACCGCGAAATCGAACAGCGCGTAGCCCAGGCCTGCCGGCAGTGCGTCGCCCTGGATCTTGTCCCAGAACCGCTGCCGGTAGATCGGCGCCACGGTCGCGACGGTGAGGGCCTTCACCTCCGCCTTCGTCGCCGGCCGGCCGAGCCACAGGCTCAAGGTGCCGATCGTCACCCCGAGGTTCGTCGCACCCCCCGGGTCGGCCGGGTCGCCGGACCATCCGCCCTCGTGGGCCAGGACGAGCGGCATCGCCCGCTCGAACGTCGTCGCGGTCATAAAATGTCTCCTGTGTCGGGATATTAGAACCAGGGGCGTCCGAACAAGCTGTTGAGCACGAAAAAGACAGCCCCGTAGAACGCGACAATAATGATTGCCGCTCCGAACCAGATTGTCTTGATTGTCTTGCAATACTCTGAGTTCCAATCAGAGCGAAGGCCGGAAAGGTTTCTGCTGAAACCATCCATTGCGGTGTTGAGATTTCGCCGGCTGTCTTCCAGCGCGACTCTGCCGTCGTCCATCGCCGCTCTCCAAATGTCAGGGTGTCAGGACCAGGCCGGGTGGCGCTGCGGTCGGGGCAAGGTCACGGCGGGGCGGCTGATCAGAAAGCCCAGACATTGCCCCTGTAAGACCCGGCGCCAAGCTGATAATCGAAAGTGGTTACATTTCGCGTTTTGATGTTATCGTAGACGACGGCCCAGTTCTGGGACCCGACAATCCCGTAGTTCAGATCGGCCATCATTCCGCCGAAGACCGATCCGGCCGTAGAATTTACACCAGTCACGGCCGTGGCGTTGCCCGGATACTGGCCCTTATAACCGTAGAAAGAATTATCTTCGATAGATGCATCGGACGATGCCGCCCCAAGATAGATGCCATTCCAGTCAAAACCGGTCGTCGAGCTTCCATAGCGATACAGAAGATTTTTCGCGATCATCACCTGCGGTCTAGCAATGGAAACAATTCCAGCGATGTATGCGTTGATGTGATTTCCAATAATTTGTGCGCCCGGGGCATTGTTCGCATTATCGAGAAAGATCCCGTAATTTACGCCGACGAACTGGTTGGCGACAATAATTGGACCCTCCACAAACGCCCCGGGCGGAGCATAGACAGCCCTATTAGCCGAAAACACCTTGTTGTTGATGATGGTGGGAGGGGTTGACTTATCTCTGAGAATAAGAAAATCGGCGCTGAACGCGTTGTCTTTGCCGACAAAAAGATTTTCCGTTACGTTCAGGCTCCAACATCCGAGGCAGTCGATGCCAGTCTGCCACTGATACTTCGCCGGGTCTGTCGGGACGAATTCGACGTTTCTGATGTTGGGGCCGGTCTGGGTAGAGCTGTTTCCGAGCGGCCGGACGATTTTGATGGTGGTGTTGGCGCCGGTCGAAGCGGCCCATGCCGTGAAACTGCGAAACTCCAACCGATAGAACAGACTGTTCTCTGTGATGTTGAAAAGATTTCCCGTTCCATCGAACCGGAGGATCGTCCGGCCCTCACCCTCGCCAACGACCCCGAAATGCTTGTCGGTGAGATTGAATCCTTGGGTAAAGGGCCAAATTCCGCGACGAAAAAAGATCGTGCCGCCGACGTCCGAGAGCTTGGAGCTTAGGGATGCTGCAGCCGCGTCGTTCGCCGCCCGCGCCGCAGCGCAGTCCGTCAAGCAAGAGCGGAAGCCCAGAGCGCGGGCGTCGAGATAGCCGGCATCCAGAGCTTCAACGACTGAGCGCGGCGCACCGACGATGCCGGGGCCGAGATCGGGCGTGTAGGTCGTAGTCTGTCGGTCGGCAAGCAGGCGAGAGAGCGTGTTGAGCGGGGCGGCCGGGTTCGGCGCGACGGTCTGGTCGTCGGACTGGCCCTGCTCGACGGCGCGCCGGCCGCTCGGCAGGGCGTTCAGCAGGGTCGATGTCCCGAGGCTTCCGTCCGGCATGCGCCAGAACAACCTCCCGTCCGCGCGATTGATGGCGATCTCGCCCGGGGCTGTGAGCGACGGGATTGCCCCAGTCCGCGGGTCGGACTTGATCTCCAGTGCGGCGGCCGGCGCAACAAGGGCAACCGAGAGCACGAGGGGTGCAAGGATGCGGCTCATCATGGCGTGGTCCAGCCGGTGTTGTCGGGGGTGGCGACGCTAGTCGGCATTCTCGCTCTGCTCCTGGTAGGCCTTCACGATGACGGGCTCGACGTGCGGTAGGACGTCGGCGAGGAGCGCCGTGCTGGCGCCCATGGCGTCGGCCAGCGCCAGCACAGCGCCGAAGTCGAGAGCATAGGGGGCGCCCATGCCGGCCCTGACCTGCCCGCCACAGCGACGAATCACGGCCCAGGCCGTCAGGCCATCGTCCGTGGCGGGCGCGTGCTCGCGGTACGGGCAGGCCTCGCATTCTACGCCGCAGGCGTCGCAGTATCCCGCGCCACCACCGAAGTGCCAGCGGACGAGTTCGACGATGCGTTTTTTTCCGCGTCCCTCGCCAGGGCCGGCGCGACGTAGAGGTTGTCGATCGCGTCGTAGGCCGGCCAATTCTCCATCAGGAGATCGACGGCCTCGCGGGTGACCGGGATCGGCTGACCATCGGCATCGCCGATACCCTCCCACTCCACGATGCCGCGGCGGGCGAGCTCGCGCACGAGGGCGATGTTGGCGCGCGCGCCGACGTCGTCCTGATCCTCGCCGCGGAACACCTTGCCGACGGCCTCGCGGGCGACCAGCATCGAAGCGACGGTGATCGGCCGGAAGCGAATCCGGACGCCGGGCAAGACGTCGAGCCAGAACGGTTCGACCGACTGGGAGAGCTTGATCATTTTTTCTCGCGGAGAAAGAAGCGATCGGACGCTGATGTGCGATCATCTTGCCGGTCGGCAGGTTCGCAACGATCCCCAGGCCCGCGGGGAACTTCGCTCAGCGTAGCGAGCAAAGCTAACGCACGGCAGGTGCGAATACCTTCCGTGCGATCCATCCCCGCACGAGCGGGGTCAGGCCGTTGTACCGAGGGCCGCGCCCGGAGGGCAAGGGATTTGCCGGCCGGTGCGCGGTCTGTACCGCGCTCAGTATGTCGCGACGTTGTTGATGAGCGTGGCAGTGACGGTCTTGCCGAGCGTCATGTCCTTGGCTGCCTGCCAGGCGAATGTGGCCTGCACCCCGTTCGGCCCGGTCACCGGCGTCTTGGCGCGCGGCAGATAGACGGCGTGCGCCGTGAACACGAGCGAGCGCGCCGCGTCGGTGACCCAGCCGAAGGTGAGTTCCACAGGCGCGCCCGAGGTCGCCTGATCGAGCAGCGTGGTGTCCCGGAACCGCACCGCGATGTTGCCGGACATGCCGACCATGCCGGGGTCGGCGTCCTCGATCCGGCCATCACCGCGAATGACCTCCACCTTGTCGAGGTTGTTGGTGTAGGTGAAGTCGGCCGACACGACGGAGCCGAGCGGCTGGCCGCCCCGGGTGATGGCACCCTGGAACGGGCTGAACCGCTCCACGCTGGCCTCGGCGAGCGTGCCGGCGGCCGACGCCACCAACTTGTTCTCGCCCTGCGCGATCAGGCCGAGCGTCGCGGTGAGCAGGCCGGAGCGCTGCATCTGCACCCGCATGGTGTTGCCGCGCACGCCGAAGTTCTGGCCGTAGCTCGGCACCTCCGGCAGGCCGACCTCCACCGTCATCGAAGGGAGGGCGACGGCGCCGGACGTGAACACGTGGGTGCGCACGCCGGTGGCATCGGTGCTCGACGGCGCGCCCATGAACAGCTTCAGCCAGTTGCCGAAGTTGCGCAGGTCGATCGGCACGACCACGTCGCCGTCGTTGTTCACGACGTCACGGGTCGGCGGCAGCGGCTCGCGGCCGTAGCCGAGTAGATCGCTGGCGATCAGGCCCTGC
>NZ_JTHF01000367.1 GCF_001043895.1 Methylobacterium indicum
TGACGACGCCCCAGCCCGGCCGGGTGCGCGAAGGCCGGGCTGGGGCGTCGTCAGCCACACGGCGACGGGCACCAACCAGCGCGGAGAGACGGCATTTCGCTTCGCGGGTGCCTGGCTGGCGCCGAGCCGGGCTGGCTAGAGCGCTTCACGATCGCGTTGCCATCGCGAAGCTCTCTAAGTCTTTGTTTTGCCGCATTTTCTTCGACGAACCGGCATCCACTTCGTCGGAAAATGCTCTAAGCCGCCGCCCGGCGCTCCGGATAGAGCCCGAGCAGCCCCTCGGGCGTCGCTTCCGCCACGCCGCGCTCGGTGATGATCCCGGTGACGAGGCGCGCCGGCGTCACGTCGAAGGCCGGATTCGCCACCGGGCTGCCCGGCGAGACCACCGCGACCGTCGCGAAGGCGCCGTCGTCGGTGCGGCCGGTGAGATGGGTCACCTCGCGGGCGTCGCGCTCCTCGATCGGGATGCCGGCGACGCCGTCGGTCAGCGTCCAGTCGATGGTCGAGAACGGGAGGGCGGCGTAGAACGGCACGCCGCAATCGCGGGCGGCGAGCGCCTTCAGGTAGGTGCCGATCTTGTTGCAGACGTCGCCGGTCGAGGTCGTCCGGTCCGAGCCGACGATGCAGAGATCGACCTCTCCGTGCTGCATCAGGTGGCCGCCGGCATTGTCGGCGATGACGGTATGGGGCACGCCATGGGCGTTGAGCTCGTAGGCGGTGAGCGCCGCACCCTGGTTGCGGGGCCTCGTCTCGTCGACCCAGACATGGACCGGCACACCGGCATCGTGCGCGACGTAGATCGGCGCCAGCGCGGTGCCCCAATCGACCGTGGCGAGCCAGCCGGCATTACAATGGGTCAGCACGTTGACCGGCCCGGTTTTCTTGCGCGCGATCGCGGCGATCAGCGCCGCCCCGTGCTCGCCGATCGCCCGGCAGCTCGCCACGTCCTCGTCGGCGATGCGGGCGGCCTCCG
>NZ_JTHF01000368.1 GCF_001043895.1 Methylobacterium indicum
GGAAAGCGCGCACCTTTACAGGGGGTTAGCTCTCTGAGGAGAAGTGTGAATCCGCTAGCCCCGCGGGCGGGGAGAGGGCTGTGTCATCGTTCAGATGACACAGCAAGCGGAGGCGCAGCCGGAGCGAGGGTGAGGGGGTGTCTCAGGATGAGGCTCATCCGGAACCACCCCCTCACCCTCGCGGCGAACCTGCGGTTCGCTGCGCGGGCTCGCCGCTCCTCCTGGACGGAGGATCGGCCCTCTCCCCGCCCGCGGAGAGAGGAGGAACCCGCGCCATTTATTTCCCCCGAACAACTCGGCCCTCTGCGGGGGGACAGGTTCACGCCTGCCCTACGTCACCACCGACGGCTCGGTCCGGCCGGTATGCTGCACGATCCCCGCGATTGCCTCCGCCGCCGCGACGACCGGGGCCAGCATCTCGGCGGTCGGCGCGTCGAGCCGGTCCTTGGCGAAGCGCTCAAGATAGACCCGGAGCGTCGCCCCGACGGTGCCGGTGCCCGACAGGCGGAAGACCGCCCGGGCATCCTCGCGGAAGAGGATCCGCACGCCCTGGCGTGCGGTCACCGAGCCGTCGACCGGGTCGGTATAGGCGAAGTCGTCCGCGGCCTCGACGGTGAGCCCGCCGAAGCTCTGCCCCGGCAGCCCGGCGAGCTTGTTGCGGAGCGCGCTCATGAGACCTTCGGCGGCGGCGCTCTCCACCTCCTCGTAATCGTGGCGGGCGTAGTAGTCGCGCCCGTAGGTCGCCCAGTGGTCGCGCACCACCTGATCGGCGGGTTTCTTCGTCGCCGCCAGCAGGTTGAGCCAGAGCAGAACCGCCCACAGGCCGTCCTTCTCGCGGACGTGGTTCGAGCCGGTGCCGGCGCTCTCCTCGCCGCAGAGCGTGATCCGCCCGGCATCGAGGAGGTTGCCAAAAAACTTCCAGCCGGTCGGGGTCTCGAAGGCCGGGATGCCGAGCGCCGCCGCGACCCGGTCGGCGGCACGGCTCGTCGGCATCGAGCGGGCGATGCCGGAGAGACCCGCCTTGTAGCCCGGCGCCAGATGCGCGTGGGCGGCGAGGATCGCCAGGCTGTCGCTCGGGGTGACGAAGAGATGGGGCGCGACGATCATGTTGCGGTCGCCGTCGCCGTCGGAGGCGGCGCCGAAATCGGGCGCGGCCGGGCCGGTCATCTCGACCATCAGGTCGTGGGCATGGACCGGGTTCGGATCCGGGTGGTGGCCGCCGAAATCGGGCAGCGGTTCGGCGTTGATCACCGTGCCGGCCGGCGCGCCGAGGCGCCGCTCCAGGATCTCCACCGCGTAGGGGCCGGTCACCGCGCTCATCGCGTCGAAACGCATCCGGAAGCCAGAGCGAAAGAGGGCCGCGATGGCGGAAAAATCGACCAGCGTCTCCATCAGGGCGGCGTAATCCGCGACCGGATCGATCACCGTGACGGTGGCCTCGCCGAGACGGACGTCGCCCAGGGTGTCGAGGTCGATGTCGGCGGCCTCGACGAGGCGGTACTCGCCGATGACCTTGGTGCGGGCAAAGATCGCCTCGGTCACCGGCTCGGGGGCGGGACCGCCGTTGCGGCCGTTGAACTTGATGCCGAAATCGCCCTCGGGCCCGCCCGGATTGTGGCTCGCCGAGAGCACCACGCCGCCGATCGCGCCGTATTTCCGGATCACGCAGGAGGCGGCGGGCGTCGAGAGCAGGCCGCCGCGGCCGACGAGGATGCGCGAGAAGCCGTTGGCGGCGGCGATCTTCAGGGTCGTCTGCACCACCTCGCGGTTGAGGAAGCGCCCGTCGCCGCCGACCACCAGGGTCGTGCCGGCCCGGTCGGGCAGGCAGTCGACGATCGCCTGGACGAAGTTCTCGACGTAGTTCGGCTGGCGGAAGACCGGCACCTTCTTGCGCAGGCCCGAGGTGCCGGGCTTCTGATCGGGAAAGGGCTGCGTGGGGACGGCCTTGACGGTCATGGGGTCTCGTCTCGGGAAGAGGCGACGGGGCCGGACGGTCCCGCCTGCCCGGCTTATGCCGCCTCTTGCCCGCGCGGGCCAGCCCGCCCGTCGCCCTCAGGCCGCGTCCTCGGCGGCGGATTTGCCGTGCTCGGCGGTCAGGTGCTGGAAGCCGCCGATCGGGCCCGGGCGGCCGATCAGGTAGCCCTGCGCCTCCTGGCAGGATTCGGCATCCAGGAAGGCGAGCTCGGCCGAGGTCTCGACGCCCTCGGCGAGCACCGGCAGGCCGAGGCCCCGGCCGAGCCCCAGCACCGTGCGCACGATGGTGGCGGCCTGCTCGCTCGAATCGACCGCGCGGGTGAAGGAGGCGTCGATCTTGATCTTGTCGAACGGGAAGGCGCGCAGGTTCGACAGCGACGAGTAGCCGGTGCCGAAATCGTCCATGGCGATGCGCACGCCGAGCGCCTTGATCCGCCGCAGGGTGGCGAGCGCCCGGGGCAGGTCGCGGATCAGCGCCGTCTCGGTGATCTCGAGTTCGAGGCGGGCGGGCGACAGGCCTGTGGCGAACAGGATCTCGTGGACCAGCTCGGCGAAGCCCGGGGCATGGAGCTGCACCGCCGAGACGTTGACGGCGATGCGCAGCGGCTTGTCCCAGGACACGGCCTCGCGGCAGGTCTCGCGCAGGACCCACTCGCCGATCCCCAAGATGCTGCCGGTCTCCTCGGCGATCGGGATGAACAGGTTGGGCGGGACGATGCCGCGCTCCGGGTGGTGCCAGCGCAAGAGCGCCTCGAAGCCTACGGCCTCGCCGCTGTCGATGCGGGTCTGCGGCTGGTAGACGACCTGCAATTCGCCCCGCTCGACGGCGTGGCGCAGGTCGTGCTCGATCTGGCGCCGCTCGCGCACCTGCACGCCCATCCGCGCCTCGTAGAAGCGCAGGCGGCCGCGGCCCTCCTGCTTGGCGCGGTAGAGGGCGGTGTCGGCCTGGACCATCAGGGCCTCGGCATCCTCGCCGTCATGCGGGTAGACGGCGATGCCGAGGCTCGCCGCCGCGATGGCGCCCGCGGGCCCGGTCTCGGCGGCGCGCAGGGCGGCGAGGATCGACTCCCCGAGCGCCTCGGCGCCGGCCGCGTCGAGGTTCGGCGCCAGCACGGCGAATTCGTCGCCGCCCAGCCGCGCCAGCATCTGGCCGGGGGCGAGGACGCCGGTGATCGTCGCGCAGACCGCGCGCAGCAGGGCGTCGCCGGCGGCGTGGCCGAACAGGTCGTTGACCTCCTTGAACCGGTCGAGATCGGCGCAGAGCACCGCCAGCGGCCGCTGAGCGGCCCGGGCGAGGGCGATTTCCTGCGCCAGCCGCTCGTTGAAGCTCGCCCGGTTCGGCGCACCGGTCAGTGCGTCATGATGGGCGAGGTAGGCGATCCGGGCCTCGGCGCGCTTGCGCGCCCGCAGGTCGCGCACCGCGAGCGCGGCGTGCGGACGACCGGCGAAATCGATGACCCGGCGGATCACCTCCACGGGCACGATCGTGCCATCGATGCGGTGGAGCTCCGCCTCCGGCACCTCGACGATGTCGGCCGCGTCCGCGGCGTCGGCGGGGAGCGGATGGGCGGCATCGCGCAGGATGGCCGACAGGGATTGCCCGGTCAGGGCGTCGGGCGTGCAGCCGACGAGGTCGGCGAAGCTGTCGTTGACGGTCACGATGCTGTCGCCGCTGCAGACGACCAGCCCTTCGACCGCGGCGTTGGCCAGCCCGCGCATCCGGTCGCCTTCGAGGACCGAGCGGCGTTCGTCGCGCAGATGCAGCCACAGCCCCGCGAAGGCGAGGACGAGGATCGTGACGCTGCCGAGGGCGACCGCGACCGCCATCATCTCGGCCGGCACCGCGGTGCCCGAGACCGCCCGGCCCGGATCCGGGACGATCACCGCGGCGGTCATCGCGGTGAAGTGCAGGCTGCAGATGCCGGCGACCATCAGGACCGCGCCGAGCACCTTGGTGCGCACCGAGCCGTCCCGCAGGGTGGTGGCGAGCGCCAGGCCGCCGAGCCCGGCGCCGGCGACGAGGGCCGTGACGACGAGGACCGGATCCCAGGCGATGCGGCCCGCGACCTCGAAGGCCGCCATGCCGGTGAAGTGCATGGCGCCGACGCCGATGCCGATCTGCGCGCCGCCGAGCCAGGCCGCGGCCGGCAGGCCCGGCCGCAGGGCGATCCAGAATCCCGCCGCGGTCATGCCGACGGCGATCATCAGCGACAGCCCGGTCAGGCCGAGGTCGTAGGCCGAGGCGATGCCGGGCGAGAAGGCCAGCATGGCGATGAAGTGGGTCGCCCAGATGCCGGTGCCGCCGGCGAGCGCCCCGGTGAGCAGCCACAGCCGGCGCGCCTTGCCCGCGTGACTGCGCGCATAATCGAGAAGCGTCAGGCTAGTTGCTGCAGCAAGATTGCACACAACCGCTGCGAGCAAGACCAATTTGAGATCGTGGTTGTGGGCGATGCAGTCGTAGAGCGCGATCACGACGGGCGTCTCTCTTTGGAGATCTATGTGGTGTCAGACCTACGCGTCCGATCATGAACTTTCATTCGGACTTCCGGTGATCCCGCCGGTTTCCCGGGCATGTAGTGAATGGCGACCTAATGGGCTCAATCAATCCTGGCGCGAGCGGATCGCGGTCCACCCCCCACGCGGCGAGGCACCTCTTGGCGCGAAGGCCCCCCGCCCGATATGCCGCGGCGACCATGACGGATGAGAGCGATGCAGAACGACGAGCCCGGACCACCGGCGCGGCCGCCCCTGGACGAGGATACGATCGCCTTCGCGGGCCGCGTCTTCGGCTATGCCCGCCTCGGCCACCATGCGGAGCTGGCCGAGCTCCTGGGGATGGGGATGCCGCCCAACCTGCGCAACGACAAGGGCGACACGCTGCTGATGCTCGCGGCCTATCACGGCCATGTCGAGACGGTCGGCGTGCTGATGGCGCACGGGGCCGACCCGACGATCGCCAACGACCGGGGCCAGACCCCGCTGGCGGCGGCGGCGTTCAAGGGCACGCTGCCGGTGGTCCTCGCCCTCCTCGACGGCGGCGCCGCGATCGACGGCACCGGCCCGGACGGGCGCACCGCCCTGATGGTCGCGGCGATGTTCAACCGCGTCGAGATGGTGGAGACCCTGCTCGCCCGCGGCGCGGATCCGGCGCATCGCGATGCGGGCGGCCTCACCGCCGAGGCCGCGGCCCGGGCGATGAACGCCCCCGACACGCCGGACCTGCTGGCGCGGGCGGCGGCGGCAGACGAGACCTAGAGTATTTTTCGACGAGGTGGGCACCTTTTCGTCGATGGAAAATGCGGCAAAATCCAAGACCTGGAGCAGCGATCGGCTGCAGGGTGACCGGGCGCCGCTCTCAGCAGATTTCGCCGAAGCGGGTACCGGTTCGGCGACCAAAATCTGCGACGAAACAAATACCTGAGCGGGCGAAGCGTTGGCCTGTCCACGGTACACGACATTGAAGAAAGTGGAGGCCACCACGCGGGCGTTCCACCCCCTTTCCCGGACGACTGGAGCGTCAGCGGAAGGAGATCCGGGATCCAGCAGAGGACATGCCGCGAAGCGGCTCAACCTGTTGCACCGTCGCAGACAATGAGACGCTTCGCGGCTTTTCGTGCTGGATTCCGGATCTCCTTCCGCTTCGCTTCAGTCGTCCGGAAAAGGGGTTGGTTTGCAATGAGTCATGAAGCCTGGCTGCACGGTTCCCGGCCAGTGTCGTGTACCGTGTGGCCTGTCAACGCAAGTCTGCTCAGACCGCGGGCGGGGCGGCGGGGGGCGCCATCAGCCCGCGTCTCGCCTCGATCATCTGCCAGGCCAGAAGCGCCGGCAGGCCCAGCACCACGTCCGGCACCCGCTTGACCAGGGAGAGGGCGAGCGCGGTGTGCGGGTCGATGCCGAACAGGCTGCCGAGCAGCACGAAGCCGCCCTCCTGCACGCCGAGGCCGCTGGGGACCGGGAAGGCGGCGGACTTGATCGCCTGGCTGAGCGACTCGAGCACCACCGCCTCGGCGAGGGTCACGCCCTCGATGCCGATGCAGCGCAAGGCGATCCAGATCTCGAGGGCGCCGAGGAACCAGGCCGCGAGGTGGAGCAAAAATCCCTCCGCGAGGGGTAGCCCGCGCCGCCGGTCCCACACCGCGTCGAGGGCGGCCTGCACGCCGCCCCCGGCCGGCGCGGCCCCGCCCTCGGCGGCGAAGCGGCGGGCGAGGGCGCTCACCCGCCGCTCGACGAAGGCGGCTCCGCCGTAGCGCTGCACGGCGAAGAAGGCGACCAGGACGACGACGGTGAGCGCGAGCCCCTTGGTGCACCAGGCGGCGAGGGTGGCGGCCTGCTCGCCTTCGAGCTGAGACAGGAGGACGACGCCGGTCAGCGCGAACAGGGCCTGGGTGACGACCTGGAAGAACATGTCGACCAGGATTCCCGCGGCGCTCGCCGCCCCGGTGACGCCCCAGAAGGTGAGGAGGCGCGCGCCCAGGACCTCGCCGCCGACCGAGGCGACGGGCAGCAGCACGTTGACGCCCTCGCGCACGAAGCGCAGCAGCACGAACGGGCCGGAGGCCAGCCCGACGAGCCCGGACAGAACCCGGGCCCAGGCGACCCCGCACAAGCCGATGATCGCCACCCGCACCAGCACCACCGCGACGATGCCGAGCACGCCGACGCGCCCGAACGCATCCGCCACGGCGCCGACGTCGTTGGCGGCGACGAGCCAGAGCGCCAGCACCACGCCGATCGCCGCGCCGAGGAGCGGCACGCGACGCAGCAGGCGCCGGCCGAGGCTCGGGCGCCCGGGACTCGGGCGACGGGGGGAGTCCCGCGCCGTCACGGGCCGTCGTCCCGCCCGGGCAGGAGGACGTCCAGCATCGCCGCAGGGGCGAGGTCCGGATCGAGCACCAGGAGGCGGCCTTCGCCGAGGGAGCCGGCGGTGGCCAGCGTGAGGCTGCGCTTGGGGCACAGGCCGAGGCAGCCGGTCTCGACCACCCGGACCTTGCGGCCGCGGGGGTCGGCCTTGAGGGCGCGCTTGAGCCCGCCCCGCACCGCCTTGGCGCCGACGCCCTGCCGCTTGGCGCATTTCGCGCACACCATCACGATCTCGGCGAAGGGGGCGGAGGCCGCCTTGGCCGGACCGCGTTTCGTCACCGCCAGCTTGCTCACGCGGGTCACCGTCTCCCGTTCCGCGATTCCGTGATGCCGGAGTTAACCTCCGGCCGGAGCGGGCGCAACGCGGCATGACGCGGCGTCGGACGCCGCGCCCGCCCTCGCCGATCGCGACGCCGGTGCGTATCCGATCGGCTCTCGCCCGTTCAGCCCTCGGCGATCAGCTCTTGCCGTTCAGCTCTTGCCGTTCAGCTCTTGCCGTTCAGCTCTTGCCGTTCAGCTCTTGCCGTTCAGCTCTCGCGGCTCA
>NZ_JTHF01000369.1 GCF_001043895.1 Methylobacterium indicum
TCGCCACGGTCGAGGGCGGCGGTGTCGGGGCGCTGGGCCAGGTCCGCGAGGTTGAGGCCGAGGATCTCGCCGCCCTCGACCGTGGCGACGGCCCGGCCGTCGAGGCGGCCGACGAGATCGGCGAGGCTCGATCCGGCGGTGTCGAGGACGGCCGAGCCCTGGCCGCGGCCGAGGATCCAGCGCGGCCAGCCGAGATCGGCGAACAGGCCGCCGAGATCGACCCGGTCGGCGCTGCCCTGGAGCCGGGCATCGAGGCCGGCCGGCAGGGCGGCGAGCGCCGCCCGGCCCTTGACCGTGCCGCCCTGCACGGTGGCGCGGCCGAGGGTCGCCTCCACGGTGCCGTCGCGCACCAGGAGGCCGGCGGCGACGTCCTGCGCCTCCAGGGCGCCGAGACGGGCGGAGGCCGCCGACAGGCGCAGGTCGAGGTCGCCCTGGGTGAGGGCGTCGAGGCCGAGGGGAGCCCGGCTCCAGCCGCCGTCGGGCTCCGCCTCGGGCAGGAGGCCCGACAGGTCGAGCCGTTCGGCGGCCAGGGTGCCGCTGACGGAAAACCGCCCCCGCACCACCGCGAGGGCGCCGGCTCCCTCGAGCCGGCTGTCGCCGAGCTGCACCCGGATCTCGGGCCATTCGACGCCGCCGGGACGGGCGGTGAAGCGCCCCTCGAGGCTGACCGGGCCGGCGAGCGCGGCGGGACCGGGCTCGAGGCCGAGCCAGGCCAGGGTGCGGGGCAGGGCCGGGGTGGCGAAGCGGCCCTGGCCGGACAGGCGCGGGCCGGCCGTCGCCCCGTCCGCGGACGCGTCCGCCGTCGTCCCGGCCCAGACCAGGCTGCCTTCGATCTCGGCGCTGCCCGCGGCACCTCCCTCGGCGCCGGGCCCGGCGGCCCAGGTCAGGGCGGCGGTGAGCGGGGTCTCGGCACCGGCCGCGAGGGCGGGCGGACGCAGGCCCGACACGGTGAGCGTCGCCGGCACGCCGCGCCAGGTGAAGGCGGCCGAGAGGTCGAGACCGGCGCTCGGGCGCGGCCAGGTCGCCACCAGGTTCAGGCCGGTGACCGTCTCGCGGGTCCCGGTGCGGGGATCGCGCCCGGAGAGGGTCGCGTCGACGAGGACGAGGCGGCGCAGGTGCCGGCCGCGCCCGGCGGCGACGCGGGCGGCCAGCCTCGCGGCGGGCTCGGCCCAGTCGGCGGCCGCCCCGTCCGGCAGGGCGATCCGGGCCCGGTCGAGGACGAGGCCGGTGACCTCGGCCCGGCCGGCGAGGAGCCCGGCGAGGCCGAGCTGCACCTGCAGGCCGGCGCTCTCGACGAGGTCGTGGTCGCCGCGGCGCAGCCGCACGCGGGAGAAGCTCAAGGAGGGGGCCGGCAGCAGCGTCAGGGTGGCGGGCCCGGCGGCCGACAGGCCGAGGCCGTAGCGCCGCGCGAGGTCCCGCTCGGCGAAGGCGACCGCCCGCGGGGCCGCGATCGTCCAGGGCAGGGAGGCGGCCGTGAGCGCGAGGGCCGCGGTGGCGGCGCCGCTCAGGGCCAGGATGGTTCGGCGCGACATCGCTCTCCGGCTGCCGGCGTGGACGAGAAGACGATGCCCCCCCGGGCCGCCGCCCCCGGCGGTCCCTCGGACCTGCCGGCGGCGGGCGCCATCCCAAAACTTCCCTGTGACGGCTCCCGTATAATCCCTCGTGCGCGTCTTGTCTCCCCGGGCGCGGCCGGCCCGTCCGGCCGTCGCCCCGCCGAAGCGGGACATTTTCCAGGTCGCGCCCGGTGGTGCGGCGTCGCAACGATGCTAAACAGGGCGGCGAGGCGCCGCATCCGTGCGGGAGAGGGCATCCGAGCCCCGGCGGCGCCAGAGATTTGGGGAAACGAGGGATGAAGAAGGTATACCCCGACGCCACCGCCGCCCTGGCGGGCGTCCTGCGGGACGGCATGACGATCATGGCCGGCGGCTTCGGCCTGTGCGGCATTCCCGACGTCCTCATCGACGCTGTGCGCGAGAGCGGCGCCAAGGACCTCACGGTCATCTCGAACAATGCCGGCATCGACGGCGTCGGCCTCGGCGTCCTGCTCGAGACGCGCCAGATCAAGAAGATGATCTCGTCCTATGTCGGCGAGAACAAGACCTTCGCCAAGCAGTACCTCGCCGGCGAGCTCGAGATCGAGTTCAACCCGCAGGGCACGCTGGCCGAGCGCATCCGCGCCGGCGGCGCCGGCGTCCCGGCCTTCTTCACCAAGACCGGCGTCGGCACCCTGATCGCCGAGGGCAAGGAGACCCGGGAGTTCGACGGCGAGACCTACGTGATGGAGCGCGGCCTGTTCGCCGACGTCTCGCTGGTCCATGCCTGGAAGGGCGACCACGAGGGCAACCTCGTCTACCGGAAGACCGCCCGCAACTTCAACCCGATGATGGCCTCGGCCTCGCGCATGACCATCGCGCAGGTCGAGCACCTGGTGAAGCCGGGTGAGATCGACCCCGACCACATCATCACCCCCGGCGTGTTCGTGAAGCGGATGATCCACGTCCCCAACGCGGAGAAGCGCATCGAGCAGCGCACCACCCGCAAGCGCAGCGAAGCCGCCCCGAACGCCGAGCCCGCGCCCGCCCCGACGGGCGGTGGCGCCATCTGAACGAGCGAGACAGGAGACCCCCATGGCTTGGACCCGCGACCAGATGGCGGCCCGCGCCGCCCGCGAGCTCGAGGACGGCTTCTACGTCAATCTCGGCATCGGCATCCCGACGCTGGTGTCGAACTACATCCCCGACGGCATGTCGGTGCAGCTCCAGTCCGAGAACGGGATGCTGGGCATGGGCCCGTTCCCCTACGAGGGCGAGGAGGACCCCGACCTCATCAACGCCGGCAAGCAGACCATTACGGAGTTGCCGACCACGAGCTACTTCTCGTCGGCGGATTCCTTCGGGATGATCCGCGGCGGCCATATCGACCTGTCGATCCTCGGCGCGATGCAGGTGGCCCAGAACGGCGATCTCGCCAACTGGATGATCCCCGGCAAGATGGTGAAGGGGATGGGCGGCGCGATGGACCTCGTCGCCGGCGTCAAGAAGGTCGTCGTGGTGATGGAGCACGTCGCCAAGGCCAAGGACGGCTCGGAATCCCCGAAGCTGCTCGAGGCCTGCGACCTGCCGCTCACCGGCACCCACGTCGTCGACATGGTGATCACCGATCTCGGCGTCTTCACCATCGACAAGAAGGGTGACGGCGGCATGAGCCTGATCGAGCTCGCCGACGGCGTCACCGAGGACGAGGTGCGGGCGAAGACGCAAGGGCAGTACCGCGTGGCGCTGAAGAACAGCTGATGCAAACCAGGCGGATGCCTCCCCAGGAGGCATCCGCCGCGCCAGACCGGTCCGGCCGATGTACCGCATCAGGACAGCGGGCTATTCCAAGACGGACCAGGCCCTGCGCTGGGCCTTGCCCGACCGGGTTTTCTTCGCCTGCGGCGCCTGCCACATCCTGGCCTACGCCTTCCTGGAACGGCACGGGCGTCCCGGGCAGGAGGCGCTCTGGATCAGGCCTGTCCCCGGCCATACCGGCAACCACATCGTGGTGGCGGCGGAGACCTGGGTGTTCGACTATCACGGCTACGCGGACCGCGACGCCTATTTGGCGCATACGTGGCGACGTGCCCGCATGGCATGGCCCGGATGGGACGCGACGCTGATCGCCCTGCCGCGCGACATCCTCGTGTCCGAGGAGAAGTCCATGGGCTTCGCCGGGCTCCGGCTGCGGGAGCCCAGCCAGTTCCTGCACGACGCCCTGCCGCGGGCGCGACGCTTCCTCGACCGTTTCTCGGGCCCGGGCGCAGCTCAGTGCTGCCCCGGATACGCCGCGTCCAGCACGAACGGATACGGCCCGTCGAAGCTCTCGACATAGACCATGTGACTGACGATCCCGCTCTCCGGCGTGTAGCGGTGGAGCAGGTAGGCCGGCGGCTCGAAGACGAGGGCGCCCTCGTGCTCCGGCGTGAGATCGAAGGCGACCTGATGGGTGACGCTCGGGGCGATCTGGGCGATCGTGCCGGCGTAGCGGGTCACGATCGGCCGGTGGTGGTGGCCGCACAGGATCCGCTCGATGCAGGTCTGAGCCCCGATCAGCCGCCGGAACGGCGCCTCGCCGTCGAGGAGCCGGATCTCGTCCATGTGGACGAGGCCGCATTCGAAGGGCGGGTGGTGCATGAAGACCAGGGTCGGACGGCCGTCGCCGCCGGCGAGCGCCCGTTCGAGGAAGCCGAGGCGCTCGGTGCAGAGCGCGCCGTGGCTGGCGCCCGCCACCAGGGTGTCGAGGGCGATCAGGCGGACCGGGTGGTCCTCGATCGTGTACTGGATGAAGCCGTCCGTCGCGCCGGGCAGGTACGAGGCCGGCAGGACATCGCGCAGGGTCTCGCGCCGGTCGTGGTTGCCGGGGATGACATGGACCGGCATCGGCAGGCGGGCCAGCATCCCGCGCAGCTCCTCGTACTCTTCCGCCAGGCCGCAATCGGTGAGGTCGCCGGAGATCAGCACCAGGTCGGGCCGGGGATCGAGGGCGAGGAGGTGGGCCACCGCGCGGGCGACCATCGTGTTGGTCTCGGAGACCCGGTAGGCCGGCAGCCCGCGGGGGCGCACGTGCAGGTCGGTGATCTGGGCGATGAGCATGGGGGGTATCCGGTTAATTCGGCCAGTTGGCTTGGCACTTCGCCCTTTCCCGGGCGCATGAAGCGCCAGCGGAATGCGACCCGGGATCCAGCACGAGAATTCGCGAAGCGACCGCTTGCTTGCAGCGTTGCGAACAATGAGCCGCTTCGCGGCACTGCCTGTGCTGGATCCCGGATCTCCTTCCGCTTCGCTTCAGTCGTCCGGGAAAGGGGTGAGCGACTGGAGCAGGGTGGCGATCACTCGGCGCCCGGCAGGCGGAGCGCAGTGTCCTCGACATAGGGGCGCATCAGGGCGTCGGCGGCCTTCTGGGCGGCGGTGAGCGCCTCCTTCGGCTGGCGCTTGCCCGAGAGCACCGCCTGCAGCTCGTCCTCGATCGCCTTGCGCACCGGCACGGTGCGGTAGGTGGCAAACCACGGCTTGGCGTTGGCGAGCTGGTCGACGGCGATCTTGGCGTCGGGGTTCTTGTCGAGGAAGGCCTTCATCTCGGGCAGGTCGTAGGCCGCCTTGTTGGGGGCGAAGTAGCCCGTGGCGCGGCTCCACCAGCCGGACTTCTCGGGCGAGGTCAGCCACTGGATCAGGGTCCAGCCGGCGGCGCGCTTCTCGGGCGAGAGGCCGGTCGGCTGCACCAGCGAGGCGCCGCCGATCGGCACCGCCTGGCGCACGTTCATCGGCACGAAGGCGACCTTGAACGGGAACTTGGCGGTGTCGCGGATGAAGGTGAGCGACCCGGTCGAGATGATCATCATCGAGGCCTGGCCGGCCAGGAAGGCGCCGGTCACCGCCGGGCCCTTCTGCTCGCCGGCCGGGTGCACCTTGGCCTTGTGGACGAGGTCCGACCAGAAGGTGAGGGCGCCGAGCATCGTCGGGGTGTCGTAATAGACCTCGCCGCCGTAATCCTCGTTGTAGTAGCGCCCGCCGTTGGACATCGTCAGGGCTTCGAGGATCCAGCCGCCGTAATCGTAGTTCGAGGGCATCATCAGGCCCCAGCGGGTGGTGCGGTCGCCCTCGCGCTTGGTCAGCTTGCGGGCGGCGTCATACAGCTCGGCCCAGGTCCGCGGCGGCGTGTCCGGGTCGAGGCCCGCTTCCTTGAAATGATCGGCGTTGATGTAGAGCAGAGGCGTCGAGTTGTGGAACGGCACGCCGTAGACCTTGCGGTCGATGACGGCGTTGGGCAGCAAAGCCGGGAAGAACTGGGCCATGAAGGCCTCCGGGCTCTTGCCGTCCTTGGCGATCAAATCATCCATCGGCGCGATCTCGCGCTCGATCGACAGGTCGGTGAGGAAGTTCGCCGACATGATGACCGCGGCCGGCGGCTTGCCGGCCTTGATCGCCGCGCGGGTCTTGAGCAGCGTGTCGTCGTAGGAGCCGGTGAAGACCGGGACCGCCTTGATGTCGGGATGGGAGTCGTTGAACTCCTTGATCAGCCCCGACATGTTGCGGGCGAGCGCCCCGTCCACCGGGACGGGGAAAAAGAGCTCGATATCGGTCGCGTGCGCGGCGCGCGGCGCGGCGAGGCCGGCCGCCGCCACCAGGGCAAGGGCGGCGCCCTTCCACCAGGAAATCATCTGTGGTCGTCCTCTTTACTTGATGCCGGAGGCGAGGAAGCTGTTCACGAACCGGCGCTGGAAGATCAGGAAGGCGGCGAGCAGCGGCAGGCTGACCAGGAAGGTGCCGGCCGCGATCAGCCCCCAGGCCTGCATGCCCTCGGCGCTGAGCGTGAAGCTCGCGAGACCGAGGGTCAGGGGCCGCCTGTCGGGGGAGTTGATGACCATCAGCGGCCACAGGAACTCGTTCCAGTGGCTGGTGACCGAGACGATCGAGAAGGCGACGAGCGCGGGCTTCGTCAGCGGCAGGTAGATGAGGCGGATGCGCGCCCACCAGCCGGCGCCGTCGATCATCGCGGCGTCTTCCAGCTCGCGCGGCACTTCGCGAAAGCTCTGGCGCATCAGGAAGGTGCCGAAGGCGGTGGCGCAGTAGGGCGCCATCACCCCCGGCAGGGTGTCGTAGAGGCCCAAAGCCGCGATGGTCTTCAGGTTCGGCACCAGCAGCACCACCGGCACCAGCATCAGCTGGACCAGGAACAGGGCGAACAGGATGCCGCGGCCGGGAAAGTCGAGCCGCGCGAAGACGTAGCCGGCAAGCGACGCCGTGACGAGCTGCACCGCGAGGATGCCGGCGCAGATCACGAGCGAATTGAGGAAGTAGAGCGGGAAGTCGGCCGAGGCCCAGGCCTCGGCGAAGTTGGCGAGCGTCGGCGTCAGGGAGGGCAGGAGCGAGGCATCCGCCCCCGATCCGGCCGGCCGGAACGCCGCGACCAGCATCCACCAGAACGGCACCGCCCAGACGAGGGCCAGGCCGATGACGACCCAGCGGGCGATGTGCGGCGTGACCTCGCGGGTCACCGGGCCGGAGGAGGTGGCGCTCATCGGGCCGCCTCCGGGCCCTGGCTGCGGCTGAGCGAGAGCGCAGTCAGCGCCGCGAGCAGGCCGAGCGTCACCACGGTCGCGGCGGCGGCGCGGCCGGCATCGTAGCGCTCGGCGGCCTGCTCGTAGATGTAGAACAGGAGGAGCTTCGTCGCGTCCGAGGGCCCGCCCTTGGTCAGCACGAAGACGTGGTCGACCTGGGTCACGGCGTTCAGGAGTGCGATCACCCCGACGAAGGCGAAGGTCGGGCGGAGCGCCGGCAGGGTCACGTAACGCAGGCGCTGCCAGGGACCGGCGCCGTCGAGGAGCGCGGCCTCCTTCGCCTCGTCGGGGATCGCCTGGAGGCCCGCCAGGATGAACAGCATGTAGTAGCCGGCATTCTTCCACACGGTGAGCACCGTGATGGCGGCGAGCGCGAGGTCGGGATCGCCGAGCCAGTTGGCCCCATTGAGCCCGAGCCGGGCCAGGTGGTGGTCGATCAGCCCGATCCCGGGCAGGAACAGGAACAGGAAGAGCGCGGCGGCGGCCACCAGCGGGATCATCACCGGCAGGAAGAACACCGCCCGCATCAAGGCCCGCACCCGGCCGGCGCCGTTGAGCGCGAGCGCGAAGGCGAGCGCCAGGACCAGGCTCGGCACCACCGTGCCGATTGCGTAGAGCGCGTTGTTGAGAAGGGCGCGCTGGAAGGTCGGATCGGCGAAGAGGGCGGCGAAGTTGGCCAGACCCACGAAGCGGGTGCCCCGGCGCGTCACCTCGTGGGTGGCGTCCCACACGACCTCGGCCACCGGCCAGTAGGTGAACAGGGCGAGGAAGACGAGCGACGGGCCGAGGAGGGCCAGCGGCAGAGCCAGGCCGGCCCAGGGCCGCCGGGCCGCGGCGGGTCCGGCCGCCTGCGCCGCCGGAATCGTATCGAGAACGTGGGTCAAGGGGTCCGCCGGTGATGTCGTGACCGGCGCGTCATCGGGTGGTTTCGTGACAGGCGAATGAAATCGCCTTCGACTTTAGGCGTGCTTCCGGTGCATGGGCCGGCGCGAGATCGTCTCGGCGATCGATTCAAGCGCGTCCCGGCAAATGGCGCCTGGTGGCAATCGGCCGGATCAACGACAACCCTGGCTGGCAGAGACCCGAATCGAACATGCAAGATCTTTCCGAATGATCGGGACGGGGTCGGGATGACGTTGCGGAACTGGTCGAGCTGGGCTGCATCATGTCCGGGCTTGCCGGCGCAGGCGTGGGCGGCGACGCTCGGCCGAAGACAGCCTCGAGATGCATCATCATGCCGGAGCCCGCGGACCGTGCCTTCCTGGTGGAGATGCTGGCGCCCCTCGGCGGCGTCTCGCTCCGCCGGATGTTCGGCGGGCTCGGACTGTTTCGCGACGGGCTGATGGTCGGGCTGGCCCTGCGCGGCGAACTCTTCCTGAAGGCCGCCCCCGGCGAGACCGCGGCCTTCGCGGCCGAGGGCGGCGCGCCGTTCTCCTACGCGACCAGGGGCGGCCGGACGGCCACGATCGCGAGCGACTGGCGGGCGCCGGACCGGCTCAACGACGAGCCGGAGGAATTCCTGGATTGGGTGCGAAAGGCCTGCGCGGCGGCACAGGCCGCAGACCGGGCGAAGCCGGCCGGGCGCCGCTCTAGCGCGGGCTCACCCGCATCGGCATGCCCTCGGACGGGCGCAGGGTGATGCGCTGCTTGAGCACCGGCAGGGTGCCGGGCCGGAGCGAGAAGCGGAGCGAGCGGACCAGCACCGCCAGGATCGCCACCGCCTCGGAGAGCGCGAACCCCATGCCGATGCAGATGCGCGGACCGGCGGCGAAGGGCAGGTAGGCGTAGCGGTCGCGGGCCTTGGCGGCCTCGGGGGCGAAGCGGGCGGGATCGAAGCGCTCCGGCTCGTCCCACAACGCGGCGTGCCGGTGCACGGCGTAGATCGGGATCGTGATCGGGGTGCCGGCCTTGACCGGGATCCCGTCGAGGTCGACGTCGCGGAGGGCCGCCCGCACCACCACCGGCACCGGCGGGTAGAGCCGCATCGCCTCCAGGATCACCTGGCGGGTGTAGGGCAGGGCGTCGACGTGCTCGGGCGCGAGCGGCCCGCCGGCGGTCGCCGCCTCGACCTCGGCGGCGATCAGCGCCTCGCTCTCCGGGTGGTGGGAGAGCAGGTAGAGCGCCCAGGTGAGGGCGAGCGCCGTGGTCTCGTGCCCGGCGGTCACGAAGGTGAGCAGGTTGTCGGCGACGTCGCGGTCGTCCATCGCCTGCCCGGTCTCCGGGTCGCGGGCGGCGAGCAAGAGGCTGAGCAGGTCGTTGCGCCCCTCGGTGCCGGTGCGGCGCCCCTCGGCGGCGAGGCGCAGGAGTTCGTCGCGCAGGTAGGTCTTGGCCCGCTCGGCCTTGGCGCGGCCCGGGAACGGCAGCCAGGCCGGGGCCCGCAGCAGCGTGAGGGCGACGACCCAGCTGGTCGATTCGAGGTAGTCGGTGATGCCGCGCTCGACCCGGGCGGCGTCGATCCCGCTGGCGCCCGGGAGCATCGTCTCGACGATGATCTCGAAGGTGGTGCGCATCATCGTCTGGGCGATGTCGACCTCGACGCCGGGAGCGGCGGCGAGCGCGTCGCGGGTGCGCTCGGCCGCCGCGATCATCGCCGGCACGAAGCTGCGGATGCGCTCGGCCCGGAAGATCGGCGCCGCCGCCCGGCGCTGCCAGCGCCAGCGCCCCCCGTCGGCGGTCAGGATGGCGTCGCCGAGGGCCGGCGAGAGGGCGCGGCGCAGGACCTCCGACTTCTCGAAGGCGTCGGCCTCGTCCACCATCACCCGGCGGATCAGGTTCGGCGCCATCACGAACAGGCTGGAATTGCCCAGGACGGTCGAGGTGTAGACCGGCTCGCGGTAGATCGTCTCCGGCCAGGCCTCCAGGGGGTTGCGCACCACGGTGCTCAGGAAGCGCCACGGCCCGAGCGGCTGGGCCGGCGGCGTGATCCGGGCGAGGACCGGCCGGGGCCCCTCGGGAGCCGGACGGACGTGGGTCGGATGCGCGTTCATGGCTCGCCTGGGTTCGGTGGTCCCGACGGCACCGGGAGCCCGGAGGTTGTCTACCGCCATCTGGGCGTGAGCGTGACCGGGAAACGCATCCCGGCCGGTGCGCGTTGGCACATCGCGCGGCGCCGCGGGCACGGGAGCACGGGCCCCGCCGAGCCCGACAGGAGACCCGCCGATGCAGGCCGCCTTCGACAGGACCACCCTCGACCGCCTGATCGCGCTGGGCCGCAGCCGGGGCGGGCTCACCCCCGACGACCTGCGCCAGGCCCTGCCGGTCGACCGGATGAGCGCCGAGGACATCGCGCTGGTGCTGATCGAGCTGGAGGAGGCCGGGATCCCGGTCGATCCCGACGAGATCCTGCTCCGGGGCGGCGGAACGCCGTTGCCCGCCGGCGCGGTGCGCCTGCCCGAGCCGCCGGCACCGGGCCCCGCCGCGCCCGTGCCGGAACCGCCGCCCGCCGCGGCCGCGGCCGCGACGGCGGCTCCCCCGGACCGAGTGTCGGCGCCGCCCGACCGGGGCGGGGCGCACCGGGCGGTGGTGCTGGCGGGGCTCGCCGCCCTCGCGCTCGCCGTCCTCGTCCTGGCGCTGTGGGCCCTGCGCGGCTGAGGGCATGGCCGGCCGCCGGGCCGCCGCTATATCCCGTCCTCCCTCGACAAGGACCCTGCGCGCATGACCGGCCCCGCCTACCGCTTCGGCATCGAGGAGGAGTTCTTTCTGGCGGATGCCGCCACCCGGGGCACGCCGGGCCCCGGCGTCCGAGGCTTCCACGCCGCCGCGAAGGCGCTGCTGCCGGCGGCCGAGCGCGAATTGCTGCAGAGCCAGATCGAGATCGCGACGCCGCCCGCGACCACGCCCGAGGAGGCGCGCAGCGGCCTGTCGACCCTGCGCCGGGGTCTCGCCGAGATCGGGCGGGCGCACGGCGTCCTGGTCTTCGGCGCCGGCACCCATCCGGGCGCGGCCTGGGACGCGCAACGCCCGACCGACGGGGCACGCTACGACGGCATCCTCGATGCGGTGCGGATGATCGGGCGGCGCACGCTGGTGAGCGGCATGCACGTCCACGTCGAGGTGGCGCGGCCCGACGACCGGGTCGACCTGATGAACCGGCTGCTGCCGTTCCTGCCGGCGCTGCTGGCGCTCTCGGTCTCCTCGCCGTTCTGGGAGGGGCGCGACACCGGCCTGTCCGGCTACCGCCTCAGCGTGTTCGGCGAGATGCCGCGCACCGGGCTGCCGGACCTGTTTTCGAGCACGGCGGAGTTCGAGCGCTACGTCGCGGTGATGCAGGCGGCCGGGGCGATCGAGGATGCGAGCTTCCTGTGGTGGCACCTGCGGCCCTCGATCCGCTATCCGACCCTGGAACTGCGCATCGCCGACAGCTGCACGCGGGTCGAGGACGCGGTGGCGATCGCCGGCCTCTACCGCTGCCTCGTGCGCGCCGCCGAGCGCCGCCCCGACCTGAACGCCGCCCTCGACGGGGTCGCCCGGGCGGTGATCCGCGAGAACCTGTGGCGGGCCCAGCGCGACGGCGTGCGCGCCGCCCTGATCGACCCCGGGGCCGGCCGCGCGGTGCCGTTCGGCGAGGCGATCGAGGGGTTGCTGGCGCTCGTCGCCGAGGATGCGGCGGCGCTCGGCTGCGAAGGCGCCCTCGACGAGGCCCGCCGCATCGCCCGCGAGGGCACCAGCGCCGACCGCCAGCGCGCGGCCTACGCGGCGGCGCGGGAGAGCGGGGGCGAGGACGTGGCGGGCATCGCCGCGGTGGTGGATGCGCTGGCGCGGGAGACCGAGGGGCGGGCGGCGTAGGGCAGGGCGCTCATGCAGGGCAGGGCGCTCATGCAGGGCAGGAGGCTCATGCCCGCCGCGCGGCGACGAAGTCCACGAAGGCCCGCAGCGGCGCCGGCAGGTAGCGCCGGCCCGAATAGTACAGGAACGGCCCGGAGAAGCGCGGCCACCACGGCTCCAGGACCGGCTCCAGGGCGCCGCTGTCGAGGTGCGGCCGCAGCCAGTCCTCGAACAGGCTGACGATGCCGACCCCGGCGAGGGCCGCCTCGACCGCGAGGTCCGTCGCGGTCCCGACCCGCACGGTGAGCGGTCCGCTCGGCTCGATCCGCACCGTCTCGCCGTCGCGCTCGTACTCCCACTCGGTCGAGGCGCCGCTGGCGAAGCGACCGCGCAGGCAGGCATGGTCGAGGAGGTCGCGCGGATGGGCGGGCCGGCCGCGCCGGTCGAGATAGGCCGGCGCCGCCGCGGTGGCGAAGCGCTGCGTGCGCGGGCCGATCGGCACCGCGATCATGTCGGGCTCCAGGCGCTCCTCGTAGCGGATGCCGGCATCGCACCCGGCCGCCAGCACGTCGACGAAGCCGTCCTCCGCGACGACGTCGAGGTGGATCTCCGGATAGGCGGCGAGGAAGGGCGGAACCAGGGCCGGCAGCACCAGCCGGGCCGCGCTCACCGGCACGTTGAGGCGCAGCGTCCCCGCCGGCCGGTCGCGAAACCCGTTGACCACGTCGAGCGCCGCCGCGACCTCGCCGAGGGCGGGCTTGAGGCGCTCGAGCAGCCGCGCCCCGGCCTCGGTCGGCGCGACGCTGCGGGTCGTGCGGTGGAGGAGCCGCACGCCGAACCCCGCCTCCAGCCGGCGCAGGGCCTCGCTCAGGGACGAGGCGCTGGCGCCGCCCGCCCGCGCCGCCTCGCGAAAACCCCCGGCCTCCGCCACCGCTACGAAGGCGGCGAGGTCGCCGAGATTCGCCGCGTCCGGATCAGCCATCGGTCTCCGCCATCGTTCGCGATCCCGCACAACCTGTCCGGATTGCACCGGCTTATCACACAGAAGGCCGGCGGCTAGATCCGGGTCGCCAGCAAGGAGATGAGCAATGAGCGGGATCGGATCGGCGGGAACCTATCGCCTCGGCGACCGGGATGTGACGCGCATGGGCTACGGCGCGATGCAGCTCGCAGGGCCCGGCGTGTTCGGGCCGCCCAGGGACCGGGCCGAGGCGGTGGCGGTGCTGCGCGAGGCGGTGGCGCACGGCGTCACCCATATCGATACCAGCGACTTCTACGGCCCCCACGTCACGAACGAGCTCATCCGCGAGGCCCTGCATCCCTACCCGGACGACCTCGTGATCGTCACCAAGGTCGGCGCCGTGCGCGGGGCCGATGCCTCGTGGAACCCCGCCTTCTCGGCGCGGGACCTGACGGCGGCGGTGCACGACAACCTGCGCCATCTCGGGCTGGACGTGCTCGACGTGGTCAACCTGCGGGCGATGTTCAGCGTGCACGGCCCGGCCGAGGGCTCGCTCGCCGGCCCGCTCGACACGCTCGCCGACCTCCAGCGCCGCGGGCTGATCCGCAGGATCGGGCTCAGCAACGTCACGGCGGCGCAGATCGCCGAGGCACGGCGCGTCGCCGACATCGCCTGCGTGCAGAACCACTACAACCTCGTCCACCGGGCCGACGACGCGCTGGTCGACGACCTCGCGGCGGCCGGGACCGCCTACGTGCCGTTCTTTCCACTCGGCGGCTTCAGCCCGATCCAGTCGCAGGGCCTGTCCGCCATCGCCGCGGGCCTGGGCGCGACGCCGATGCAGGTGGCGCTGGCCTGGCTCCTGCGCCGGTCGCCCAACCTACTGCTCATTCCCGGCACGTCGGCGCGCGGGCACCTGCGGGAGAACCTCGCCGCGGCGGCGCTGGACCTGCCGGAGGCGGCGATGCGGGCGCTCGACGGGCTCGCGGGCGAGGCGGCCCCCGCACAGATCCGCACCGAGCGGGCGGGAGGGCGCTGACGCGACCGCCGAAGCGGCCTATCAGGCAGGGAGGCAATCGCGACCTCGGCACGAGGCGCGGCAGGGATCCACGGATATCGAAGGCCGACATCCTTTCCCATCCCCATACACCATTCGCATAAGCAACATTATGGAACTTAGTAGTGGGTTGGAGGGCCGGGAGGCGCGATCGGGACACCCCCGGTTTCCCTTCATGCCAACGCGAATCGGGTGCATGATGCCACCATGACCGACCTCCTCGAACACGCCATCGAACGCGTCCGCACCCTCTCGCCCGAGGCACAGGACGATGTCGCCCGCGTCATGCTGGCCGTCCTCGACGACGAGCC
>NZ_JTHF01000037.1 GCF_001043895.1 Methylobacterium indicum
CGGCGCTCGCCGCCGGGCTCGTGGCGCAACCGTCCTCGCCGCAGCTCACCGCCGGCGAGGCGGCGTTCCTGATGCAGGATTCCGGCGCCGCGGTGATCGCCGCCGCCGACGAGTGCCCCCTCGACCCGGAGGCCTGCCGCGGCCGGATCGTCCTGCGGCGCGACGACATCGCCCGCCTGCGCGCCGGCCCGCCCCTCGACGCTTACGCCGACACCGCCGCCGACGACCCGGCGACGCTGGTCTACACCTCCGGAACCACCAGCCGGCCGAAGGGGGTGCTGCACGCCCACCGCACGATCTGGGGCCGGCGGCCGATGCACGATTTCTGGCTCGGCCTGCGCGAGGACGACGTGGTGCTGCATGCCGGCACCATGAACTGGACCTACACGCTCGGCGTCGGCATCCAGGATCCCTGGGCGCGGGGCGCCACGACGGTCTTGTATAACGGCAAGCGCGATCCCGCCCTGTGGCCGGCGCTCATCGCCCGCCACCGCGCCACCCTGTTCGCGGCGGTGCCGAGCCTCTACCGACAGATCCTCAAATACGCTGATCTCCCGGCTCACGACCTCTCGTCGCTGCGCCACGGCATCACGGCGGGCGAGGCGTTGTCGCCCCAGCTCCTCGCCGAGTGGCAGGCGGCCACCGGCACGCCGCTCTACGAGGCGCTCGGGATGAGCGAGATCTCGACCTACATCTCGACGAGCCCGCGGACCCCGATCAAGCCCGGCTCGCCGGGCAAGCCGCAGCCGGGCCGCCGCGTCGCGATCCTGCCGCCCGAGGGCGCGCCGGAGCCGCTGCCGCCGGGCGAGATCGGGCTGCTCGCCATCCACCGCTCCGACCCGGCCCTGATGCTCGGCTACTGGAACCGCCCGGAGGAAGAGGCGGCGGTGATGCGGGGCGAGTGGTTCGTGGGCGGCGATCTCGCCGCGCTCGATGCCGACGGCTACGTCTGGTTCGAAGGCCGCAACGACGACATCATGAACGCCTTCGGCTACCGGGTGTCGCCGAACGAGGTCGAGAGCGTGCTCATCGCCCATCCCGACGTGCAGGAGGTCGCGGTGACCGAGCTCCCCGTCCGCGACGACGTGCGGGTGATCGCCGCCTTCGTCGTGCCCAGGGCCGGCGCGGAGCCGGCGCGGGACGCGCTGCTGGCCTGGTGCGCCGAGCGGCTCGCCGCCTACAAGTGCCCGCGGGAGGTCGTCTTCCTGGAGACGCTGCCGCGCACCCCGAACGGCAAGGTGCAGCGCAAGCGGCTGGCGGCGGCCTGACCGGTCGCGGGCGCTCGCTCAGCCCGTGGCGACCTTTCTCGGCGTCACGCTGCGGGCCAGCACCACGAGCGCCCGCCCCGGCAGGTGGAGCGTGCCTCCCGCCTTCAGCGCCTCCCGGGCGACGGGCCGGCCGTCCATCGCCGTGGTGTCGAAGAGCGGCGTCCACGGCCCGCCGACGATCCGGGCGAGCTGGAAGTCGATCGCCCCCTCCCCTGCATTGGCGAGGACGAGGAGGCGGCGCCCATCGGGGGCGTCGTTGCCGATCTGCATGCCGAAGGCCCGGCGCTCGGCGTCGCCCCAGGCGGCCTCGTCCATCTCGGCGCCGCAGGGCGAGAGCCAGTGGACGTCCTTGAGCCCCCCCGGCGCCACGGTCTCGCCGGTGAGGAACTTTCGCCGCCGCAGGGCCCGGTGGTCGCGGCGCAAGGCCAGCAGGTTGCGCACGAAGGCGGTCAGGGCCGGGTCGCCGCCGTCGGTCTCCCAGTCGACCCACGAGGTGGCGTTGTCCTGGCAATAGGCGTTGTTGTTGCCGCCCTGGCTGCGCGAGCGCTCGTCGCCCATCAGCAGCATCGGCACGCCCTGGGCGATCAGGATCGTGGCGAGCAGGTTGCGCTTCTGCCGCGCCCGCAGGGCCAGGATGTCGGGATCGTCGGTCGGGCCCTCGACGCCGTAATTGCGCGAGACGTTGTGGCCGTGGCCGTCGCGGTTGCCCTCGCCGTTGGCCTCGTTGTGCTTCTCCTCGTAGGCGACGACATCGGCGAG
Organism: Methylobacterium indicum; assembly: GCF_001043895.1. GTDB lineage: Bacteria > Pseudomonadota > Alphaproteobacteria > Rhizobiales > Beijerinckiaceae > Methylobacterium > Methylobacterium indicum. Next base: position 2,028 of record NZ_JTHF01000037.1, read on the forward strand.
CGTGTAGCCGTCGTGGGAGGCGATGAAGTTGATGCTGGCGGACGGCCCGCGGCCGGACGCCGAGAAGATTTCCTTCGAGCCCGTCAGCCCCTGGGTCAGCTTCGGCAGCTGGCCGGCGTCACCCCGCCAGAAGCCCCGGGCGGCGTCGCGGAACTGGTCGTTCCAGTCGCTCCAGCCGACCGGGAAGCCGCCGAGCTGGTAGCCGCCCATGCCGATGTCCCACGGCTCGGCGATGAGCTTGACCCGCGACAGGACCGGGTCCTGCGCCATCGCCTGGAGCACGGCGGCGCGGGGGGTGAAGTCGTGGGGCGAGCGGGCGAGGCTCGAGGCGAGGTCGAAGCGGAAGCCGTCGATCCGGTAGGCCTCGACCCAGTGGCGCAAGGAATCCAGCACCATCTGCATCACCCGCGGCACCGCCACGTCGAGGGTGTTGCCGCAGCCGGTGCAGTCGATGTCGCGACGGGGATCGTCGGGGTTCAGCTTGTAGTAGCTCGCATTGTCGATGCCGCGGAACGACAGGCTCGGCCCGGTATGGTCGCCCTCGCAGGTGTGGTTGTAGACCACGTCCATCAGCACCTCGATGCCGGCGGCGTGGAGCTGGCGGATCGCGGCCTTCAGGCCGGCGGCCCCGGTGGCGCCGTAGAAGCGCGGCTCGGGCGCGAAGTAGTTGAGCGGCGAGTAGCCCCAGAAGTTGGTCAGGTCCTTCTCGACCAGGAAGCGGTCGTCGACGAAGGCCTGGATCGGCAGCAATTCGATCGCCGTGACGCCGAGGCGCACGAGGTGGTCCACGATCGCCGGGTGGCCGAGGGCCGCGTAGGAGCCGCGCCAGGGCAGCGGCACGCCCGGATGGGTCTGGGTCAGGGCCCGGACATGCGCCTCGTAGATCACGCTGTCGACCAGCGGATGGCGCAGGGGCGGATCGTCGTGGACCGGCGCTTCGGGGGCGGTGACGATCCCCTTCGGCATCATCGGGGCGCTGTCGCGCCGGTCGAGCACGTCCTCCCGGTGGCTGCCGCGGCGAAACGGGTAGAGCGCGTCGTGCCAGCGCACCCGCCCGTGGATCTCGCGGGCATAGGGGTCGAGGAGGAGCTTGTGCGGGTTGAAGCGGTGGCCGCGTCCCGGCTCCCAGGGGCCGTGGACGCGGTAGCCGTAGAGCTGGCCCGGCAGCACGCCCGCGAGGTGGCCGTGCCAGACGTCGTCGGTGCGGCGCGGCAGGCGGACCACGTCGGTCTGCACCCGGCCGCTCGGGTCGAACAGGCACAGATCCACCGCCGTGGCATGGGCGGAGAAGAGGGCGAAGTTGACCCCGCGCCCGTCGAAATGGGCGCCGAGCGGGCCCGCGACGCCGTCATCGAGTGCGATCATCCGGTCCGTCATTCCCTCGGGCGCAGGTCTTCGGACCCGGACCATGCCCGCGGACCGGCCGGCTGCCAAGCTGAAGCCGGCCTCGTCCTCAGGCCGCTGCGCTCGCCGGCTCGCGGGACACCAGGGCCACCGCCTCCCGCAGGGTGTGCAGCCCGGCATCCGGCCGGGTGCCGGCGACCGAGAGGTGGCGGCGATAGGGCCGCGCCCCGGGCCGGCCGTTGAACAGGCCGAGCATGTGGCGGGTCATGGCGTGCAGGCGCAGGCCCTCCTGGAGCCGCGCCGCGATGTAGGGCTCGTAGGCTTCGATCGCCGCGAACGGATCGGCTACCGGCGCCGGTGCGCCGAACAGCGCGGGATCGACGCCGAGGAGCAGGGCCGGCTCGGCATAGGCCGCGCGCCCCAGCATCACCCCGTCGAGGGCGATCCCGTTCACCGGTTCGAGTTCGCGCTCCGCCGTCGCAAGATCCTGCAAGCCGCCGTTGAGGGCGATCGGAAGACCAGGATTCGCGGCCTTGAGCCGATGCACCCGGCCGTAATCGAGGGGCGGGATGTCCCGGTTCTCCTTCGGCGACAGGCCCTTGAGCCAGGCCTTGCGGGCGTGCACGACCAGCGCGTCGACGCCGGCCGCCCGCACCGCGGCGGTCAGCGCATCGAGCGCGGCTTCCGGATCCTGGTCGTCGACGCCGATGCGGCACTTCACCGTCACCGGAACCGCGACCGCCGCCTTCATGGCGGCCACGCACTCGCCGACGAGGGCCGGCTCGCGCATCAGGCAGGCGCCGAAGCGCCCGTCCTGCACCCGGTCGGAGGGACAGCCGACATTGAGGTTCACCTCGCGGTATCCGAAGTCTTCCGCGATGCGCGCGGCGGAAGCGAGGTCGGCGGGATCCGACCCGCCGAGCTGGATCGCCACCGGATGCTCGGCATCGTCGAACCCGATCAGCCGCTCGCGCGGCCCGTGCAGTACCGCGCCGGTCGTCACCATCTCGGTGTAGAGGAGCGCGCGGGCCGAGAGGGTGCGGTGGAACGCCCGACAGTGGCGATCGGTCCAGTCCATCATGGGTGCGACGGAGAAGCGCCAGACGCTCGAATTCCCGGATCGCTCGACCAAAACCGTCACCTAATCCCGTCCCGTGCTGCATCGCCGCCGACGAGAGCGGTTCCCGTCCATGCCGGCCGCCGGGTTGTACCGCGCCTGCGCGGACGAGGGTACCCCGGCTCCGGGATCGATCGCAGACGGTCGCGCGCCGTTACGCCGCCTTCACGCCCCCCAGGAACGCATCGACCTCCCCGCGCAGGCCCGTCGCGGTGCCGGCCAAAGCCTCGGCGGCGGCGAGCACCCGGGCGGCGGCCTCGCCGGCGCCTTCCGCGTCGCGGCGGACGTCGCGGATGCCGGTGGAGACCACCTGCGTACCCTGGGCGGCCTCGCCGACGTTGCGGGCGATTTCCTGGGTCGCCGCGCCCTGCTGCTCCATGGCGGCGGTGATGCCGGTGGCGATCTCGGACATCTCGCCGATCACGCCGCCGATCGCCTGCAGGGCCGCCACGGCCTCGCGGGTCGCGTCCTGGATGCGGGCGATCTGGCCGCCGATCTCCTCCGTGGCCCTGGCGGTCTGGCCGGCGAGCTGCTTGACTTCCGCCGCGACGACCGCGAAGCCCCGCCCCGCCTCGCCGGCCCGGGCCGCCTCGATGGTGGCGTTCAACGCCAGCAGGTTCGTCTGCCCGGCGATGCCCTGGATCAGGACCACGACCTCGCCGATGCGCTCGGCCCCGGCGGCGAGCGCCGCGATGACGGCGTCGGTCTCCCGGGCGCGACCGACGGCGCTCGTGGCGATTCCGGCCGAGTGCGCGACCTGGCGGGCGATCTCGCGGATCGAGATCGCCATCTCTTCCGTGGCGGCGGCGACCGTCTCGACATTGGCCGAGGTCCGGGCGGCGGCCTCCGCCACCTCGGCCGACCGGGCGTTGGTGCGCGCGGCCGCCGCCGACATCGACGTCGCGGTGCCCTGCATGGTGTCGGCGGCCTGCGCCAGTCCTTCCGTCGAGGACGACATCGTCGCCTCGAAGCCCGCGGTCAGCGCCCCGAGCCTGCGGGCCCGCCCGGCCTCGGTGCGGGCGGCCTCCGCGGCCTCGGCATCGCTCCGCGCCTTGGCGGCCAGCGCCTCGCGAAAAACCCCCACCGCCCGCGCCATGCCGCCGATCTCGTCGCGCCGCTCCTGCCCCGGGACCGCGGCGGAGAGGTCGCCGGCGGCGAGCGCCCGCATCGCGCCGGCGAGCTGCCCGATCGGCCGAACGATGCCGCGGGCGAGCCACAACGCCGCCGCGATGCCGAGCGAGGCGGCGAGCGCCACGCCGACGAGGAGCAGGATCTCGGCGCCGCGCCGCTCGGATCCGATCCGGGCGATCTCGCCGTCGCCCGCCGCGTGGGCGGCGGTGACGAGGTCGGTCAGGTGGCGATCGCGCTCGGCGACGATCGCGCGCTGCGCGCCGTTGGCCGCCACGATTCCCGGCACCTCACCCTTGATGGCCCGCACCTTCGCGATCAGCTCCTCGATCGCCTGGCGGGCGGCCGGATCCGTTTCGAACCGGTGGATCGTCTCGATGGCCTGGGTCAGCGCATCGGCGCTGGCGACGACCGCCGCACCCTCGTCCTGGGCGGACAGGTCCTTGGCCGAGAACAGGGCGATCTCGGCGATCTGGAGCGACTTGGAGGCCTCGATCGCCTCCGCGCTGGCGCCGAGCAACGCCGCCGCCCGCTCGACCCGGTCCTGCTGCTCCTTCAGGCGGGCCTGAACCGCGCCTCCGGCATCGCTCTGAACCTGCTCGACCTCCCGCAGGGCCGCCATGATGGCCGTGAAGGCCGTCGTGATCTTGTCGCTCCGCCCGGCCTCGTCCGCGGGAAGGTCGACGGCATCGAAGTAATCGTCGAGGGCGTCGACGGCGGCCTTGGCCGGCGCCCGCATCGCGTCCTGTCCGCCGAGGCGCTTCAGGATCCCGGACAGGAGCCGGTACCGCTCGGCGACCGCCGCCCGGTCGCCCCCGGGGGCCTGCTCGCCGTTGCGCATCTCGAGCGCGCCGCGGACCGCCGAGCCCGCGAGCGACCCGGCGGTGGCGGCCTCCTTCAACGCCTCGACGCTGTCCTGGAGCGACTGGCTCGCCGCGGCGAGATGCGCCTTCTGCGCGCTCCCGATCCGGCCCGCCGCCGCCTGCAGGTCCGCGATCAGGCGAAGGTGCTCGGCCTGGACCCGCGCCTTGCGGTCCTGCTCGGCGGCGTAAGTGGTGCGGGTCCGCGCGAAGGCGTCGATGCCGCGGGCCATCGCCTCCGCGCCCGGAACGGCGGCGAGGCCGGCACGGGCCTGGGCGAGGCCGTCGGTCACCGCCTGCTCGCGTCCGGCGCCGGCATCGTGCAGCGACCGCTCGGCGGCCAGCGCGAGGTCGCCGACCCGGCCCGCGAGCGTCTGCGCCGCATTCGCGGTGTCCACGCGCTGGGCGAAGCCGGAGAGGCTGACCCAGCCCGAGGCGGCGACGCCGGCGGTCAACGCCAGCATCACCGAGAAGCCGCAGAGGAGGCGCGTCTTGATCGTCATCGGACCGTGAACCCGGATCGTCCTGTCACCGGGATCTTGACTATGACAAGTGGATTAAGCTGGACTTAAGACTTCGCCAGATGGTTGATTTCGCACCGCACAAAAATCAGAGGTCGCGACAAGTTCACTTCGACATCTCAGACCGAGAGCCCATCCGATCGTCTCCCAAAGCACGGTAAAGGACACTAATGGATACGGAGCGCCCGGTCCTCGGCCTCCCGTAAGTCGCCCCCTTTCCCCGACGACTGAAGCGTCGGCGGAAGGAGATCCGGGATCCAGCGCAAGGACTTCCAGCGCAAGGACTTGAAGCGAAGCGGCTCTGCCTGCCGCACCGTTGCAGACGTCCGGACGCTTCGCGAGGTCTCATGCTGGATCCCGGATCTCCTTCCGCTTAGCTGCAATCGTGCAGGCCCGTACCGGGCCCGGAAAGGGGCTGGCCCATCACGGAACGTCGGCATCTCGGCATGCGCGTCCGTCGGTGTCGTGGACCGTGCTCCCACAGATTTGACACCCTCGATGTCATTCCAGGCTCCGCTGCGCGGCACCGGAATGACATCGGGGGTATGAAGACCGTCGCGCAGGCCGAGCAGGCCCGGTCGGACAGGCTATGGGACGGCGGGTGGGATCGGACCCATGGATCGGCTGCGCAGGCGCTCAGTGGCCGTGCTTGCAGTTCGGGCCGTGGACGTGCCCGTGATCGTGGTGCTGATGGTCGTGCGCGTGGTCATGCGCATGGCCGTGGTCGTGATGGCCGTGGTCGTGATGGGCATGATCGTGACGCCCGTGACCATGGTCGTGAGCATGATGTCCGTGGTCGTGGCCATGATCGCCGTGGCCGTGATCGTGGTGGGCGTGGGCGTGCCCGTGATCGTGCCCGCAGGTGCTGTGGTCGTGGGCGACCGCCTCCTTCTCGGGGCGGAACGGGCGCTGGAGCGCGGCGGCCTTGCAGCCCTGGCCGCGGATCAGGTCGGCCACCGCCGGATCGTCGAGGACGTAGAGCGCATCGGCCGTGACCTCGGCCTGGACGTGGTTGCTGCCGAGCTGCCAGGCGAGGCGGGTGAGCCGCAGCGGGTTCTCGGCCGTGACGGCGAGGAGCGCCTGCGGGGCGGCGAGGATGCGCACCAGCCGCCCGTCCTCCAGGCGCACCGCGTCGCCGTCCTCCAGGACCGTCGCCCGGTCGAGGTCGAGCCGGAAGGCGAGGCCGCCCGCGGCGGTGAGGTCGCCGGTGCGGGTCGCGCGGGCGGCGTGGTCGAGGGCGACCTCGTCGGCGACGGCGTCGGGGCGCACGGCGGCTTTGCGGACGATGGTGGTGGCGCGCTGCATCGGGTCCTCGCGGGCATTCGGTCCGGGGCTGATCGGCCCCCCTTTAGAGCATTTGGCGCACGGGCGGCAGGCCCCGGCGCGTGTGGCTTCCGCGTCGCACCTTGACGATTCGTTACCCATCCGGCGGCGGCGCAGGGAACTCTTTGACGGCCAAGCTCATTTGGCGTTCAGCCGCGATACGGCTAAGCTCAGGGGCAGGGCGCGGGGTCGGGACCCGGTGCCGAACGCCACGACAAGCACGAGGGGAAGACTCCATGAAGAAGCTCATCGCCGCCACGCTCGCCGGTGCCCTGGCGCTGTCGCTCGGCGCCTGCAACACCCCCGGCGACCGCGCGGCCGGCGGCGCCGCCCTCGGCGGTCTGACCGGTGCAGCGATCGGTGCGGCGGCCACGGGCCGGGCCGGCGGCGCTCTCGCGGGCGGCCTGATCGGCGCGGCCGGCGGCGCCGTGGTCGGCGCGGCCACCGCCCCCCAGTGCCCCTACGGCACCTACCGCGACCCCTACGGCAACGTCTACTGCCGCTGATCGCAGCGGTTTGAGCGCACCCGGCGGCCCTCCGCCCGGGTGCGCTTCCACATTCCGCGAACGGCCCGGGGGCGCTACAAGGGCGGCATGACGCCCTTGCCTCCCCGAGTCCCAGCCCGTCTTCACCGCCCGACCGAGATCCGGAGGCCGGCATGAGCCAGGGCGTCTGGAACCAGGGCGTGTGGGGCAAGCTCGGCGGCGCCGGCATCGGGCTCGCCGCCGGCGGTCCGCTCGGGGCGCTCCTCGGCGCGGTGGCCGGCCATTTCCTGCTCGACCGCGAGGGCTCGCTGCTCGGGCCCACCCCCCGCGAGGTGGTGTTCACCACCGGCCTCGTCGCGCTGGCCGCCAAGATGGCGAAGTCGGACGGGGTGGTGACGCCCTCCGAGGTCGCGGCCTTCGCCGACATCGTGCAGGTGCCGCAGGACGAGCGCGCCGGGGTCGAGCGCCTGTTCGACCTCGCCAAGCGCACCACCAGCGGCTTCGAGGGCTATGCCCGCCAGGTGGCGGAGGCCTTCCACGACGAGCCGGCGCTCCTTGAGGACGTGCTCGACGGGCTCTTCCACATCGCCAAGGCGGACGGCGCGATCCACGAGAGCGAGGCGCGCTACCTCGCCGAGGTGGCGGCGATCTTCGGCTTCGACGACGCGCGCTTCGCCGCCGTGACGGCCCGGCACGTCCGAATCGCCGACGACCCCTACGAGGTGCTGGGCGCCGCCCGCGACCTGACCGACGCGGATCTGAAGGCGCGCTACCGGGCGCTGGTCTCCGAGAACCATCCCGACCGGGCCATCGCCCGCGGCCTGCCGCCCGCCGCCGTCGCCATCGCGACCCGGCGGCTCGCCGCGATCAACGCCGCCTACGATCGCATCGCCGCCGAGCGGCATCTGAGCTGAGCCGATGAGCCTCACCCCCGACAGCCCGGTCGCCACCCAGGTGGTGCCCTCCCCCAACCACGACGAGCGGACCCTGCCGGTCGATGCGCTGATCCTGCACTATACCGGCATGGCGAGCGGGTCGGAGGCGCTGCTGCGGCTCTGCAACCCGCTCTCCAAGGTCTCGTCGCACTACCTCGTCCTGGAGGCGGGACGGGTGGTGCAGATGGTGCCCGAGGCCCGCCGCGCCTGGCATGCCGGCCTCTCGGCCTGGGAGGGCGTGCGCGACATGAACTCGCGCTCGATCGGGATCGAGATCGCGCATCCGGGCCACCGCGACGACGGCACCGTGGCACCGTTCCCGCAGGAGCAGATGGCCGCGGTGACGGCGCTCTGCCGCGACATCCTCGGCCGCTGGCCGATCCGGCCCGACCGGGTGCTCGGGCATTCCGACATCGCGCCCGAGCGCAAGATCGATCCGGGCGAGAGCTTTCCCTGGGGAGGCCTGCACGGCGAGGGGATCGGTCACTGGGTGCCCCCCGCGGCGATCCGCGACGGGCGCTTCTTCTCGGAGGGCGATGCCGGCCAGCCGATCGAGGCGCTGCAATCGATGTTCGGCCTCTACGGCTACGACGTGCCGGTGAGCGGCACCTTCGATGCCCGGACGAAGGCCGTGGTGACCGCCTTCCAGCGCCACTTCCGCCCGGCGCGGGTCGACGGGGTGGCCGACGCCTCGACCATCACGACCCTGCGCGACCTGCTGGCGGCCAAGCCGGCGTGAGGGCGCGCCCGGCAAATCCGGGCGGGCGTCGCTTGACGGGTCGAGGACCGGGCCGCAGAAACATCTTCTCCAAAAAAACAAAACGGGAGGATGTTTTCGCGTGTCCGAGCCGACGATCCTGCATCGACGCCGCTTTCTCGCCGGTACGGCCATGGGAGCGATCGGCGTCGCCTCCGCGGCCCGCGCCCAGGCCCCTGGAGCCGGGACTTCCACGGCCGAGGCTCCCAGGCCGGAGGCTCACGGTGCCGGGCCCGAGGCCAAGCCCGCAGCCAAGCCCGGCGCCAAGGGGCTGCCGGCCTCGCTGGCCTGGAAGGACCCGGACGCCTTCATCGTCCATTCCAGCCAGACCGTGGAGACGAAGCGCGGCCTCATCGGCAGCGGCGTCGTCACGCCGATCGACCGGCTGTTCATCCGCAACAACGTCAACCCGCCCTCGGACGCCATCGTCGCCGACCGGGACGCGTGGCGGGTCGAGATCGCGGGCGTCGCCAGCCCGAGGACACTGTCCGTCGCGGAGCTGAAGCGCATCGGCCTCGCGAGCGTCGCCACCGTGCTGCAATGCTCCGGCAACGGCCGCAAGTACATGCAGGACGCGCTGCAGCCGGGCCAGAAGATCTCGGGCACGCCCTGGACGGTCGGGGCGGCGGGCTGCGTGATCTGGACCGGCGTGCCGCTCAAGGCGGTGGTCGACGCGCTCGGCGGCCCCGCCCCCGGTGTCCGGTTCGTCACCGGGACGGGCGGCGAGGAACTGCCGGCGGGGCTCAAGCCGAAGGACGTGATGGTCGAGCGCTCGGTTCCGCTCTCGACCCTCGACACCGTGCTGCTCGCCTGGGAGGTGAACGGCGAGCCGCTACCCCTCGCCCATGGCGGTCCCCTGCGGATGATCGTCCCGGGCTATTCGGGCGTGAACAACATCAAGTACGTCAAGACGGTGGCGCTGACCGAGGCCGAGACGGACGCCAAGATCCAGGCCGCGAGCTACCGCATGCACGGGGTCGGCGAGAAGGCCGGACCGGCGCAGCCCTCGATCTGGGAGCAGCCGGTGCGCTCGTGGATCACCGCCCCGCTGGAGAATGGCGCGGCGGGCCGCACCGTCGTCACCGGCGTCGCCTTCGGCGGCATGAACGCGGTGGCCCGCGTCGAGGTGTCGATCGACGGCGGCCGGACATGGGCCGACGCTCCGTTGATCGGGCCCGATCTCGGGCGCTACGCCTGGCGGCTTTTCGCCCTCGCGCTCGATCTGCCGGCGGGGACGCACGTGCTGGCGAGCCGGGCGACCGACGCGGCCGGCACCGTCCAGCCCGAGGAGACGAAGCCGAATGGCGGCGGCTACAGCTACAACGGCTGGCGCGGACCCGCCGTCACCCTGACGATCGCCTGAGCCCCTTCCCGCCCTCCGGCCCGCATCCCGGCGATGCGGGCCGCGAAAGCCCGTGATGAGACCTGCGCACCTCGCCCTCTGCCTCGTCCTGACGACCGCCCCGGCCTCGGCGGACCCCGCCCGCCTCGCCCTCGGCAAGCAGGTATTCACCGAGCTGGCCGAACCGGGATGCGGGGTCTGCCACACGCTCGCGGATGCCGGCACGACCGGGACGGTCGGGCCCGTCCTCGACAGCCTGAAGCCGGATGCGGGCCGGGTCGCGACCGCCGTCACGAACGGGATCGGGGTGATGCCGGCCTTCGAGGACCTGACCCCGGAACAGGTCGCCGCCGTCGCGCTCTACGTCGCGACCGTCACCGGCGCATCCAAGTAGGTGGAGCGTCCAGTCCGGGCGGTCGCGCCGCTCGGAGGCAGGCACGAGGGGCGCCGCGGGCGCCCCTCGCCGGGCTCTCACCCGTGGGTGCTGCCGAGCCGCTCGCGCGGCGTCTCGACCTGTGCGTGGGCCTGCGGCGATACGGCGGCCGGTGCCTCCGCCGCGCCGCGGGTGCGCCACAGGCTGTAGACCACGCCGCCGGCGAGCAGGACCACCGTCACCACCAGCGCGACCCAGGGCTGGATCTCGATCAGCTCGAAGGTATCGGCGATCACGATCTTCAGGCCGATGAAGATCAGGATCAGGGCGAGCGCGGTCTTGAGGTAGGCGAAGCGATCGACCATCGCGGCGAGCGCGAAGTAGAGCGCACGGAGCCCCAGGATCGCGAAGATGTTCGAGGTGTAGACCACGTAGGTGTCGGTGGTGATGGCGAAGATCGCCGGCACGCTGTCGACCGCGAAGATCACGTCGGCGCCGTTCACCAGCACCAGGGCCATGGCGAGCGGGGTGAGCCACAGCACCGGCTTGCCGGTCTTCGGATCGGGCCGGCGGGTGGTGAAGTTCTGGCCGTCGAGCTCGTCGGTCACCCGCATGTGCTTGCGCATGAAGCCGGTGAAGCGGTCGGCGGACTTGTTCTCGCCCTCCTCCTCGTCGCCCGAGACCAGCATCTTGACGCCGGCATAGATCAGGAAGGCGGCGAAGATCGTCAGCACCCACTCGGCCTGGTGGACGAGAGCGGCGCCGAGACCGATCATCAGGCCGCGCAGCACGATCGCCGCCAGGATGCCCCAGAGCAGGACCCGGTGCTGCGCGTTGCGGGGGATGCCGAGATAGCCGAAGATCACCGCGATCACGAAGACGTTGTCCATCGACAGCGACTTCTCGACCACGAGGCCGGCGAGGTATTCCTGGCCCGCCTGCGGGCCGATGTACCACCAGACCCAGCCGCCGAAGAGGAGGCCGAGGGAGAGGTAGAAGGCGGTGAGGAGCAGGCTCTCCTTCACGCCGATCTCGCGGCTCTTGTCGCGGTGCAGGAGGCCGAGATCGAGGGCGAGCAGGATGAAGATGACGGCGTGGAAACCCAGCCACATCCACACGGGCTTGCCGAGCCACGTCATGTACAGGAAATCGACCATCGCGGGACCGTGATGCTTCAAGGAGGAAAGCATCGGCTCCGACATCACGAGCGCGAAAAGCGCAGCTCGCCAGAGGGGCCCGCAGCCGATGGGAGCGACTTATGTCCCGGATGGCGGCGGATCAAGGGCAGGCCGGGCCGGGCCCCCCGCACTTATTTTCTCCGCGCTGCCGGCGGGGCAGGTTGACAGGACGGGCCAGGCACGGCCCTGGGGCGTCCCATGAACGAGATCGATGGCGACGCGCGCGAGCAACGGGCGGCCGGTCACGCGGCGGTGATCGGCGGCGGGCCGGCGGGCCTCGCGGCGGCCGAGGTCCTGGCCGAAGCCGGTCTGGCGGTCACGGTGATCGAGCGGATGCCCTCCCCTGCCCGCAAGCTGCTGATCGCCGGGCGCGGCGGCCTCAACCTGACCCACAGCGAGCCGCTGGAGCGGTTCCTGTCCCGCTACGCACCGGCCGAGCCGCGGCTCGACGCGGCGATCCGAACGTTTCCGCCGCAGGCCCTGCGCGACTGGTGCGACGCCTTAAGCCAGCCGACCTTCGTGGGATCGAGCGGCCGGGTGTTTCCGGAGGCCTTCAAGGCCTCGCCGCTGCTGCGGGCCTGGCTCGCCCGGCTCGATCGCCTCGGCGTCCGCCTGCGCACCCGCACCCGCTGGACCGGCTGGGACGCGGACGGGGCGCTGAGCCTCGCGGGCGAGGCCGGCCCGGAGACCCTGCGGGTGGACGCGACCGTGCTGGCGCTCGGTGGGGCGAGCTGGCCGCGCCTCGGCTCGGACGGCGCCTGGGTGCCGGTGCTGGAGGCCGAGGGGATCGCGGTGCGTCCGTTCCGCCCGGCCAATGCGGGCTTCACCGCCGCGTGGTCGCCGCTCTTCGCCGAGCGCTTCGCCGGCGCACCGCTCAAGCGGATCGCCCTCGGCCTCGGATCCGAGACGGTGCGGGGCGAGGCGGTGATCACCCGCGACGGGATCGAGGGCGGGGTCGTCTACGCCCTGTCGCGGCCGATCCGCGAGGCGATCGAGGCGGCGGGCGAGGCGGTGGTGAATATCGACCTGCGGCCGGACCTGGACGTGGCGGCGCTCGCCCGCCGCCTCGCCGGGGCGCGGCCGAAGGAATCCCGCGCGACGGTGCTGCGCAAGGCCGCGGGCCTCAGTCCGCCGGCCGCCGGCCTGCTGCGGGAGGCGGCCAGAGATCTGCCGGCGGATCCGGCGGCGCTCGCGGCGCTGATCAAGACCGTGCCTCTGCGGCTCACTGGCCTGCAGCCGATCGACCGGGCGATCTCAAGCGCCGGCGGCGTCGCCTTCGCGGATCTCGACGCGCGGCTCATGCTGCGGACCCGCCCCGGCACGTTCCTGGCGGGCGAGATGCTCGACTGGGAGGCACCGACCGGCGGCTACCTACTCCAGGCGAGCTTCGCCAGCGGCCGGGCGGCGGCGCGGGGCGTGCTGGACTGGTTCGCCGTGCGGTGACGCGTCCCGACATTCCGGGGACGGATCACCGATGACCCGGCCCGGACGACACCTCTCGACGTCCTCCCGGGGCCGCGCAGCGGAACCCGGGATGAGGCTGAGGATGCCGGTCCGGCGGAGAAAGCCGAAGGATCGATCAGAGCTTGGCGCAGAACCCGACCATGCCGGAGCTGTCGGGCGGGCACATCGCCACGGCCTCGCCGCTCTCGCGACGGGTGAAGGTGGGGTTGCCGCCGCGCAGGCAATAGGACGACACGAAGGTCTCGCCCTCGTCGCAGACGAGCTCGCAATGCGGCTTGGCGCAGCCGTCGGTGCGCAGCATCCGGAACGGCGAGCCCGCGGTCGTGGTCGCGGCCTGCGATCCGGCCTGTCCCGGCGCCCCGGCAGGCCCCGGCTCGCCCTTCGCCCCTGCCTCGCCCCGCGCACCCGCAGGACCCGGCTCGCCCTTCGCCCCTGCCTCGCCCTTGGGGCCGGCGTCCCCCTTGGGACCAGCGTCACCCTTGGGACCAGCGTCACCCTTGGGACCGGGCTCGCCCTTCGGACCCATGTCCCCCTTCGGACCCGCCGGCCCGGCGAGGCCGGCGACGCCCTGCGGCCCGGTTGGGCCGGGCTCGCCCTTCGCCCCCGGTGCGCCGGTGGCGCCGCAATTGGCGATCGCGATCTCGCGGGAGGCCTCGCCGGCCTTGAGCGTCGCGACGCAGTTCTGCGGCACGTAGGGCACCTTCAGGGTGAAGCGCCCGCGCTTGTCCGAGGTGACCGGGATGTCGTCGTCGAGGGTGACCACCACCCCGGCCTTGCCGACGCTGCCCGACACGGTGAGGTCGCCGGCCTCGATCCGGGCATCCCAGACCGTGATGGCGGATTGCCCCGCCGGGGCGGCGCGGGAGCCCGCCGGCTGCGGCTGTGCGAGGCCCGCGCCGGACAGGACGGCACAAGCGGGCAGGATCGCGGACAGGATCAACGCAGCGCGGAATGGACGCATCGTTCGGCCCCAGAGGCGTGACGGACGGGCCCGCGCGTCGAAACGACGATCGGCGGGCGCCGCACCTTGCGGCGCTGTCAAGCTGCGGTCAACTGCGCAGGCGCCCGCCGAAAACAGGCCCGTCAGGCTTCGTCGTCGAGCACGCCTTCGAGGGCGTAGTGGCGCACGGTGTGGCGGTTGGCGATCAGCTCGTCCACGGTGGGTTCGCCCTTCAGCGCCCGGGCGATGGCGAGCTTCGTCGCCTCGTAGTTGGTGCGGTAGAGGTCCTTGCGGTCGAGGTTCGGGTCCTCGGGGCAGCGCGGGTCGAGCCAGATCATGATGATCATGCACAGCTCGTCGAGCCCGTCGCGGGGCAGGATGCCCTCGATGATGCAATCGACGATGGCGTCGCCGGTGGCGGCCTGGACAACGCCGCCGAGGAGCTCGACGTACTCCGCGGTGTGGATCGTCGCCTTGGTGGTCATCATCGTGGCCGGGCGCACCAGCTGGTTGAGGTCGCGCACCACGAACATCCGGGTGTGGCCCTGGACCTGCCCCATCATCGAGGCGAAGGCCTGCCCCACCGGCCCGCGCACCGAGCCGATCAGCACCTCGGGCATCGCGTCGGTGTACTGCCCCTCGGCCGCCAGCACCGTGGCCTCGCCGGTGCGGAAGACGATCTCGCTCATGGTCCGATTCCTCAGGTTCGAGTCCGGCGCGGGTCGACCACGGCGACGGTCGCAGCGTCAACCGGCGCGAACCCATCGACCTGTCCGGAAATTGGTCTATAGGGCCGAGGCCCCGGGGATGTGCGCCCGGGCAAGAGCTGATGCGGACGGATGAGCGATCGCGACTGGACCCTGCGGGTGACGCCGACCGAGGCGGGCGTGCGGCTCGAACTCGACCTCGCCGACCTCGACGGCGCGCCGGTCACGGCGGCGATCGCCCTCGACCGGGCCGAGGCGCGCCGCTTCGCCCGGGCGATGCTGGCGGCGGCCGGCGACGCGGCCGAGCGCACCTTTCCGCATCCGCCGGTTCAGGATCATGATTGAGGGATCTCAGTAGCGTCCGGGCAGGCGCGGCACCTTGGTGCCGGGCTTCTCGATCGGCTCGGCGCAGGAATAGACGAACTCGGTCTGGAGATCGGTGAACACCGTCTCGCCGACGATGGTGCAGGTCTCCCGCGCCGTCTCCTTGAGATAGGTCGCGGCGGCCTCCGAGAAGCGGCGCCGGCGGGTGAGCGCCGGGTCCTTGCCCTCCAGGCCGCAGCCGGCAATCTCCCGCAGGTTGTTCGAGACGATCAGGACCTTGCGCTGCTGGCGCTGGTCGTAGACCTCGTAGGGGTCGTTGCAGCCGATCGTGACCACCTGCGGCTGGAGGCCGACATAGGTCTTCGAGATGTAGGAGAATTCGGTGCAGCCGGCCGCCGCCGCGACGGCGCTTGCCACGGCGACGAGGGCGAGCCTCCCTGGTCCTGTCCGCATCCCCGATCCTTCCCGCCCGATCCTGTCGGCGCCCTTTAGGCCCAAGCTTTGAGCCGGGGCGGGCGCGGCGGTCAAGCCCGGGTCAGGAGGTGGGCTCGTCGTCCTCCACCGCGTCGTCCACTGAGAGGTCCGGGGGAAAGGAAAAGGCGCGAGTTTCCCCTCTCCCCGCGGGCGGGGAGAGGGTCGCGTCCCCGTCCAGGGGATGCGACAAGCCCGAAAGGCGAGGGTGAGGGGGTATCCACGGATATGGCTCCTCCGGCGTCACCCCCTCACCCTCGCTCCGGCTTTCGCCTACTCTCCTTTCGCCCCCGGCAAGGGGGGCGAAAGCCTCTCCCCGCCCGCGGGGAGAGGAGAAACCCGCGCTATGGTCGTCTCGGAGTTTTCTTAGAGAGCCATGCGTCGTCCGACGGACCGCCCCCCTTAAGGCAAGCGCCCCCCTACTCCGCCGCCACGCGATACCGCGCCGTATCGTAGTTCAGCACCGGGCCGAGCCAGCGCTCGACCTCGGCCACGTCCATCCCCTTGCGGGCGGCGTAATCCTCGACCTGGTCGCGCTCCACCTTGGCGACGCCGAAGTAATGCGCGTCCGGATGGGCGAGGTAGAGGCCCGAGACCGAGGAGCCCGGCCACATCGCGTAGGATTCGGTGAGCTTCACGCCGATGCGCCGCTCGGCCTGGAGCAGGTCGAACAGCGTGACCTTCTCGGTGTGGTCGGGCTGGGCCGGGTAGCCCGGGGCCGGGCGGATGCCGGCATAGGGCTCGGTGACGAGCTCGGCCGGCGAGTAGGCCTCGTCGGACGCGTAGGCCCAGAACTCGCGCCGCACCCGCTCGTGCATCCGCTCGGCGAAGGCCTCGGCGATGCGGTCAGCCAGCGCCTTGACCAGGATCGACTTGTAATCGTCGTTCTGGCGCTCGAAGCGCTCGGCGATCCGCACCTCTTCGAGACCCGCCGTGACCACGAAGCCGCCGACATAATCGGCAAGCCCGCTCTCCACCGGGGCCACGAAGTCCGACAGGCAGGTATTGGGCCGCCCGTCGCGCTTCGACAGTTGCTGGCGCAGGCCGTGAAAGGTCGCGAGGGCGTCGGTCCGGCTCTCGCCGGTGAACAGCCGGATGTCGTCGCCGACCGCGTTGGCCGGCCAGAAGCCGATCACCGCCTTCGGGTTGAACCAGCGCTCCTCGACGATCTGGCGCAGCATGGCTTGCGCGTCCTCGAACAGGGCGCGGGCGGCCGGTCCCTGCTCGGGGTCGTCGAGGATCGCCGGATAGCGGCCCTTGAACTCGTAGGTCTGGAGGAACGGCGTCCAGTCGATATAGGGGACGAGCTCCGCCACCTCGTAGCTGCGGAACACCCGCGTGCCGGTGAAGGTCGGCTTGACCGGCCGGTATCCCGACCAGTCGGCCTTGAAGGCGTTGGCGCGGGCTTTCGCCAGGGGCAGACGCTGCTTGTCGGCCTCCGAGCGGGCATGGGCCTCGGCGACGCGCTTGTACTCGGCGCGCACCGTCTCGATCGTCTGGCCCTTGGTGTCGGGCGAGAGCAGGTTCGAGACCACGCCGACGGCGCGGCTGGCATCGGTCACGTAGACCGCCTGGCCCTTGGCATAGGCCGGGTGGATCTTCACCGCGGTATGGACCCGGCTCGTCGTCGCGCCGCCGATGAGGAGGGGCACGTCGAAGCCCTCGCGCTCCATCTCGGCCGCGACGTGGACCATCTCGTCGAGGGAGGGCGTGATGAGCCCCGACAGGCCGATGATATCCACGTTCTCCTTGCGGGCGGTATCGAGGATCTTGGCCGCCGGCACCATCACGCCGAGATCGATGATCTCGTAGTTGTTGCAGGCGAGCACGACGCCGACGATGTTCTTGCCGATGTCGTGGACATCGCCCTTCACCGTCGCCATCAGGACCTTGCCGGCCGCCTGCCGCCCGCCGACGCCGCCATTGGCGGCTTTTTCCGCCTCCATGAACGGCATCAGGTAGGCCACCGCCTGCTTCATCACGCGGGCGGACTTCACCACCTGCGGCAGGAACATTTTTCCCGCGCCGAACAGGTCGCCGACCACGTTCATCCCCGACATCAGCGGGCCCTCGATGACGTGGAGCGGACGCTCGGCCTGCGACCGCGCCTCTTCGGTATCGGCCTCGATGTATTCGGTGATGCCGTTGACCAGCGCATGCTCCAGGCGCTTCGCCACCGGCGCCTCGCGCCAGGCGAGGTCGGCGGTCTTGTCGCGGGCCTGCCCCCCCTCCTTGAAGCGGGCGGCGGCCTCGAGCAGGCGCTCGGTCGCATCGGAGCGGCGGTTGAGGACCACGTCCTCGCACAATTCGCGGAGTTCCGCGGGCAGCTCGTCGTAGACCGCGAGCTGGCCGGCATTCACGATGCCCATATCCATGCCGACCTTGATCGCATGGTACAGGAACACCGCGTGCATCGCCTCGCGCACCGGCTCGTTGCCGCGGAAGGCGAAGGACAGGTTCGAGATGCCGCCCGAGATATGGGCGTGGGGCAGGGTCTCGCGGATGATCCGGGCCGCCTCGATGAAGGCGACGCCGTAGCCGTCATGCTCCTCGATGCCCGTCGCCACCGCGAAGACGTTGGGATCGAAGATGATGTCCTCAGGCGGGAAGCCGACCGTCTCGGTCAGCACCTTGTAGGCCCGGGTGCAGATCGCGATCTTGCGCTCCAGCGAATCGGCCTGGCCCTGCTCGTCGAAGGCCATCACCACCACGGCGGCACCGTAGGAGCGGCAGATCCTGGCCTCGTGGATGAACTTCTCCTCCCCCTCCTTGAGGGAGATCGAGTTCACGATCGCCTTGCCCTGCACGCATTTCAGGCCGGCCTCGATGACCGGGAACTTCGAGGAATCGATCATCACCGGGACGCGGGCGATGTCCGGCTCGGCGGCGACGAGGTTGAGGAACTCGACCATCGCCCTTGCTGAGTCGAGCAGGCCCTCGTCCATGTTGACGTCGATGATCTGGGCACCGGCCGCGACCTGGTCACGGGCGACATCGAGCGCCGCCGCGTAGTCGCCGTTGGTGACGAGCTTGCGGAAGCGCGCCGAGCCGGTGACGTTGGTGCGCTCGCCGACGTTCACGAACGGGATCTCGGGCGTCAGCGTGAAGGGCTCGAGGCCCGACAGGCGCATCAAGGGCTTCACGCTCGGCACCCGGCGCGGCGCCTTGCCGGCCACCGCCCCGGCGATGGCGCGGATATGGTCCGGCGTGGTGCCGCAGCAGCCGCCGACCATGTTGACGAGGCCGCTCTCGGCGAATTCGCCGACGAGCTTGGCCATCGCCTCCGGGCTCTCGTCGTAGAGGCCGAACTCGTTCGGCAGGCCGGCATTCGGATAGGCGCAGACCAGCGTGTCGCAGGTGCGCGACAGCTCGTCGATATGGGCGCGCATCTCGCGGGCGCCGAGCGCGCAGTTGAGGCCGAAGGTGAGCGGCTCGGCGTGGCGCAGCGAGTGCCAGAAGGCGGTCGGGGTCTGGCCCGACAGGGTGCGGCCCGAGAGATCCGTGATGGTGCCCGAGATCATGATCGGCAGGCGGGTGCCGGTCTCGTCGAAGACCTGCCAGGCCGCCGCCACCGCCGCCTTGGCGTTGAGCGTGTCGAACACCGTCTCGATCAGGATCAGCTCGGCGCCGCCGGCGATCAGGCCGCGCACCTGCTCGGCATAGGCCTCGCGGACCTGGTCGAAGGTCACGGCGCGGTAGCCGGGATTGTTGACGTCCGGCGAGATCGACAGGGTGCGGTTCGTCGGGCCGATGGCGCCGGCGACGAAGCGGCGGCGCCCGTCCTGACCCTCGGCGAGCACGGCCGCCTCGCGGGCGAGCCGCGCGCCCTGCGCATTCAGCTCGTGGATCACCGATTCCATGCCATAATCGGCCTGGGCGATGGTGGTGCCCGAAAACGTGTTGGTCTCGACGACGTCGGCGCCGGCCAGGAAGTAGTCGAGGTGGATCTGCCGGATCGCGTCGGGCTGGGTCAGGATCAGGAGGTCGTTGTTGCCCTTCTGGTCGTGGGCGTGATCGCGAAAACGCTCGCTGCGGAAATCCGCCTCGGTCAGGCCGAGGCGCTGGATCACCGTACCCATCGCCCCGTCGAGGACGAGGATTTTTTCCGCCGCGCGCCGGCGCAGGGCGGTCAGGATGTCGGCACCGTCGGCGGGGCGGAAATCGGTCATCGGGGTGGGGTTCCAGCGGGTCGGGCGAGGTATGGAATCAGTCCGGGCCGCGTCATGCGGCCCGGAAGACTGTCAGCGATGTCGAGACGTCCGGGGATCAGGCCGCCGCCTTCTCCGCCGCCGCGGGCGCCGCGCGCAAGCCCAGCAGGTGGCAGATCGCGTAGACGAGGTCGGCGCGGTTCATGGTGTAGAAGTGGAAATCGGTGACGCCGCGGTCGACGAGGTCGAGCACCTGCTCGGCGGCGACCGCCGCGGCCACCAGCTTGCGGGTGGCGACGTCGTCGTCCAGCCCCTCGAAGCGGGCGGCGAGCCAGTCCGGCACCGAGGCGCCGGTGCGGCGGGCGAAGTTGGCGGCCTGCTTGAAGTTCTGCACCGGCAGGATGCCGGGGATGATCGGGATATCGATGCCGCGCGCCTGCACCCGGTCGAGGTAGCGGAAGAACAGGTCGTTGTCGAAGAAGAACTGGGTGATGGCGCGGTCGGCGCCGCAATCGACCTTGGCCTTCAGCGCGTCGAGATCCTGGTCGAGGGAGCCGGCCTCGGGGTGGCGCTCCGGATAGGCCGAGACCGAGACCTCGAAGTCGCCGATGCGCTTGATGCCGGCGACGAGGTCGCAGGAGCGCTCGTAGCCGCCCGGATGCGCCGCGTAGGCCGTGCCGACGCCGTCCGCCGGGTCGCCGCGCAGGGCCACGATGTGGCGCACGCCGGCCTCGTGATAGGCGCGCACCACCTCGTCGACCTCGCCCTTGGTGGCGGCCACGCAGGTGAGGTGGGCGGCGGGCTTCAGGTCGGTCTCGCGCACCAGGCGCGACACGGTGTTGTGGGTGCGCTCCCGGGTCGAGCCGCCGGCGCCGTAGGTGACCGAGACGAAGCTGGGGCTGAGCGGGGCGAGCCGCTCGATCGACGACCACAGGGTCGTCTCCATCTCGGGGGTCTTGGGCGGGAAGAACTCGAACGAGACCCGGATCGGGCGGCAGCTCTCGCGGCTCGGGCGGAAGGAGGTGGCGTACATCGGCGGCCTCGGCGGGAGAATGTCTGAGACGATGACGGGAAGGGGTCAGGCGACGGCGCGGTCGGGCACGCCGGACGCGGATTCGGGGTGATGGGCGAGCCAGAGCGTCACGGTGAGCTGGTGCTCCGCGCCGCCGGGGGGCGCGAGGTGGCGCAGCCGCACGTCGGTCAGCCCGGCCTCGGCGAGCCAGCCCGCGACCTGCTCGGCGGCGAAGCCGAGGCGGCGGTGGGCCTCGTCGGCGCGCAGGAATTCGAGGCTGTGGGGGGCGAAATCGACCACGAGGAGCCGGCCGCCCGGGGCGACGAGGCGGGCGGCCTCGCGCAAGGCCCGGGCCGGGTCGTCGAGGTAGTGCAGCACCTGGTGGATCAGCACGAGGTCGAAGCTCGCCCGGCCGAAGGGCGGGGCGTGGATGTCGCCCTGGCGCAGGTCGATCCGGGTCAGGCCCTGGCGCTCCAGGTTGGCGCGGGCCACCGACAGCATGGCGTGGTTGGCGTCGAGCCCGGTCGCCTTCGCGGCCCGGGGGGCCAGCAGCCCGAGCATCCGCCCGGTGCCGGTGCCGAGATCGACGAGGCTGCCGATCGGGCCGCCCCCGAGCACGTCGAGCACCGCGGCCTCGACGGTGGCCTCCGGCACGTGGAGCGAGCGCACCCGGTCCCATTGCGGCGCGAGCCGCGCGAAGAACGTCTGGGCGGCGTCGGCACGCTGCGCCCGCACCGCCTGGAGCCGGGCCCGGTCCTCGGAGAGCGGCGCCGCGCCGCCGTCGAGGGCGGCGATGAGCGGCGCCACGAGGCCCGCCACGCCCTCGCGCAGGCGGAAGAACGCCCAGGCGCCCTCGCGGTGGCGCACCACCAGCCCGGCCTCGACCAGGAGCTTGAGGTGGCGGGAGATCCGCGGCTGCGACTGGCCCAGGATGTCGGTGAGGTCCGAGACCGACAATTCGCCGTCGCCGAGCAGCACCAGGATGCGCAGGCGCGTCTCCTCCGCCGCGGCGCGCAGCACGCCCAGGGCGTCGGCGAAGGGGACGGTGGCGGTCATACCGGGAAGCTCCTCACCTCCGATGCGAAACATAAAGATATCTTTATGTGAGTACTGGCATCGGCGCAAGCGGCGTTTCATGAGCGGGATCGTGGCAGGGAGGGGTGAAGCGCACGCGAAAGCGGGGGAGAGAGCTGCGCCCGTTCAGGGCAAGGCTGTCCGGGACAAGGAAAACGCGCAGGTGTCCCCTCCCCCCGCGGGCCTAGCGTGTTCACACTTCCCGGTTCGAGAGCTTCTCGCGGTGAAGGTCGCGCGCCTCTCCTCCCCCTTGTGGGGAGGAGCTGGAGGTGGGGGTGGTGCCGGATAGAGAGCGGCGGTGCCTCCTTCACCACCCCCACGCGGGATCTTCGATCCCCATAACCCCTCCCCACAACTTGCAGCGATCTTGGGCAAGACCGAGATCGCCTGGGGAGGGGAAAGCGCACATTTTTACAGAGGGTTAGCTCTCGAAGGAGAAATGTGAATCCGCTAGCCCCGCGCGCGGGGACAGACCCGACGACCCCTCGTCGGGTCATCGGGGAGCCCGCAGGGCGAGGGTGAGGGGGTGCTTCCTGGGGAGTCTCATCCGTTGAGACCCCCTCACCCTCGCTCCGGCTACGCCTGCGCTTCCTTCACCCCCGACGAGGGGGGCTCAGGCCTCTCCCCGACCGCGGGGAGAGGAGAAGCCCGCGCCCTTTCTTTTCGCGATGCCCCGCGTTGACCGACCACGGGCCCCTCCATTATGTTCCCGCTTCGTTCGGGCTCGTCTGCCCATCCAGGAGCGTCCCGCTGCCATGGCGCAGGCCACCTCCCCCGGCCCGTCCTCGGGTCCGAATCCCCGCGGCAAGACGCTGTTCTTCTTCGAGAAGCCCTCGGCGATGCGCCAGGTGCAGCGGTTCTTCCGCTCGCCCAGCACCGTCTGCGTCGCGGCCGAGGGGCACCTGCTGGAGGTGGCCGAGCCCGGGGAGATCCGGCCGGACTGGAAGCCCTGGCGCTTCGACGCGCTGCCGATCGCCATGGAGCGGCTGCCGGTCGCTCCCGGCCACGGCCGCTCGGGCCAGTCGCACGCGCCGAAGCTCGCGGCGATCCGCCAGGCGCTCAGCGGGGTCGAGCGGGTGATCATCGCCACCGATCCGGGCCGCGAGGGCTCGATGATCGCCTGGGAGGTCTTGGAGCATCTCGGCTGGCGCGGCCGGGTCGACCGCCTGCGCCTCGGGGCGCTGGACGAGATCTCGATCCGCCGCGCCTTCGGGCTGCTGGCGCGCGAGGACGATTCCGGCGAGCGCGACTACGCCGCCTACCTCGAAGCCTTGTGCCGGCAATACGAGGATTGGCATCTCGGCCTCAACGGCACCCGGGCGGTGTCCTTGCGCCTGCGCCCACCGGCCTTCCGCGAGCCCTGGCGCTTCGGCGGCGTGCAGACGCCGACGCTCGCGATCCTCGCCGATCTCGAGGAGCGCATCCGCACCTTCGTGCCGCGCGACTTCTACAAGATCGCCCTGCCGGTGACGACGGAGAGCGGCGCGACGCTGACGCTCTGGCACGCGCCGAAGGAAAAAATCTTCGCGATCGAGGACGCCGAGACGATCCGCGACGCCGCCGCGGGCTGGGCCGGCCCGCTCGCGGTGGTGCAGAAGGACGCGCGGCGGACGCCGCCGAAGCTCTTCTCCAAGGACACGCTGGCGCGCGCCTGCGCCAAGCGCTTCGGCTGGGACCCGCAGGTGACCGCGCGCCACGCGCAGGCGCTCTACGACAAGGGCTATCTCAGCTATCCCCGCACCGAATCGATCCACCTGCCGGAGTCGCAAGCCAAGGACGCCGCCGCGGTGATCGCGGCGATCGCGACGGCCGACAAGGGCATCGCGACCCACGCCCCCGCGACGCCGCAGATCCGCCGCGGGCCGAAGGGCCATTACGTGAAGGACCCGGGCGAGCACCACGCCATCGTGCCCCTGCGCAAGGTGCCGGGCCCGGGCGACGTGGCACCGGAAGCGCTGCGGCTGTGGCTGCTCGTCGCCAAGAACTTCCTCGCCGCCCACATGGCCGACGGGATCGACGCCCGCACCACGGTCACCGCCGAGGTCGCGACGCCGCTCGGGCAAAAGCGCTTCGTCATCACCGGCAGCGTGGTGAAGGTGCCGGGCTGGCGCGCCCTCTACGGCACCGAGGCCGACGAGGACGAGGTGGTGCCCGGCAAGGCCAAGGCCGACGACGAGCCGACCACCGGCCGCCTGCCGCCGGTGCGCGACGGCGAGGCCGGCCAGGGCGGCGAGCCGACGATCGAGACCGCCCGGACCGAGCCGCCGCGGCGCATCACCCGGGGCGAGTTGCCGGTGGTGATGGGTCGCCTCATCGACCAGATCGAGGATCCGGCGCTGAAGCGGGCACTCGAGAACCCCGCCAACCCGACCGAGCCGAAGGGGCTGGGCACCGCCGCCACCCGCGACGCGGTGCTGCCGAAGCTGATGAAGAGCCACTACGTCACGCTGCTCAAGGGCAAGGACCCGGCGATCACCGTGACGGAGATCGGCCTCGCCTTCGTGGCGGCCGTGCGCCGGGTGTTTCCGGCCTATGGCGACCCGGTCGGGCGGGCGGTGTTCGAGTCGGAACTCGCCGAGATCGGCCGGGCGACGACGAAGGCGGAGGCGCTAAGCCGGGCCGAGGCCTTTCGGCAGCGCACCCGCGAGCGGGTCGAGGCGCTGATCGGCGCGGTCTCGGGCGCCGATCGCCTGGAGGTGGATGCCGAGGCGCCGTCCCGCGGCGGTCGCGCGCCGACCGCCGCCATGGTGGCGTTCGCCAAGTCGCTCGCCGCCCGCAAGGGCATTCCCCTCCCCCCGGAGGCCACCCGCGAGGTCGGCGCCTGCCGGGTCTTCCTCAACACCCATGCAGGGCCGAAGATCGGGGAGGCCGGGAGCCCGGCCGGCGACGGCGCGACCCGCCCGCCGACCCCGGCGATGCTGCGCTTCGCCGCATCGCTCGCCCGCGAGAAGCGGATGGAGGGGCTGCCGCCCGAGATCGAGACCGACTTCAATGCCTGCCGCGCCTTCCTCGACGCTCATGCGGGCGGCGACGGGTCGCGCACCGGCAAGGCCCCCGCCCGCGAGACCCCGGCGAAGAAGGCCCGGCGCCCCCGCGCGGCCGCGAGCCCGGGCCGCGCCCCGCGCCGCCGTCGCACCGCCGGCGGGGCGTGACGGCGCCGGCAAACAATCGCCCGCGTGCCCGCATGAGACGGCTGGACAGGCGATCCGACCGTCTCTATACCGCCGCTCAACGCCGCTGCCCCACGCAGCCGGCGGGCCCGGGTAGCTCAGTTGGTAGAGCATGCGACTGAAAATCGCAGTGTCGGCGGTTCGACTCCGTCCCCGGGCACCACTTCCTCGTCAGTGACGTGAGTGGTGCCGTCCTTCGCGGAGGACGATCTCTGGTGCTGGAACGCCCGCCTTGCGCGGCCGGTGCGCCCGGGTAGCTCAGTTGGTAGAGCATGCGACTGAAAATCGCAGTGTCGGCGGTTCGACTCCGTCCCCGGGCACCATTCCTTCGAACATCCCGAACATTCAGTCGATGCCGGCAGGTCGGTTGACGACGCTTTCGCGCGTTCGCATTCGTTTCGACGGGTGATGGCCCGACGTCTTCAGGCAAGTCGAACCATCGTCATTACTCTCTACGTCATCCTGGGTTCTTCGAAGACGAGAACCCAGGATCCATAACCATCGACTAAGAAGAGTAAGGCGAAAACCGCTCCGCCTCACCCCGAACCGTCAGCGTTTAGGGATCCCGGGTTCTACTGTGCGGCCCCAGGACGACGCAGCGGATGTCGGGTCGTCCGGCGAGATCGACGGGACCGAGTTCGACGGGACCGTTCGTTACGCCCTCGCCGGCCGCCCCACCGGCCCCTTCGCGGCCGACCCCTTCGCCGCCGACCCTTTGCCGCCGGATGCCGTCCGGTTCTGCCACAGGTTCAGCGGCACGATCAGGACGACCGTCGCGAACACCCACCAGGCGGGACGCACGTCGTAGGCGAAATCGAGGTTGGCGGAGAGGACGGCCGAGGCCGGCACGCCGGTGGCCAGTGCGTACCACAACGCCTCCAGGCCCGCCGTGGCGAGGCCGGCCGCCACGCTGAGGCCCAGGAGCGGCAGCGGCGCGGTCGGCACCTTGAAATGGTGCATCAGCCGCCAGCCCATCAGGGCGAGGAAGAGTCCGCTCCAATAGACCGGGTTCGAGACGTCGATCTTCGATTGAATGAAGAAATGCAGCAGGGCGAGCGCGGTGAGCGGGTAGACGAGCCGGTGCAGCCGCGGCCAGGCCTTGCCGAGGCGCCGGATCATCCCGTCCGTCGAGGTGACGCCGAGCACGACGAGGCCGAGAAGGCCCGCGAAGCCGATGGTGAGATAGAAGCGGAAGACGATCTCGCTCGCCACCCGGGCGAGGTCGAACTTCTGGTCGGTGATGTAGAGGGTGAAATGGACCAGCGCGTAGGCGAGCGCGGTGAGGCCCAGCATCCGCCGCACCAGGATGAGCTTCGGCGCGTTGGCGATGCGCCGCATCGGCGTGACGGCGAGCGAGAGGATCAGGAACCGCACCGACCAATCGCCCATGGCGTGCAGGTAGGCGGTGAGCGGCTTGGCGCCGAGCCGGTCGAGGGCGTAGGCGGCCGTGAACCACAGGCCGGGCGCCAGCGCGAAGAGGAAGACCGCGAGCTTGAACCGCGACAGGCGGCCGGCGCGGTCGAGCCACGGCCAGGCGATGCCGGAGGAGGCGCGGCGCGAGGGAGTCGGACGGGGCGGGATCGGGCGGGGATCGGCGATCCGGGGG
>NZ_JTHF01000370.1 GCF_001043895.1 Methylobacterium indicum
CGGCGCCCACGCGATGAAGCCCGACGAGTCGCCGGCGGGCTGGTGGGCGCCGACCCTGCGCGACTGCGCCGACCCCGCGAGCCCCCGGGCCTTCGAGATCCGCCTGAAGCCGCAGGCCGAGGCGCGGCTGCAGGCGCACGACCTCGATTGCCGGATCGACAAGGTCTCCGACACCGCGATCGGCTACCGCCTCCACATGCGCTGCTTCCGCTCGCCCGAGGACCGCCGCGCCGGCACCAACGCCGAGCCCCGGCAGATCGTCGTCGACGCGATCGGCCCGGTGACGATGCGGGCGGATGGTCGACGCGTCTATCGCTGCCGCTCCCGCCCCGCCGCAGCCATCGGGGTGACCGACCGCGTTACAGCCGATGCCGCCCCGGCTTCACCGGCCGGGATGCCGGAGCAGGCTCGACCGCCCCAGGCGGCCCAGACCTCGCCGGCGGCCCAGACTCCTCAGGCGGTGCAAGCCCCGCAGGCGGTGCAAGCCCCGCAGGCGGTGCAAGCCCCTCCGCCCATGCCAGCCCCGCAGGCGAGCGTCGCGACGGTACCGGCCTTGCCGCTGCCCGACGCGCCGATCCGCCTGGTCTCGCTGACGCCCGACGCGCCGACCGGCCCGGTCGCGGCCCCGGCGGCGCCCCCGCCGGCTCCCATCCGGGTCGCCGCGCTTCCCCCCGAGCCGCTGCCGCCCGCGCCGCGTCTCGTGCCCCCGGCCGCTCCCGCGCCCGTCGCCCCGATCGCATTGCCGTCGGTGCGGCGCGGCAAGGTGATCGGCTTTCCCGGCGTCCAGGCGCCCGGGACCATCGTGGTCGATACCGCGGCCCGCTTTCTCTACCTGGTACGCGGCGACGGCACGGCGATCCGCTACCGCGTCGCGGTCGGGCGCCCGGGCACGACCTGGAAGGGCGTCGAGACGGTCACCGCCAAGCAGGAATGGCCGCAATGGACCCCGACGCCGGAGATGCGGCGCAGCCGCCCCGGCCTGCCCCGTCACGTCGCCGGTGGCCCGCGCAACCCGCTCGGCGCCCGGGCGCTCTATCTCGGCTCCACGCTCTACCGCATCCACGGCACCACCAACCCGCACTCGATCGGCCGCGCCGCCTCCGCGGGCTGCTTTCGCATGCTGAACGAGGACGTGATCGAACTCTATCGCTTCGTCCCCGTGGGCACGAAGGTGCAGGTGATCTGAGGGGCAGCGGATCTGAAGGGGCCGGTGCAGCGCTCCTCGCGCGTCGAGGACCGGGGGACCCCCACCCGACGTGCTTCGCCGGGCCGTCCTCGATCCCTCAGATGCGGCTCAGACCGGCATCTCGAACGCTACGGTGATCCGCCCTCGCCGACGGTCCACGACGCGGCAGCGCCGCATCACGAACTCTCCTGCGATGGCGAGTGTGATCGTCTCCGGCACCGCACCGCCGTCCGGAACGGCCAGGGTGGCGCCGGCCGCCGACATGTTCAAAATCCGACAATCGAGGGCCGGTAAGCCCGAGTCCGCAAAAATCTCGCCGCGCGTTCCCGCAGGCCCGGACGGCTGTGCGGACAATAGGTTCATGCGCCGACCTCGAGGTTTTTCCGTAAACAACTGTCGAATGAAATACCGGTGATTTTCGAGAGGCAATCGGTCGGAGGTTCTAGTCACAAGGAACTAGGGCGTGGGGGCAGGGCGGCGGCGATGAATCCGGTATGCCGCCGTGCCCCGCCTCCTGCGATGGGCGGCCGCGAAGCGTCCCCGCCCGGCCGGGGCTCGACCTCCGTCCTTGGCGCCGGGACCCCGCTCGACGCGTGAGATGGCCTGTTGGCCTCCGCCGGTCGTAGGGGCGCCCCCGAGACTCCGTGGCTTGTCCATGCGTCCCATCGTCGGTTCCCCCTGCGGCCAACCGGCGACACGGCCATCGCTGGAGAGCTGAACCGATTCTGAACGGGGTGGTTCAGGCTGCATCGGGGGCACGGTGGCATGCTCCGGGCTCCATCACCGGCGCCGATATGCGCGAGGAGCCTTCCCATGCCCATCATGCCCTTCATCCATGACGCCCTCTACATCGGCGGCTTTGCCGGCCTCGTCCTCGTCGCGCGCCAGGCGCTCGGGCGGTACGATCTCAAGCTGTCCGGCCTCTCCGGCTTCCAGCGTCTACGCCGGCCTTTCGAGCGTGGCGCCGTCTATCGCGACCGGCCTTGGTTCACGTCGGCACGCACCAGTGGCAACACGGCCTTCGATGCGTGGCGCGATGGCGAGATCAGCCGTATCGAGGCGCAACGCCACGCTCTCGAAACCCGTCGCCAGGAGTTCGACAGCTTCATCGACACGCTGAAGCGCGCCGAGGATCGTGCCACCTTCGAGCGCTTCATGGCGGAGCATCCCAATGGCCCGGGGACGGTGAGCGACATCGCCGGAACGACCGGGCACCAGGATCGCCGCCCCGGCTAGCGCGCCCGCATCCCATCGAAGAGGCCGGGATATATTTGACACATCTGCCTCCCGGGCTCCGGCCGCGAGACATGCCGCTCCCAGCCGGGATCGGTATCGTCCCGGCCTGCGGCGCAGTCCTTCCGGAGTGCCGAGGTTCAGCCCTAACGGCGGCTGTCGGATCGGCGGCGGCGCACGCGGCGGAGTGGAGGAGGGAGGCCACGCGTCTCGTGCGCGATACGCTGCGGGTGTCCTGCCCCTCCGCCATTGCAAGCGTCGAAAGCGGCTCGACAGCCCGCCGCATCTCGTGGCGGACGCTTCGGGGGATATTCCCAAACGCGTAACCACGAGATCTCTGAAAAAATGGGATAGTTCAGACCAGTAAAGTACTGGCGGAGAGAGGAACGCTCTGCCAATTCTTCATAAGTGCCTGATCTGTCCGGCAGCATGCTGACGACGCTCGACTTTCCCCGCTTCTCTGCTACAAAACCGGCAGCAGGAAGCGGGCCGTGTGGCGGGCAAAGTTCGGCATCTCCTCCACGTTCGCGGCCGATACAGTGCCCGCCTCGTTTATTCATGGTATCGGAGTCTTTCTCTTCCATGAAATGACAGTACCATCCGCCAAGGGTAAATACCCCTTCTCAGGATCCTTAAATATAGCGGATTGGGTGTTATAGGTCCTCGTAAGGCCAGGCGCACCGCCGCCTTCCCCTCCTTGGAAAGTGGCCTTGTTGTGATAATTCAGGTCCGGTATATCTTTGGCGTCGATAAACTCGATTTTTCTGTCTCTTATGGCCTGGGCCATTTCTTTGTCTGCAGCGCTGCTGCCTTCAAAATCGCCGGCAATAAAATCGGCACCATCATTTTTGTACCAATAGTCAATTTCGTCTTTTGTTTTTGGAACCAAATATATGTCATTTATTGTTACATTGTAGTTCGATATTTTTCCGTCATTATTTGTATTTTGCTTTATGATATAATCATTGACTTGAGATAACATCTGCATACCAAGCGGATTTGTAGAATTGGATGATCGATCCACATCATTGATCGGGGAGATTTTTTGTTCTGAATTGTTAATTTGATTCTTGAGAGTACTGATGATTGATTGCAATCTCTCAAGAGCTGTCATATTGCTCTGATTGTTTTTCAGTATGCTTTTTGCTTGATCTGAGATGTCGACCTTTGTGGCAGGTCCAAGCGCAGAAAAGGTTGATACTTGGAGAGTGCCGGTCTTGACTTTCGGCGCATTCGGGGTTGCACCCTGTGCTTGGCTTGTTGCGGAAGGAATGTTCATTCCCTGAAGATTGTTTGATGTAGTGATCATGGACTGTCTCCTCGACGAAGCACTATCTCGCTGACATCTCGCGTGTATACGATATCGTCGCGCCAGCAATGACAGCGCGACAGCCTTGCTGTACTGCCTGTTTCGACGCGCAACGACCGGTGGTGCGAAAGCGCCACCGACATGAACATCGATCTTGTATGAAATCTTAACGGGTGAACCGGAATGTTCCCGAGCCGGCACCCGTCTGCGAATTGTCGGTGTAAGGACAATTCGGACTGCTGCCGGCTCCCTTGTAGGCGTTCGCCGAGGCGAACGCGCCGTACGCACTAGCCTGCACTTGGAACTGGCAGCCGTAAACGCCGCTCTGATAGCGGAGATTGCAGAGATCCGACGATCCCGAGGTGGTCGCACGCACCGTGACCGTGCTGCCGCTCGAGATCGAGAAGGGCGCCGAAACGTAGGTGCCCGACGAGCAGGACGCCCTATCGAGGGTGATCGTCGAGCCGAATTGGTTGGTGATCGTCCATTTCAGTGTGGCTGCATGCGCTGCGCTCGCACCGGCGAGCATGGACAGCAGCGTCCCGGCAGCAATGGCCGTGCGAGCGATCTGCGAGATCGACATTTTTACTCCCCCTTTATTTTGTCTGCGCTTCCCTTGTGCGAAATATCAAATTCCATCAACAATCCACCGTTCGCAACTGTTAAAACATCAGATTGACAAAAGACAAATTCCATGCGCGTTCGTTTTTCTAAAAATCTCGAAATTTATCCTTGCTTTTTGCTTTTTTATTGTTGTAATAATGTAACGTATAGGAGGGATGAAGCAGCCGATCTACGCAACCTTCACTTCAAACGAAGAACAAAAAAATTTTGTCAATCTGCTAAAACAACAGATTGAGAAATTTTGTGTGGAGAGGCAATGCTCACGCACCGATGTCGGCCTCCATGGATAGTTCCAGAGGCACCGAGGCCCATGCTGAGCATCGAGAATATCACGAAAACATATCAGAGCCGTGCGGGATCACTGCCCGTGCTCACCCGGGTGAACCTGGAGGTCCGGCGCGGGGAACTTTGTGCCCTCACGGGTGCCTCCGGGTCGGGCAAGACGACGCTGATGAACCTGATCGGCCTGCTCGACCGGCCCGACGAAGGGACGATCCGCCTCGACGGTACCGACACAGCGATGCTGCATGAGAGTGGGGTCGCGGTCCTCCGCAATCGCCTGATCGGCTTCGTCTTCCAGTCCTTTCACCTGCTCCCGCGCCTGTCGGCCCTCGACAATGTCGCTCTGCCTCTCCTCTATCGTGGAATGGCCAAGGCCTCGCGGCGCTCGCTGGCGGCGGCGGCCCTGAAGCGGGTCGGGCTCGCCGCGCGCGCCGCCCACCATCCCGAGGAGATGTCCGGCGGGCAACGCCAGCGGGTCGCGATCGCCCGGGCGCTGGTCGGGGAGCCACCCCTGCTATTGGCCGACGAGCCGACGGGCAACCTCGACAGCCACGCCGCCGACGATATCATGGCCCTGTTCCTCGCG
>NZ_JTHF01000371.1 GCF_001043895.1 Methylobacterium indicum
CGAGGAGGCGATCGAGGCCGGCCCCCGCATCCCCCTGCTCTCGCCCCATCCGGGCCAGGTGAAGGCCGAGCTCAACAGCCTGCCTGCCTCGGAGCTCGGCCTTCACCTGGCCCGGATGGGGCGAGAGCAGCAGGATGCGGGTGCCGACCTTGATCGCCTCCTCGATCGAGTGGGTGACGAACAGCACCGTGAACCGGGTGTCGTCCCACAGGCGCAGGAGCTCGTCCTGCATCTTGCGGCGGGTCAGCGCGTCGAGGGCCGCGAAGGGCTCGTCCATCAGCAGGATGTCGGGCTCCATCGCCATGCCGCGGGCGATGGCGACGCGCTGCTTCATGCCTCCCGACAGCATGTGGGGGAAGGAATCGGCGAACTTCGCCAGGCCCACCTTCTCGATGTAGGACATCGCCCGGTCCATGGCTTCCGCGCCGGTCGCGCGGCCGCTGGCGGTCAGCGCGAAGGCGACGTTCTGCTTGACCGTCTTCCAGGGCAGGAGCTGGTCGAATTCCTGGAAGACCATCATCCGGTCGGGGCCGGGCTCGGTGACTGTGCGGCCCTTCAGCTTGATCTCGCCCTCCACGGGGGTCATGTAGCCGCCGATCGCCTTGAGCAGGGTGGACTTGCCGCAGCCCGACGGCCCGAGAAGGATGTAGCGGTCGCCCGGCATCACCTCGAAATCGACCCGGTAGGTCGCGGTGACCAGATGATCGGTCGTCTTGTACTGGAGCGTGACGCCCTGGACCTGGAGCAGCGGCTCGGGAATGATGGTGGGACGTGCGTTCATGGCGGTGCCTCCCCGGCTCTTCGTCGCGATGCCCGGTTTCCTAGTGACGTGCACTTGGCCGGGCGTTGGAGCGTGGGGTAGGGTCCGAACCTGTCGCCAACCTGACAGATATCTCCACCGGCCCGGCAAAGAGGAACTTTCGTGCGCATCCTGCTCGTCGAGGACACGCGGGACGTCGGCGAGGCCATCGCATCGCGCCTGCGCGGGCTCGGCCACGCGGTCGACTGGGAGGTGGACGGGGAGGCCGGCGACGCGCTGCTCGCCGTCCAGGCCTACGACCTCGTGATCCTCGACGTGAACCTGCCGGGGCTCGATGGATTCGCCATCCTCAAGCGGCTGCGGGCGCGGCGCGGCCCGGTGCCGGTGCTCGTCCTCACGGCCCGCTCGGAGGTCGACGACCGGGTCGGCGCGCTCGATCTCGGCGCCGACGACTACCTGGTGAAGCCGTTCGACTTCCGCGAGCTGGAGGCCCGCGTCCGTGCCCTCCTGCGCCGCAACAGCGGACACGCCGACAACGCGCTCGCCCTCGGCAACCTGCGCCTCGACCGGGAGGCCCGCAGCGCCAGCGTGGCGGGCGAGGCCCTCGACCTGACGCGGCGGGAATGGACCCTGATCGAGATCCTGGCGGCGCGGCCGGGCCGGATCTTTCCCAAGGGTGAATTGCTGGAGCGGGTCTTCGCCCTCGAGGAGGAATCGAGCGAGAACGCCGTCGAGCAGATCGTGGCGCGGCTGCGCCGCAAGCTCGTCGCCGCCGGCGCCCAGGCGGAGATCCGCACCCTGCGGGGGCTCGGCTACCAGGTCGTCGGCCCGGAGGCATGATCCTGCGCGGCACCTCGCTGTTTGCCCGCCTCGTCGCGGTGCTGGCCCTGGTGCTCGCCGTCGGCGCCGGGCTGCTCCTCGTCGCCGCCTGGGCCTCGGCGCGGCTCGCCGCCGACGAGGCCTACGACCGGCTCCTCGTCGGCGCGGCGCTCCAGATCGCCGAGACCATCGCCAGCGACGGGCGCGAGATCTCGGTCGACCCGCCCTTCTCGGCCTTCGAAACGCTCGGCCTCAGTCCTCGCGACCGGATCTTCTACAAGGTGGTCGATCCGGCCGACCGCCTGCTCACCGGCGACGCCGACCTCGCGGTGCCGGTGGACCGGACCCGCCTCGCGGCGGGACCCGTGCTGCTCGACGCGGAGCATCGCGGCCAGGCGGTGCGGGCGGTGGTGGCCGGGCGCTACGTGCCGGACGTCGCCCAGGCGGGCTTCGCCGCCGTGGTGGTGGCCCAGACCCGCGAGGCGCGAGGCGGGCTCGCCCGGGCGCTCACCGTCAAGGCGAGCCTGATGGTGCTGGCGATGAGCGCGCTGGCGCTCGGCGCCGTGGCGGTGGCGGTGCGCGCCGCCCTGCGGCCGCTGCGCGCCATCGAGGGCGTGCTGGCGGCCCGCGGGCCCAACGATCTCCAGCCCCTCGGCCTCGCCGCCCCGCGGGAGATCCACCTCCTCGTCGCGTCGATCGACCATTTCATGGGCCGGCTGTCGGGCCATGTCGGCGTGATGAAGCGCTTCATCGCGGATGCCGCCCACCAGATCCGCACGCCGCTGACCGCGCTCGCCGCCCAGCTCGATCTCCTGTCGCGCGAGACCGACGAGGGGCGCCGGCGCGAACAGCTCGCCCGCATCCGCGTGCGCACCGCCGAGCTCGGCCACCTCACCAACCAGCTCCTCAACCACGCCATGGTGATCCACCGCGCCCGCTCCGTCGCCTTCGATCCCGTCGACGTGGCGGGTCTCGCCCGGCGCACCCTGATCGAGGCGGTGCAGCAGCAGACCGGGGACCGGGCGGTCGATGTCGGCTACGAGGGACCGGAGGAGGCCGTGACGATCCCGGGCGACGCCATCGCGCTGCGCGAGGCTGTGTCGAACCTGATCCACAACGCCTACAAGCACGGCGCCCGCCGTCGGCTCACCGTCCGGGTCGGGCGCGAGCGCGGCCGGGTGCTGCTGGCGGTGGAGGATGACGGGCCCGGC
>NZ_JTHF01000372.1 GCF_001043895.1 Methylobacterium indicum
CCGCAGAGGGGGGAGGGTCGGTGGTGCGGCGCCGTCCTGTCGGTTCTGCTGGCGCTCCTTGCCTCCCCCGCCCTCGCCGCCGAAACCTCCGACCGCCTGCCCAAGCAACCCCTCCTCGTCGATCCCGCCGCCCACGGCCGCCGGATCGGCAAGCCGGGCGGCGACATCGTCACCCTGGTCTCGAAGGCCCGGGACATCCGCTACATCTCGACCTACAGCTACACCCGCCTCGTCGGCTACGACGAGACGCTGGGATTGAAGCCCGACATCCTCGAAAAGGTCGAGAACGACGGCGACAGGGTCTTCACCTTCACGATCCGCGACGGCCACCGCTGGTCCGACGGCCAGCCCTTCACGGCGGAGGATTTTCGCTACTGGTGGGAGGATGTGGCGCTCAACAAGGAGTTGAGCCCGTCCGGCCCGCCGGAATTCATGCTGGTCGACGGTGCGATGCCGCGCTTCGAGGTGGTCGATCCGCTCCACGTCCGCTTCACCTGGGACAAGCCGAATCCCCGCTTCCTGCCGGAACTCGCCTCGCCGCGCGATCCCTTCATCTACCGGCCGGCCCACTACCTGAAGAAATTCAACGTCAAGTACACGCCGAAGGCCGAGATCGAGCCGCTGGTGAAGCAGGCCAAGGTCAAGGGCTGGGCGGCGCTCCACAACCGGCTCGACGCGATGTTCGAGCAGACCAACCCGGATCTCCCGACGCTGCAGCCCTGGCGCGTGACCAACACCGCGCCGGCCGCCCGCTTCGTCTTCGTGCGCAACCCCTATTACCACCGGGTCGACACCAACGGGCAGCAACTCCCCTACATCGACAAGGTCAACATGGACGTGGCGGCCGGCGGTCTTCTCGCCGCCAAGGCCAATGCCGGCGAGGCCGACCTGTTGTTTCGCGGCCTCAACATGGAGGATATCCCGATCCTGCGGGAGGGCGAGCGCGCCAAGGGCTACCGCACCCATCTCTGGCCCACCGCCCGCGGCTCGGAACTGGCGCTCTATCCCAACCTGACGGTGACCGACCCGGTCTGGCGCGCGCTCAACCGCGACCTGCGCTACCGCCGGGCGCTGTCCCTCGCCATCGACCGGCGGACCCTCAACAACGCCCTGCTGTTCGGGCTCGGCACCGAGGGCAACGACACGGTGGTGGAGGCCAGCCCCCTCTACAAGCCCGACTACCGCACCCTCTATGCCGGCTACGACCCCGGGGAGGCGTCCCGCCTCCTCGACGAGGTCGGGCTGACGCAGCGCAACGGCGCCGGCATCCGGCTCCTGCCCGACGGGCGCGAGCTCGAGATCGTGGTCGAGACCGACGGCGAGAGCAGCATGCTCACCGACGGGCTGACCCTGATCTCGGAATTCTGGCGCGAGGTCGGCGTCAAGCTGTTCGTCAAGCCGCAGGACCGCACGGTCCTGCGCAACCGCGCCTATTCCGGCGCCGCCGTGATGGTGGCGGCGCAGGGCCTCGACCTCGCGATGCCGACCGCCGACATGTCGCCCGACGAACTCGCCCCGGTCCACCAGGACACCTATGCCTGGCCGAAATGGGGCCAGTACGTCGAGACCAAGGGCAAGGAAGGCGAGCCCTGCGACATCCCCGCCGCGAAGGTGCTGATCGACCTCAACGCCCGCTGGATGGCGACCGCCGACAACACCGAGCAGGCCAAGATCTGGGGCGAGATGCTGCAGAACCGGGCCGAGAACCAGTGGGTGATCGGCACCGTGTCGGGGGCGTTGCAGCCGGTGGTCGCCAAGACCCGGCTCCTCAACGTGCCCGACAAGGAAATCTACAGCTGGAAACCGACCGCGCTGATCGGGATCTACCGCATGGACGAGTTCTACTGGGGCCCGAGCCCGAAGGAGGCCGCGCGGTGATCCGCTATCTCGCCCGCCGCCTCCTCACCATGGCGGCCACGCTTCTCGTCATCTCGGCCCTCGTCTTCGTCATCATCAAGCTGCCGCCGGGCGACTTCCTCACCAACCAGATCGCCGAATTGCGCTCGCAGGGCGAGGCGGCGTCGGTCGCCAAGGCGCAGTTCCTGATGCAGCAATACGGCCTCGACCGCCCGGTCTGGGAGCAGTACCTGCGCTGGATCGGGCTGTGGCCCAACCCCGAGGGCGCCTTCAACGGCCTGATCCAGGGCAATTGGGGCTGGTCGTTCGAGTATGACCGTCCGGTGCGCGAGGTGGTGGGCGACGCGCTCTGGTTGACGCTCGTCGTCAACCTCGCCGTTGTGGTCTTCGTCCACCTCGTCTCGATCCCGATCGCGATCTACTCGGCGACGCGGCAATACTCGCTCGGCGACTATGTGGCGACCTTCATCGGCTATATCGGGCTCGCCACCCCGTCCTTCCTCCTGGCGCTGGTGATGCTGTTCTACGCCAACCGCTGGTTCGGGGTGTCGATCGGCGGGCTCTACGACAGTGCCTATGCGGGCCAGCCCTGGACCTGGGACAAGCTTCGCTCGCTCATGGCCCACCTCGTCGTGCCGACCCTGGTGATCGGGTTGGGCGGCACCGCCGCGATGATCCGGCGGATGCGCGCCAACCTCCTCGACGAGCTCGCCAAGCAATACGTCGTCACCGCCCGCGCCAAGGGGCTGCCGCCGACCCGGGCGCTGCTGAAATACCCGTTCCGGATGTCGCTCAACCCGTTCATCGCCGATATCGGCAACCTTCTCCCGCACCTGATCTCGGGCTCGGTGCTGGTGTCGCTGGTGCTCAGCCTGCCGACCGTCGGGCCGATCCTGCTCGCCGCCCTCAAGAGCCAGGACCAGTTCCTGGCCGGCTTCATCCTGATGTTCGTGGCGATGCTGACCGTGATCGGCATGCTGGTCTCCGACCTGCTGCTCGCTTGGCTCGATCCGCGCATCCGCCTCGGAGGGGACGGCCGATGACCCTCGGCTTACGCGACCGGCCGCACCACTTCGTCGATCCCGCGCCCTTCGATCCGGGCCGCACCGAGCCGGTGGGGGCGGAGAGCAGCGCCGTCGACCGCGCCTCGTCCTGGCGCCTGACCTGGTGGAAGTTCCGCAAGCACCGGGTGGCGGTGGCGGCGGGGCTGATCCTGATCGCCTTCTACGCCCTGATCCCCTTCGTCGAGGTGATCGCGCCCTATAACCCGGCCAAGCGCCACGGCGACTATCTGTACGCGCCGCCCCAGAGCGTTCATCTGTTCCACGAGGGCCGCTTCGTCGGGCCCTACACACATCCCTACCACTTCACCTTCAACCTCGAGACCTTCCACCGCGACTACACGGTCGACCGCACCAAGGCGCAGCCCCTGCGCTTTGTCTGCCGCGGCGATTCCTATGCGTTCTGGGGCGTGATCGACACCGACTGGCACCTCGTCTGCCCACCCGAGAACGGAACGATGTTCCTGCTCGGCACCGACCGGCTCGGGCGCGACCTCCTCTCGCGGATCGTCTCGGGGACCCGGATCTCGCTCACAGTCGGCCTCGTCGGCATCGCGGTGTCCTTCGCCCTCGGTCTCTTCTTCGGCGGGCTCGCCGGCTATCTCGGCGGCTGGGTCGACAACGTGATCCAGCGGGTGATCGAGATCCTGCGCTCGCTGCCCGAACTGCCGCTCTGGCTCGCGCTCTCGGCGGCGCTGCCGCCGAACTGGAGCCCGATCCTGGTCTTCTTCGGCATCACGCTGATCCTCGGGCTCCTCGACTGGCCGGGCCTCGCCCGCGCCGTTCGGTCGAAGCTCCTGGCGTTGCGCGAGGAGGATTACGTCCGCGCCGCCGAGCTGATGGGGGCCTCGAAGACGCGGATCATCGCCCGCCACCTGATTCCGAACTTCATGAGCCACCTGATCGCCTCGGCGACCCTGTCGATCCCCTCGATGATCCTCGGCGAGACGGCTTTGTCGTTCCTGGGGCTCGGCCTGCGTCCGCCGGTGACGAGCTGGGGCGTGCTCCTCAACGAGGCCCAGAACCTCGCGGCGGTGCAGCTCCATCCCTGGCTGCTGGCGCCGATCCTGCCGGTGGTGATCGTGGTGCTGGCCTTCAACTTCCTCGGCGACGGCCTGCGCGACGCGGCCGATCCGTACCACTAGCGATGCGCGAACGCCCCGCCGCCCGGCTCCTCGTCCTCGACGGCGAGGACAGGCTGCTCCTGTTCCGCTTCGCGTTCCGGACGGGGGCGCTCGCCGGGGAAGAATACTGGGCGACGCCGGGCGGCGGCGTCGAGCCGGGCGAGAGCTTTTCCGAGGCCGCGATCCGGGAGCTGCGGGAGGAGACCGGCCTGACCTGCCCGGAGACGGCGCCGGAGGTCGGCACGTGCCGCTTCACGATGCAATTGTCGGACGGGGAGTGGGTCGAGGCCGAGGAGCGCTTCTTCGCGGTCCGGGCGGGGATCGATCCCCTCTCCCGCGACGGCTGGACGGAGAACGAGGTCGAGGTCCTGGCCGAGCACCGCTGGTGGACGCGGGCCGCGCTCGCCGCTCCCCCGATGCAGGTCTACCCCGAGGATATCCTGACCTACTACGACGCGGCCCTCGCCGCCCTGGAGGGTCCCGCGTGATGCCGCGGGACCGGTGCAGGCTCTGCCGCTCAGCAGATTTCGCCGAAGTTGACACCGGTTCGGCGGCAAGAATCTGCGACGAAACAAGACCCCAAGCGGGCGAAGCGTTGGCCTGCCAACGCAGGTCTGCTTAGAGGTCGGCCTCCTCGGCGTCGAGCGATGCGAGATCGGTGCGCGCCTGCGAGATCAGGCGGGCATGCTGGAGCTGGAGGGCGCGGCTGTTGGCGCCCAGGCCCGCCGAGGAGCGGATCTCCGCGAGCGTCCGTTCGTAGTCCGCGAGCTGCGCTTCGAGACGGCGACGGCGTTCCGTGAGGGTATGCGGCATTCCGGGTTCCCTTGGATGTCGGGCGGGCCCGCCGGTGAGGCAGGCCGGCCATGAGCCAAGCCTGGCCGCCGGAACGGCCAAGCTCTGCCGAGCATGGTCACGGATGCGGCGAGAATGCGGCATGGCCGCCCCAATGCGGCTCGCCCGGCAGGCGCCGGTGTCCGGGACCCGGAACCGGTCGCTGAGGCCAGCGCGACGACATCGGCCACGCCGCTCTCCGCCTCGTCAGCCTCCGGGTCGGCACCGCGATGGTCGGCGTCGACACCGCCCCCTACCCGACCGTGTGCCGGATCGCCGGGGACGGCCTGTCCCACAACGCCGTCGCGAGGGCGCAGGGGACGGCAGTCCGGTGCGCCGGCGTGAGGGCTTGGCAACCGGCGATCACGTGGATGTGAACCCGCTTCACGCAAGGGTGGATGGAAGCGGGATTAGATCGGGCCCGGCACACGTTCACCCATTATGATGCTTCGCAAGCGCCCCGACGTCCTCGACCTCCTGGTGCCGCTCCGGCGCTACGCCCGGTCCCTGACGCGCGATTCCGCGCAGGCCGACGACCTCGTGCACGACACCCTCGTGCGCGCCCTCGAACGCCAGGGCACCCTGCGGCCGGGGACCAACCTGCGCACCTGGCTGATGACGGTGCTGCACAACGCCTTCATCGACGACCAGCGCCGCCGGAAGGTCGAAGCGCGCTACGCCGACGCTCTCGGCCACATCGTCGAGGAGGCGACGCCGCCGGCCCAGGAAGGGCATGTGCGCCTCGCCCAGGTGCGGGAGGCGTTCGGCCGGCTGCCGGCGGAGCAGCGCGAGGCCCTGCACCTCGTGACGATCGAGGGGCTGGCCTACCAGGAGGCCGCCGACGTCCTCGGCATCCCGATCGGCACGCTGATGTCGCGCCTCGGACGGGCCCGGGCGGCGTTGCGCACCATCGAGAGCGGCGGGGGCACCCGCCAGACCGAAGCCGAGGACGCGCCGGCCAGGGCCACCCCGCGCCTGCGCGTGGTCGATGGCGGGGCCGGCCCCGCGAGGG
>NZ_JTHF01000373.1 GCF_001043895.1 Methylobacterium indicum
TCCACGCGCTGCTCGGCGAGAACGGCGCCGGCAAGTCGACCCTGATGCGGACGCTGTCGGGCGTGCTCAGGCCCGACGAGGGCACCATCGCGGTGGACGGGGAGGAGCTGACCCTGCGCTCGCCGCTCGCGGCCCGCCGCGCCGGCATCGCGATGATCCACCAGGAGCTGCAGCAGGTCCCCGAGCTGACCGTGGCGCAGAACATGTTCCTGGGCCGTGCCTTGCGGCGGGGCGGGCTCTTCGTCGACCGCGCCCGGCAGGAGGCGCTGGCGGCCGAGGCCCTGGCGCCGCTCGATTCCGCGATCCGCCCGGACGCGCCGATCCGCAGCCTCCGGGTGGCGCAGCGCCAGATCGTCGAGATCGGCCGCGCGCTCCTCGACAACGCGCGCATCATCGCCATGGACGAGCCGACCTCGAGCCTGACGCCGAGCGAGTTCGAGCGCCTGGCCGCCGTCATCGCCGGCCTCGCCGCCCGGGGCGTCTCGATCATCTACGTCTCGCACAAGATGGACGAGGTGTTCCGGATCTGCAGCCGCGCGACGATCATGCGCGACGGGCGCTTCGTCGCCGATCTCGACCTCGCCGGCACCACCGAGAGTGCCGTCGTCGCCCAGATGGTCGGACGCGAGCTCGCGGTGGCGCAGCACCGCTCGTCGGTGCAACCCGAGACGGT
This sequence comes from Methylobacterium indicum, assembly GCF_001043895.1. Classification (GTDB taxonomy): domain Bacteria; phylum Pseudomonadota; class Alphaproteobacteria; order Rhizobiales; family Beijerinckiaceae; genus Methylobacterium; species Methylobacterium indicum. Next base: position 674 of record NZ_JTHF01000373.1, read on the forward strand.
TTTATCGGTGCGCGGCCTGACCGCCGGGACGCGGGTGGTCGATGCGAGCTTCGACCTGCGGCGCGGCGAGGTTTTGGGGATCGCCGGGCTGATCGGCGCCGGCCGCACCGAATTGCTCCGCCTCGTCGCCGGCGCAGATCCGCGCAGCAGCGGCACCATCACGGTCAACGGCCGGCCGCTCGTGCGGAGCGGCACCCGGGCGGCGATCGCGGCCGGCATCGGACTCGTCCCCGAGGAGCGCAAGCGCGACGGCATCGTGCCCCAGCGCTCGATGGTCGCCAACGTGGCGCTGCCGTCGATGCCCCGGTTCGCGCCCCGCGGCATCGTCCGCGGGCGCAGGCTCCGGGCCGAGGCCGCGCGCCTCCTCGCCGAGGTGAACCTGCGGCCGATGCAGATCGACCGGCCGATCCGCCTGTTCAGCGGCGGCAACCAGCAGAAGGGCATCATCGCCCGCTGGATCGCCGCCGGCACCCAGATCCTGCTCTTCGACGAGCCGACCCGCGGCATCGACATCGGCGCCAAGGCGGAGATCTACGGGCTGATCGAGCGGCTCGCCGCCGAGGGCAAGTCGGTCATCGTCGTGTCCTCGGAGCTGCCCGAATTGCTGCGCCTCTCCGACCGGGTCCTCGTCATGCGCCAGGGCCGGATCGCCGCCGAGCTCCCGCGCGAGGCGCTGAGCGAGCAGGCCATCGTCGCCCACGCGGTTCCCCAATCCGGCCGCGCCGCCTGACTCTTTCGAACCTCCCCTCTGCGCCGTCGAGGCCCGCCCATGCTCACCCTGACAGACAAAGCCGCCCCCGCGCCCGGCGCGTCGACGCGCTTGCGCGTGCCGTTGCGCGACTTCGGCACCCTGCTCGGCCTCGTGCTCATCGTCCTGGTCTTCGCGGTCGCGGCCCCGGGCTTCCTGACCGAGCGCAACCTCCTCAACATTCTCCAGCAATCGAGCATCAACGCCTGCGTGGCCCTCGGCATGACGCTGGTGATCGTGTCGGGCGGCATCGACCTCTCGGTCGGCCCGGTCGCGGCGCTCTCGGCGGTGCTCTCGGCGAGCCTGATGGTCGCCGGCGTGCCCCCGGTGCTCGCGGTGCTGGCCGGGCTGGCGCTCGGCGCGGCGTGCGGCGCCGTCAACGGCGCGCTGATCTGCTTTGGCGGCCTCCAGCCCTTCATCGTCACGCTCGGCACGCTGAGCACCTACCGGGCCCTGGCGCTGATCGCGACGGACGGGAACCCGATCTTCGGCGTGCCGCAGAGCTTCCGGGCGCTGGTGAACGGGAATGTCGGCGGAATCCCCATGGCGGTGATCGTGGTGCTGGCGGTGGCGCTCCTCGCCGGGCTGATCCTGCGCAAGACGCCGTTCGGCGAGTACCTCCTGGCGGTCGGCGGCAACGAGGAGGCCGCCCACATCGCCGGCGTGCCGATCGCGCTCACCAAGATCGGCGCCTACATGCTGTCGGGCCTGCTCGCCGCGCTCGCCGCCATGATCCTCGTCGGCCGCCTCGGCGCCGCCGAGCCGATCCTCGGCAATCTCTGGGAGCTCGACGCCATCGCGGCGGCGGCCATCGGCGGCGCCTCGCTGATGGGCGGCAAGGGCAGCATCCTCGGCACGCTCCTCGGTGCGGTCATCCTCGGCGCCATGCGCAACGGGCTGACCCTGATGAACGTGCAGGCCTTCTACCAGCTTCTCGCCACCGGCCTCATCATCCTGCTGGCCATGCTGGTCGACCGTTTCGCCCGGGGGCGCGCATGACCATAAACGACACCACCCCGCCGGGCACGGCCGGGCAGGGGACGCAGCCCGAGATCGTCGTGGTCGGCAGCCTGCACTACGACATCACGGTCGACGCCCCGGACCGCCCCCGCAAGGGCGAGACCGTGACCGGCCGGCGCTGGGCCCCGAAATTCGGCGGCAAGGGCGGCAACCAGGCCGCGGCGGCGCAAGGACAGGGCGTCGCGACCGCGATGGTGGGTGCCGTCGGCGACGACGATTTCGGCCGCGGCCTGCTGGCCGGCCTCGACCGCGCCGGGGTGGACCGCGCCGCGGTCGCAATCCTGCCCGGGACGGGATCGGGCATGAGCGTGGCGATCTTCGACGATGGCGGCGACTACGGCGCGGTCATCGTCTCGGGCGCGAACCTGGCGATCGAGGCCGACCAGATCCCGGATGCCCGGCTCGGGCAGGCGCGGGTGCTGATCCTCCAGAACGAGATCCCGGAGGCGGTCAACGCCGCGGTGGCGCGCCGGGCCCGGCAGCTCGGCCTCGCCACGATCCTCAACGCGGCGCCGGCCCGGCCCTTCGCGACCGATCTCCCCGACCACGTCGACATCCTGGTCGTCAACGCGATCGAGGCCGAGATGCTGGGCGGCGGGAGCGTGGAGTCGCTGGCGCAGGCCGCGACGGCCGCCGAGACCTTGAGCGCCCGCTTCGGCCTCGTCGTGGTCACGGCGGGCGGCGACGGCGTCGCCATGGCGGGCGCCTCGACCGATCCGGTGGCGCTGCCGGCCCTGCCGATCACGGTGGTGAGCACCCACGGCGCCGGCGACATGTTCGTCGGCACCTTCGCGGCGCACCTGGCCCGGGGCGATACCCCCGAGACCGCGTTGCGCGCCGCCAACGCGGCCGCCGCGCGGCTGGTCTCGACGCCGGAGCACGAGCGGGCGGCACTCTGAAGAGGCGCCGCGGGAGCGGACTCCGTCCCCCGGCGGACCGCGAGGCGATCCCGGCACCCGCGCCGGGCGCAGCCGTCTCGCGTCGCGCCCGGGGCGGTCGCACCGGATCCTCCGGGAATCCGCCCGTCGGTACAGAAAAGGGCCCCGGGTCTTGCGACCCGGGGCCCTTTCGATCGTCGTCCGTCCGGGGCGTCGCCCCGATGGGATCAGCGGAGGAGCTGGA
>NZ_JTHF01000374.1 GCF_001043895.1 Methylobacterium indicum
GGCGGGGCCAGCTCGACCAGCACGACCGGGGGCGGCGGCAGAAAGACCGCGGGCGGCGGCGGCAGGGCGTAGACCGGATCGTCGAGGACGAGGGCCGGGCGCTCGACATAGACGATCTCGTCGGGCGGCGGCGGCGGCACGTCGTAGGCGAAGGCCCGGTAATCCGGCGGCGGCGCCAGCGCCACGGCGAACGCCGAGAGGCGGCGACGGGCATCCCAGGCATGCGGACCGCGGGGATAGCGGGCGAGGTAGGACCAGTAGGAATCCGGCGTGTCCGCCATGGCGCTCGCGCGCCACGTCAGGGCCTCGCGCCGCGCCGCGATGATCGCCCGCACGCGCTTGGCCAGCGGGTCGCGGGGGTAGGCGGCGGTGAAGTCCTCGTAGGCCGGCAGGGTGTCGCGGGCGAGGCAGGCGGCGTAGGCCTCCCGCGCGCCGATTTCGCCGAGCGGCTTCTGCGGCGGCGCGAAGCCGGCGAGGGAGGGCGCGCCCGCCTCCCGCTCCAGGAAGACGAACGGCGCCTCGATGCGGGAGGCGCTCCACGGCACCTCGGCGCCGCGGGTCGTCTCGGCGACCCGCAGGCGCACCCGCTCGAACAGGGCGGCGGGC
>NZ_JTHF01000375.1 GCF_001043895.1 Methylobacterium indicum
GACCGCCAAGTGCGACGACTTTTGCGCGACCTGGAGATGGTGACGGAGGGACAGGGCCATATCGCTCGAGTGACGGGCACGATCGGCATCGCGTTGTCGAACGCGGCTGCGCAGGATCGCAATGTGCTACTACGTCAAGCGGATGCGGCGCTCTACAGCGCCAAACGTAATCGAAAAGGAACCGCGGAGACATACCGAGTCAAAGTGAATCGCATATCATGTTGATTGATTAAAAAAGATGATATTCTCGCAACTAAAATCCGAAATACGCTTAACTTGGCCGGCAGTACGACCGATGAATCATTCGCAATAAACATTTACTGTCAGTGGTCGCCGACGAAAGATGACGATGACACGAGTGCTATTTCCATATGTGGATGTATTGCGCTGCACCAGCTAGGATCAAAATTGGGGTGCAGCTGGCCTTATTGTGCCAGATAGCCAGCCACATCCTTCGGTCACGGGTGGATTTCGATGAGGTTATCACGGAAAGAATTTTTACGAACTGTGATCGTTACCAATCCACGCTGACCCGAGGACCACTCGGCCTCGAACATGCACGAACGTACTGCATCCGGTTGCCCCGAATTCGTAAGCCCACATGTCAAATCGAGCAGCTTGTGTCCCCCAAAGCATGCGCGGTCCATCGCATTGGCGGCCTCCACCAACTGCCGGCGCACTTCGACCCTGTTGCACGGATCACGCGCCAGCGCCGTCTCCTCCTCGCGCCGGAGGCGAGCCAAGGTCTCGGCAGCAGCTCGCTCCTGCGCCGCCCGGTCGGCGGCGCGCTGAGCTGCGTCGCGTTGCTGTTGCGCTACCGCCTCCGCCGCCTGCCGCTCGGCTTGCGCCCGGGTCCCAGCCTGCCGTTCTGCCTCGATTCGGGCGTTTCGTTCACGCTCGGCCGTTGCGCATCATCACGCTCGCGATTCTGACGTTGCAGGCCCGCCAGCTCGTCTTCTTGCTGCTGGGCTCGTGTCTGCCGAGCCGGGCGATCCCGCTCCCAGGCTTCGGCTTCGGCCAGTCGGGCTGCCCGCAGTCGCGCGCCTATCCGCTCGCGTGCCGCCGCAACCTGCGCGGCTTCGGCAGGGGCGAGCTTCAGCCCCGCTCCCCAGGCCCAGCAGGTCGCCGATCGCTGGCACCTGCTCACCAACATGCGGCAGGCCGTCGAACGCTGGCTCCACGGCGCCCATGCCCGGTTGCGGAACCTTCCACTCCTCCCTGGCTCGGCCGTTCGTCCCGCCCGGCGCGACCGTGCCTTCGCCCGCAGCACGCCGGAACTGGAAGCGGGCGCACAGAGCCGAATGCGATGGCAGGCTGTCTACGACGAGGTCCGCCGCC
>NZ_JTHF01000376.1 GCF_001043895.1 Methylobacterium indicum
TCGAGGTGGGCGAGCAGGCTCACCGCCTTCTCGACCAGGGCCGCGTTGCTCGGGGCGAGGGTCCCGCGCGACAGGTACAGGTTGTCCTCGAGCCCGACCCGGACGTGGCCGCCCGCGGTGGCGGCCACGTCCGGGTCGGGCTGGAGGACAACAACTACTACTCCCGGGGCCAGCTCGCGACCAACGAGCAGCTCGTCGCCCGCACGGTGCGGATCGTCAAGGAACTGAATCACGAGCCGGCGAGCCCGGCCGAGGCGCGCGACATCCTCGGCCTCAAGGCCGTCTGAGGAGGCATCGATGCGCGCCCTCCGCTCCGCCCTGCTGGCGGGCCTGATCGCCTTCGCCCCCGCGCCGGTGCGGGCGGAGGGCGCCGTCTCCGGCGATCGCGTCAAGATCGGCGTGCTCGCCGACATGTCGACCGCGATGTCCGGCAATTACGGCACCGGCAGCGTCACCGCCGCACGCCTCGCGGTCGAGGATTTCGGCGCGACCGTGCTGGGAAAGCCGATCGAGATCGTGTCGGCCGACCACCAGAGCAAGCCGGACGTGGCGAGCACGCTGGCGCGGCGCTGGTACGACGTCGAGGGGGTCGACATGATCACCGACCTCGGCAATTCGGCGGTGGCGCTCGGCGTCCAGGCGCTGGCGACGGAGAAGGGCCGGATCGCCCTCATCACCGGCTCGGGCTCGACGGTGATCACCGGGGCGCAGTGCTCGCCCAACGGCGCGCTCTGGGTCATCGACACCCATGCGCTGTCCCGCGCCATCGCCAAGCCCCTGGTGGAATCGGGCGAAAAGACTTGGTTTTATGTCGTCGCCGACATCACGCTCGGAAAGTCCTTCGTCGCCGACGTGACGCCGGTGGTCACGGGCGGCGGCGGCAAGGTGGTGGGCCAGGTCTTCCACCCCCTGCTCTCGCCCGATCTGTCGTCGCAGATCCTGCAGGCGCAGGCCTCCGGCGCCGGGGTGATCGCGCTCTTCAACGTCGGCGGCGACGCGATCAACGCGGTCAAGCAGGCCTCCGAGTTGCCGATCGAGGACGTCATGACCCATGGCGGGCGCCTGCGGCCGGACGGGCGGGTGATCCGCGAGGTCTCGCTGTTCCGGGTCAAGCGGCCGGAGGAATCGACGGGGGAATGGGACGTGATGCAGCGGGTGGCGACGCTGCCGGGCGACGAGGCGTTCCGGCCGCTCGACCAGAGCGACTGCCCGCTGGTGAAGGGCAAGCCATGATCCAGGCCGTGACGACGATCCCCGCCCCCGCCCTGGAGCATGTCTTCGACGCCCGCATCCTGGTCGCGGTGCCGGTCGAGGTCGGCGAGACCACGGCCGGCAGCCGGCGGGTCATCGCCATCACGGGCGGCACCGTCACGGGCCCGGGCCTCGCCGGACGGGTCCTGCCCGGTGGAGCCGATTACCAGACCATCGCGGCCGACGGTCTCACGCAGCTCCATGCCCGCTACGTCGTCGAGGCCGAGGACGGCGCGCGGATCTACGTCGAGAATACCGGCCTGCGCTTCGGGCCGCCCGAGGCGCTGGAGCGCCTGCGTCGGGGCGAGCCGGTCGATCCCGCGCTGATCTACTTCCGCTCCGCTCCCCGGTTCGAGACCGCGGCGCCTCGCCTCGCCTGGATGCAAACGAGCTTGTTCCTCGCGACCGGGGCGCGGGCGCCCGACCACGTCGCCCTGAGCGTCTACCGGGTCGCGTGACCCTCAAGGGCCGACCGGCGGCGTCTCGGCTTCGCCGGAGAGGGCCACGGCCACCGTCCCGCCCTCGACCAGCGTGAACACGATGCCCGCCTTGCGCAGGGCCGCGAGGACGTGGGGACGCGAGCGCGAGGTCGGTCCCTCGGTCTCTTCCTCGAGGCGCCGGACGGTGGAGAGCGACAGGCCGCTCGCCCGCGCGAGGTCGCTGAGGGTCCAGTCGAGGAAGCCGCGGGCCGCCCGCAGGTGACAGCCCTCGATCGCCTGCTCGACCTGGCGCGGCAGCGACCCGCAGGGGGCCGCCGTCTCGCCCTCGCGCGGGGTGATCACGACGGTCCAGCTCATCTGGTCCGCCGCCTCGTCGCGCAGGGGCACCATCGTCATGCGGAACGGCGCCCGCCCGCCCGCGGCGAGGCGCAGGGTCGGCTCGATGCTGAACGGCCGCCCGGCCGCGGCGAGGCGGGGCAGCTCCTCGCCCCAGCGCGGCCATTCCTCCGGCACGATCGGGCTGAGCCAGTTCGCCCGCACGTCCTCGCGACCGAGGCCGACGAGCGCCAGGAAGTCGGGGCCGTACCCGGTCGGCGGCAGGCTGGCCTCGGTGTAGATGAAGACCTGCGCCTGCTGCGCCAGGCTCGCCCGGCGCTGCTGCTCCAGCCGGTGCAGCTCGGCCAGGCGCTCGCGGTCGGTCACGTCGAGCAGCACGCCGGTCACCGCCACGGGCCGGCCCTCGGCGTCGAAGAACACCTCGCCGCGGCTCACCACGGTGCGCGACGTCCCGTCCGGCCGGATCAGCCGCACCGTGTGGCTGCCGCAGATCCCGGTCTGGACGATCTGGGCGGCATCCTCCAGCACGTCGCGGTCGGCGGGATGGACCAGGCGGAGCAACCGCTCGTAGCTCGCCGTCTCGCTCTCCGGCAGCCCGAGCAGGCGGTAGAGTCCGGACGACCAGACCTGGCGGCCGGTGCCGAAATCCCAGCGCCACGCGCCGGTGAGGCCGAACGCCTCGATCAGGTGCATGAAGTCCTGGGAGGTCGGATCCGCCTGCCGGACGATCCCGTCCATCGACGCGGTCATGGTGCGTCGCCGGCCCGCGCCCGTCCGCCGCCGGTCGTCTCAGGACGGTGCCGCCTCGCGACGGACGAAGGCTGCGGATGGTCGCCGACGGCTCTGCCAAGCGTCCAGATCTCGCTCTTCAAGGTCGATATTCCCAGAAAGACGGCTGTGCCGCATCGCGGACCGGACCGATCCGCAACGTCCGCATTCGATTGTACGCTATTGATTAGCGCTGGGGCAACCGTGCCGTCCGCATGGCCGTTGCGGATGGCCGCCGCCCCCTTGCGACACGAGGGTGCGCCGGATCGCCCCGATCCCGCGAGAGGTAGCGGCTGCGTCACGACGCAGCAGCCCAACGAACGCCCGCGTTGGAACGAAGATAAAACTTCTCTCCAAGCAGGTTTTGACAACAAACATATTCTCTTCTGTTCATGAAAATGGAAAACCGTGTCTATTGCTGGGAGGGCTCTCGCTGACCTATCTACTGCGGTGCGGTTGCCATCCAGGCAGCCTTCCATCCACGCCGGGTTTTACCATGCGTCCTGCCATCTTCGATCCGTTCGGCGAGCGCCTGGACCTTCGACCCGGGTCGGATACGGCCGGCACCGCAGCACCCCGTCGCCGCCGGACTCGGCGCATCGTCGGCGCGGTTCTCTTCTGGGTCCTGGCGGCCGGGCTGATCACCGCGCGCGGCGCCTTCTTCGATCCCAGCACCGCCTTCGGTCCCGATGCGCCGGCCCGCGTCGCCGCGACGCAAGAGGGCGCCGTTGCCCAGACCCTGGCTGGAACGGACGCGCCGGTCCTGCGCTGATCGCGCCGTCGGCCGCCGCGTCCCGTTGGTGCGGCCCACCTCCCATTCCTGTCGTGCCGTCTCCGTCCTGAACGGTTCCCGGTCAAGACATCCCGCCCTGCGCGCAAGCATCGCTCTTCAGGAACCGCACCCGGCATCCCACATCCGGCGCGTGACGAGGCGCTGACGCCTCCGGGGCCGCGAGGCCCCGTTCCGTAACCGGAGCGACCCGATGCTGTTCTTTCGCAAGCGTGCCGAGATGCCGGCCCCCGACCAGACCCTGCCGGGCCGGCCGACCCCCCTGCCGACGGCCGAGCGTCACTTCGTCAACGGCCGTCCGCTGAAGGGCCCCTATCCGGCCGGGGTCGAGACCGTCGTGTTCGGTCTCGGCTGCTTCTGGGGCGCGGAGCGCAAATTCTGGCAGCTCGGCGACGGCGTCTTCGTCACGGCGGTGGGATACGCCGCCGGCACCACGCCGAACCCGACCTACGAGGAGGTGTGCTCCGGGATGACCGGGCACAACGAGGTCGTGCTCGTCGCCTACGACCCCGCCGCGATGCCGTTCGGCACCCTGCTCAAGACCTTCTGGGAGAGCCACGACCCGACCCAGGGCATGCGCCAGGGCAACGATGTCGGCACGCAGTACCGCTCCGGCATCTACCTGTCGGATCCGGCGCGCCTCGCCGAGGCCGAGGCGTCCCGCGACGCCTACGCCGCCGCCCTCAAGGCCCGGGGTTTCGGCCCGATCACCACGGAGATCCGCGACGGCGGCCCGTTCTACTTCGCCGAGGAGTACCACCAGCAGTACCTGGCGAAGAACCCGGGCGGCTATTGCGGCCTGGGCGGCACCGGGGTGTCCTGCCCGGTCGGCATCGGCGTCGCGGCCGAGTAGCCGGACGCCGCGAAGCGGATTCCGGAGAGCGGGACCGGCCTTCCACCGGTCCCGCCTCGGTGTCAGCGCGCCTTCAGCACCGTGCGGCAGGCGTCCGGCAAGCCCGCCAGCGTCATCGGCGGGCGCGGCTTGCCGGGCGGGCGCGGCTTGGGATTCAGGATCGCGTCCGAGAACCAGTAGGCGAGCTCGGGGCCGCAGCCGTCGCCGGAGGGCGGCGGATCCTGGTCGTGGCAGGCGGATTCGCCCGCCGGACAGTCGAGCCGGATGTGGAAATGGTAGTTGTGGCCGTAGATCGGCCGGACCTTGGTGAGCCAGCTCCGGTCCGAACCGGCCTCGCGGCACAGCGCCAGCTTGATCGCCGGATTGACGAAGATCCGCGCCACCTCGGGCTCGCGCGACACCATCTTGATCAGCCGCAGGTGCTCGGGCCGCCACACGGCCGGGTCGATGTCGCGCCGGTCGGGCCGCACCACGTTGGTGGCCGACATCTCCTCGCGCTCGGCGCGGGTCAGGCGCCGGTCCGGCATCGGGGTCAGCCAGATATCGGCGTCGAGGCCGAGCTGGTGCGAGGCGTGGCCCGTCAGCATCGGACCGCCCCGGGGCTGGGACATGTCCCCGACGAGGAGACCGGGCCAGCCCGCCTTGCGCGGTGCCTCGGCGGCGATCTTTTCCAGGAACGCGACGAGGCGCGGGTGGCCCCAGTTCCGGTTCCGGGACAGCCGCATCACCTGCCAGGTGTCGCCGTCGATCGGCAGCGCCTCGGCGCCGGCCACGCAGCCCCGCGCGTAACCGCCGATCGCTTGCGGCGGCAGGGCGGCCGGCGTCGTCGCGCGGCCGAACAGGGCCTTGGCGGGCGTCGACGGATCGTCCGGATTGGCGAGCGGCGGCAGCGGCTTCGGATGGAGGGTGCCCCGGTCCTGCGCGAAGGCGGGACCGGCGAGCGCGAGGAGGACCGTCAGGACGGCGGTGCGGCGAATCGGCATGGATCCCAAGCTCATGGCGCCCAAGCTAGCGCCCTGCTCGCGTCAGGGAAACCGCCTCGCGTTCCGCCATTCGCCGCAGCGTGTCCGGCCGGAACAGGCCCGGCGCGGCAGCGTTGCAGGAGCAAGGGAAACCTGACCCGGAGGCATTCCGATGACCACTGTCGCGCCGACGATCGGCGACCGTTCCGACATGGGCAGCCTGACCACGAACGAGACCAGCGCCCTCATCGCCAGCGACCGCGTCGAGGGCACCGCGGTGCGCCGCCCCAACGGCGACAGCATCGGCCGCATCGAGCGGCTGATGATCGAGAAGGCCTCCGGCAAGGTGGTCTACGCCGTGATGAGCTTCGGCGGCTTCCTCGGCATCGGCGAGGGCTACTACACCATCCCGTGGTCGACGCTGCGCTTCGCACCCGAGATGGATGCCTACATCCTCGATCTCACCGAGGAGCAGCTGCGCGCCGCGCCCCCGGCCTCGGCGGAGGGCAACGACCCCTCCTTCGATCGCGGTTGGGAGGAGCACGTCCACCAGTACTTCAAGGCGACGCCGTACTGGAGCGTCTGACACGGAAAGGTCTGGGCCCGTTGCCGGCGGACGCGCCTCACGGCGCTTCCGCCGGCACGCCGGACAGCGCCCAGCGGCACAGGCTCGACTCCTTGACCCTCAGGCAGTCATAGGCGGTGCCGCCGATCACCACCCGCTCGGCATTGCCCTCGATCCGATCCGGGCCGAACCGGGCGCAGCCGAGATGGTCGGCCTTGGGATCGGCCAGCCGTGCCTTGATCGCCGTCTGATCGCTCCCCGTCTCCGCCATCAGGATGCGCAGGTTGGCGAGCGAGCCGCAGGCCAAGACCTTGGCGGGTACGGCCGCCTTCTCGGGTGCGCCCCGGATCGGGGGCTTCTTCTGCGCCGCCGCCGGCCCGGCGACGAGGCCGAGTGCGACGCCGAGCGTCAGGCCAAGCGTCAAGCCGGGCGCGGCGAGGACGCGTTTCACGCGCCGCCCCTCACCGGCCCCCATTCATAGGCCGCCCATGCGGCGCACCAGCGCCCATTCCGCCTCGCTCACCGGCTGGACCGAGAGGCGCGAGTTGTTCACGAGCACCATCTCCCGCAAGGCGGGCTCGGCTTTGATCGCATCCAGGGTGACGGGCCGGGGCAGGGCGACCACCGCCTTGAGATCCACCATGCCGAAGCGGCCGGTCTCGTCGGTGTGGTCGGGATAGTAGGTGCGGATCACCTCGACGATGCCGACCACCGCCTTGCCCTCGTTCGAGTGATAGAAGAAACCTTGCTCGCCGAGGCGCATCGCCTCCAGGTTCTTGCGGGCGACGTGGTTGCGCACCCCGTTCCAGTAGGTCCCGGCCTCGCCCGCGGCGACCTGGTCGTCCCACGACCAGACCGAGGGCTCGGACTTGTAGAGCCAGTACGCCATCCCGTCGTCTTTCCACGCTCGCAGCCGCTCGCGCTGCGCGCGCCTCCCATCGCCCGATCCGGGGGCGTGAGTCCAGGGGGAACGGCTCCCGTGGTCCTGCGGTCGCCTGCCCCAGGGTTCGATCGGTTCACGGTCGAACGGGCACCGGTCAGACCGTGAAAACCGCACGCGCTCCGTCGTCGACACGGCGACCGGCACGACAGAGACCTGTAGGATCCCGCTGGCGCCGCGAGGTACGGGCGGGGGACGACGATGGATTGGACTTGGCTGCTCTCGGCGAGTGCGTTCGCGGTCGCGATGTCGGCGACGCCGGGGCCCAACAACACCATGGTGGTGGCCTCTGGGGCGACCTACGGCTTCGCCCGCACTGTGCCGCACATGCTCGGCATCGCGGCGGGCTTTCCGGTGATGCTGATCGTTCTCGGCACCGCCGGCCTGCCGCTGCTCACCGATCCGCGGGTCCACGCCGTGCTCAAATGGGTGGGGGCCGCCTACCTGCTCTGGCTTGCCTGGAAAATCGCCGCCGCCGAGCCTGATCCTGCGGTCGCGGCCGCGAAGCCCGGCGCGCCCGGGCGCCCCCTCGGCTTCCTGCAGGCGGCGTTGTTCCAGTGGGTCAACCCGAAGGCCTGGATCATCGCCGCCGGGGCGCTCGCCACCTACACGGCGGAGGGGCAAGGGGCGTCACCGGCGGCGACGCTGCTGCTGGCCCTCGTCTTCGGGCTCGTCGCCGTCCCGTGCGTCGCCCTGTGGACGCTCGTCGGCGTCGGCACCGCCCGGGTGCTGCGGTCGCGCCGAGCGATGCGGCTGTTCAATCTCGCGATGGCGGGATTGCTGGTCGCGTCCCTCGTCCCCGTCCTCGCCGAGTAGCGAGCGGCGTTTCCCGTGAAACGTTTTCGTCTCGAAATGAAACGGGCGCGGATCCGGACGATGGTGATCGTCCAGGCCCGCGCCGCGCGAGTTCGACAATCCGACGCGGTGTCGACCTTACGCGATCCCGCCCTGGGCCTGGGCCTCGGCAGCCTTCTGGCGGTAGAGGCCGACGAAGTCGATCGGATCGATGTAGAGCGGCGGGAAGCCGCCGTTGCGCACCGCGTCGGCGATGATCTGGCGGGCGAACGGGAACAGCAGCCGCGGGCACTCGATCATGACGGCCGGATGCATCTGGTCCTGCGGAATGTTGCGCAGGCGGAAGATGCCCGAATAGGTCAGCTCGAACGCGAACAGCACCTCGGCGCCGATCTTGGCGTCGCCCTCGAGGCGCAGGTCGACCTCGAAATCCTCCTCGGCGAGCTGCTTGGCGTTGACGTTGACCTGGATGTTGATCTGCGGGCCCTGCTGCTGCGGCTGCAGCGAGCGCGGCGCGTTCGGGTTCTCGAAGGAGAGGTCCTTGGCGTACTGGGCGAGCGCGTTCAGGGTCGGGGTGAGGTCGTCGGGCTGCGCCGCGGCGCCACCGTTGCCGTTCGGGAGCGGGGAATCGGCCATGGCGGAGAGTTCCTTCGAGGGCTGGACGTAACGACGGGCCGTCGCACGCTGGCGCGCAAATCGGCGCGCGCGACGGCGGGGTTGCGGCTATCATGCCCGCACCGCGTGAACAAGCAGAGCCGCCGATCGCCCTCCCCGAACCCCTGACCCGACGACGCCTTCGACTCGACGACGGGATGCGGCACTTGCACGGGGACGGGCCCGGGCGTGGGCCATCTCCGTGGACGGTGCCTGGATACGGCGGGCCCCCGGCCCCATATCCTGGTGAATGGCCCGTCGGGCGGCGCCGGTCCGGGGCTGGCCGAGGTTCTGGCGAAGGTTTTTGCCAAGATTCTTGCCACGCCCCGGGCCCGGTGCCAAAGCCGTCGACGCGCTGGAGATGTCGTACGCTGTGCCGGGGCGGTCGGGGTGCTCCGCGCGAAGCCGCCAAGAACGGACCGATGAACGGATCGATGATGCAGGATTCTCTCGACCTTACGACCCTCATCTTCCTCGGGCTCGCGGTCTTCGTGATCTGGAAGCTCCGGTCCGTTCTCGGACAGAAGACCGGGAGCGAGCGGCCGCCCTTCAACCCGCTCGCCCGACGCGAGGAGCCGCCGCCGGCCGCCTCGCGCGACGGCGACAACGTCGTGCGGCTGCCGGGAGCCGGCCCCGAGCGCGCTGCGGCCGCCCCGGTGGCGACGGCGGTGCCGCGCAACTGGAAGGGCGTGGTCGAGCCGAACTCGCCCGCCGCCCGCGGCCTCGACCAGATCCTCCAGCAGGAGCCCGGCTTCGATCCCCGCGGCTTCGCCGACGGCGCGAAGGTCGCCTACGAGACCATCGTCACCGCCTTTGCCAAGGGCGACCGCAAGACCCTCAAGACCCTGCTCTCCCGCGAGGTTGCCGACGGGTTCGAGCGGGCGATCCAAGGCCGCGAGCGCGCCGGCCAGACCGTCGAGACCACCTTCGTGTCGATCGACCGGGCGGAGATCGTCGGGGTCGACGTGCGCAACCGCGTCGCCCAGGTCACCGTGCGCTACCTCTCGAAGCTGATCACCGCGACCCGCGGGCCGCAGGGCCAGGTGGTCGACGGCAGCCCCGACAAGGTGGTGGACGTGACCGACGTCTGGACCTTCGCCCGGACGCTGGGAAGCCGCGATCCCAACTGGCAGCTCGTCGCCACCGAGGCCGGGCAGTAGGCACTGCCCCGCCCGGCTCCCGCCGCCATCGAGGCGCTGCGGGCGCCGGGCCCCGGGATCATGCCGGGCGAGCGGCTTGATCCTCCGCCGGGCATCGGCGAAAATCGGGCGGACATCGCGTCGCGCGATCGGACCTCAGCATTCCCGCACACCCCACCGTCTCGGGGCCGGAGCCCGCCATCATGCCGCCGGCCGTCGGCCTTCCCCGTTCCTCCGGTGCCCGCCTCGGACGTCGCCCTCGCAGGATCCCTGGCAGCAGGACCCCTTGCAGGATGTCCTCGGGCCGACGTCCCCGCACCGGATCGCCCTCCTCCGCCCTCCTCCTCGCCGGCATGATCGCCGGCTCCCTGGCCGGACTCTCCGGCGCCCGCGCCGATGCGGCATTGCTGCGGGTCGGTGAGGCCGTGCTCGAACCCGTCGCCCTCGACGCGCTCCCGGGTTTCGCCGGAGACGATCTCGCGGCCGCCCTCGCGACCTTCCGGGCGACCTGTGCGCAGCCCGCCGCCCCTGTCCTCGCCGAAGCCGCGCCGAAGGCACCGTCGCAGGATCTGGCCGTGGCCTGCGCTGCCGCCGCGACCGTGCCGCCTGAGGGTGCGAAGGGCTTCTTCCTCCAGAATTTTGCCGCCTACCGGGTGCTGCGGCCGGCCCGCGAGAACCCGGCCGAGCGTCAGGCCGGCTTCCTCACCGGCTATTTCGAGCCCGAACTCGTCGGCTCCCCGGTGCCGACGCCGGACTTCACCGTGCCGGCGCTGGCGCGCCCCGACGACCTCGTCTCCCTCGAACCGGGCGAGACCCGGCCGGGCCTGGACCCGTCCCTGCGCGCGGCGCGCCGCGACGGCGAGGCGTTCCGCCCCTATCCCGACCGGGCGGCGATCGAGGACGGAGCGCTCGGCCCCCGCACCCGCCCGCTGCTCTGGCTGCGGGCGGGTGCGGGGGCCGA
>NZ_JTHF01000377.1 GCF_001043895.1 Methylobacterium indicum
GCCGCCCTTCTCGCCTGCGCGTGGGCGAGCACGGGCGCGCAGGCGAGAAGGGCGGCGAGCAGGACGGGACGCAACGGCGCGGGCTCCGGGTTGAGGCGAATCGCGAAGTCCCCGACCTAAGCAGACTTGCGTTGGCAGGCCAACGCTTCGCCCGCTTAGGTTCTTGTCGTGTCGCAGATTTTTGCCGCCGAACCGGTATCCACTTCGGCGAAATCTGCTCGGCGCCTTCGCCCCCGTCCCGCCATGCGGTCAGGCGCCCGGACGCCGCGTCACGCCACGAGCTCCGGGAACGGCACGATGGTGGATTTCACCGTCTTCATCGCCATCGCGTCCTGCACCGCCTGCGACACGCCCTCCTGCGTGAAGGGATAGACCGTCTGCATCTCGAGCCAGGGATACTTGTCCCGGGCGCGGTAGAGCATGTCGACGCCGAGCGGCAGGTCGTTGCCGGTGAAGGCCCAGGAGCCCAGCACGTTGAGGTCCTTGGAGCAGATCCGGTGCCAGGAGGTCTCGATCTTCCCGGCATCCGTGAACTGGCCCATCTCCACGTAGGTGCCGCCGTCGCGCAGGAACTCGATGCCCTCCGGCCCCGCGCTCGGGTGGCCCGAGCAATCCATCACCAGATCGGCGCCGAAGCCGCCGACGATCTCGCGCACCGCCGCGATGCGGGCCTCGGGCGTCGTCACCTTGGTGATGTCGACGGTCGCCTCGGCGCCGAACTTGCGGGCGAGCGCGAGGCGCGGCTCCTCCGGGGCGCCGACGCAGATCACCCGGCCGGCCCCCATCTCCTGGGCGGCCGCCACCGCCAGGATGCCGATCGGGCCGGAACCCTGGATGACGACGGTGTCGCCCCACTTGAAGCCGCCGGCCTTCGTCGCCCGGTTGAAGGCGCGGATGCAGGAGGTCAGCGGCTCGGACAGCGCGCCGAGGCGCAGCGACATGTCGTCGGGCAGCTTGTAGACCTTGGTGCCCGGCAGCATCTCGAGGTCGACATAGACGTACTCGGCCCAGCCGCCCCACAGGTGCGGCGCCTTGTCGAAGCCGAGATAGCGCCCGTAATAGACCGGCGTCAGGCACTTGTTGGCCTGCTCGGGGTAGTGGACGCAGTAATAGCAGTGCCCGCACGGCATCAGCGGCGGGATCATCACCTTGGAGCCGACCTGGAGCGGCTTCTCCATGAAGTCGGCGGTGAACTCCTCGCCCTTCTCGACGATGACGCCGCCGATCTCGTGGCCGAGCGTGAACGGCCACGGCAGGGGCTTGGGCCAATGGCCCTTGAGGATGTGCTGGTCGGTGCCGCAGACCCCGCAGGCGCCGACCTTGATCAGGGCGGCCTTGCGGGGAACCTTCGGCCACGGCACCGATTGGATGACGGGTTCCGCCCCCGGGCCCGCGAACGTGGCCACGCGGATCTCAGGCTTGCTCATCGGCGCTTCCTCGACTGGCGGTTCTGGCGCGGCGCGGGGCCGCGCGCCGGATCGTTGGCGTCCGGCCTCCCCCACCCTAGCACCGTATTCGATTTGTGCATCCGAAACGGGTGCGACCGATGGCTGAGGAATCCCTGCGCCGCGGCTGGATCGATGCGGTTCTCGACCGGGTCGAGCCGCCGCCGCTGTCGTCCTGGGCCTATGCCGTGCGGATCTGGCTCGCCATGATGCTGGCGCTCTATGCCGGGTTCTGGCTCCAGCTCGAGAGCGCGTCCTCGGCCGCCGTCACGGTGGCGATCCTGGCCCAGCCCCGGCGCGGGCAGGCCCTGTCGAAGGCGGCCTACCGCTTCCTCGGCACGCTCGTCGGCTTCGCGGTGGCGATCCTGTTCGCCGCCCTGTTCGGGCAGGACCGGGTCGAGATGCTGGTCGCCTTCGCGCTCTGGATGGGGCTGTGCGTCTTCACCGCCAACTATCTCCAGGGCACCAAGGCCTATGGCGCCATGCTGTCGGGCTATACGGTGGCGATCATCGCCATCAACAATATCGACGCGCCGCAATCGGTCTTCGCCACCGGGATCGAGCGGGTCGCCGCGATCACGCTCGGCATCGTGGCGATCACCTTCATCAACGACGCGCTCGGCGCGCCCTCCATCTTCCCCGATCTCAGCGCCGGAATGGCCAAGGCCCGTGAGGCCGCGCGCGACTTCGTCCGCCGGGCGGTGCGGGACGGCGATCCGGGACCGGAGGCGGCAGCCGAGGCGATGTGCCTCGCGGCCGCCCCCCGCGACGCGATCGGCGTGGTGGCGACCGAGTTCCACGACGGCGCGAACCGGGCGGCGGGGGCCCGCAGCGCGGTGGCGGCGCTCTTCGCCTCGGTCGCCGCCGCCCGCTCGTTCGCCCTGGCGGTGGCACGCTCCGGCGACCCGGACGACCTGCGCGCGAGCGTGCTCGCCGGCCTCGACGGCGACCGCGACGCGCTGCCCGCGCTCGTCGCCCGCCTCGACGCATTGGCCGAGCGCGAGGACGCGGACCCCGACGCGGTGCTGCGGCTGCGGCGCGCCATCGACCTCCTGCGCCAGGATCGCCTCGCCGAGGACGGGATCGACGCGTTGGAGACCGGACGGGCGCCGCTGCGCGACATGCGGCTGCCCATCCATCGCGACTTCCCCGACGCGCTGCGCAACGCCGCCCGCGTCGTCATCACCATCGCGATCAGCGCGGCGTTGTTCGTGCTCAGCGGCTGGCCCGCCACCTCGGCGGCCCTGCTCCAGGTCTCGGCCTTCGCCGCGCTCGCCTCGATCAACCCCAATCCCGTCGCCTTCGCCACCGGTGCGCTCTGGGGCATGCCGCTCGCCGCGGCCTGCGCGGGCCTCGTCGAGTTCGTCGTGCTCGACGGCGGCCAGGGCTTTCCGCTGCTCGCCATCGCCATGGCGCCAGTGATCGTCACCGCCTGCCTCTTGAGCCTGCGCCCGAAGACCGCGAGCCTCGGCTTCATCCTGCTGGTGTTCTTCCCCGTCGTGCTGGCGCCGACGAACCCGCAGCCCTACAGCGCGGAATCCTATCTGACGTCGAGCGTGCTGTTCTGCGTCGCCGGGCTGATCCTGTTCCTCGTCATCCGCATCGTGCTGCCGACCACGAACGCGCAGCACCGGCGCTGGTCGCTCCAGGCCGCCCGGGCCGACGTGATCGAGGCCCTGTCGGGCGAGCCGCAGGAGGCCGACGAGCGGGTCAACCTCGACGCCGACCGGCTGGTGCAGTTCGCCGGCTGGGGCGGCACCGCGGGGGCGGTGCGCCGCGCCGCCCTGCGGCACGCCTTCGCGCTCGCGGCGCTCGACACCGCCGCCGCGGGAGCCCAGGCCGGACTGAACCGGCTCGCCGAGGTCGCGGTCTATGACGGGGCCGTGCTCCAGGCCCGGGCGGCGCTCCGCCGGGCCGAGGCCGGTCCCTTGCGCGACGCGGGCACGGCGCTCCTCGCGGCCGGCCGCGCCGGCCCGGCGGAATCGCGCCGCACCGCGACCCGCGTCGTGGCCGATCTCGCGACCGCGTCCTATGTCGTCGAGGGGCAGGGCCGCGTGCTGCGGCGCCTCGGCCTGTGGGGTCGCGGATAGGTCATGTTCCACGAGCTGACGGTCGGCGGGGTGCTGGTCTCCCCCTTCGTCGCCTACGCGGCGCTCGCCCTGGCGATCCTGCTCGCCCTGCGGCCGCTCCTGCGCGTTCTGCGCTTCGAGCGCGTCGTCGCGAACCCGCCGCTGGCGGAAGCGGGGATCTACGTCTGCATCCTGGCGCTCTTGATCGTGCTGGTCTGAGGAGAGAATCGTGGCGGTCAAGCGGACGAGCCGGGGACAGCGCGCCTTGCGGATCCTGGCGACGCTCGTGGTGCTGGCGCTC
>NZ_JTHF01000378.1 GCF_001043895.1 Methylobacterium indicum
GGCAGGGCCGCGGGCGCTCGGCAGGGCCGCGGGCGCTCGGCAGGGCCGCGGGCGCTCGGCAGTGCCGCGGGCGCTCGGCAGGTCGCGGAGACGGGTGGCGGCGTTGACGCGACGGGCCCCGGGCGGTTAACCGCCCTTAACCGGGGGAGAGCGGCACCATGAGCGACGCGGGCGGGACGGCGGACGACACGGTGCTCGTCGAGCGGCGGGGGGCGGCGGGCTTCCTCACCCTCAACCGGCCGAAGGCGCTGAACGCGCTCACCCTCGAGATGGTGCGGGCCTTGCGCCGTGCCCTCGACGCCTGGGCGGCGGACCCGGCGGTGACCCGGGTGGTGATCCAGGGCGCCGGCGAGCGCGCCTTCTGCGCCGGCGGCGACATCCGCCGCATCCACGAGGAGGGGAGCGCCGGGCGCCATGCCGAGGCCGAGACCTTCTTCCGCGAGGAATACGAGCTCAACGCGCTGATCCAGCGCTACCCCAAGCCCTACATCGCCTTGATCGACGGCATCGTGATGGG
The DNA here is from genome assembly GCF_001043895.1 of Methylobacterium indicum. Classification (GTDB taxonomy): domain Bacteria; phylum Pseudomonadota; class Alphaproteobacteria; order Rhizobiales; family Beijerinckiaceae; genus Methylobacterium; species Methylobacterium indicum. The sequence continues at coordinate 518 of NZ_JTHF01000378.1, forward strand.
CGGCGGCGTCGGCGTGTCGCTGCACGGCTCGCACCGGGTCGCGGCGGAGCGCACCGCCTTCGCGATGCCGGAGACCGGGATCGGCTTCTTCCCCGATGTCGGCGCCACCTACGCGCTGCCGCGCCTGCCGGGCTTCGTCGGCACCTACCTGGCGCTCACCGGCGAGCGGATCGGGCAGGGCGACGTCGTCGCCTTCGGGCTCGCGACCCACGCCGCTCCGGCTTCGGCCTTTCCGGCGATCCGCGACGCGCTCGCGGAGGGCCGGCCGGTCGAGACGGCGATCGGCCTCCACGAGGCGCCGGTCCCCGGCCCGGTCCACGCCGAGCGGGCGCTCATCGAAGCCTGCTTCTCGGCCGACACCGTGGCCGGGGTGCTCACCCGCCTCGACGCCGCCGGCTCCGACTTCGCGAAAAAGACCGCCGCGACGATCCGCACCCGCTCGCCCACCAGCCTGCACCTGGCGCTGGCGCAGATGCGCCGCGGCGCCTCCCTGTCCTTCCCGGAGGCGATGCGGCTCGAATACCGCATCCTGTGCCGGATCCTGCGCGGGCACGATTTCTACGAGGGCGTCCGCTCGGTGCTGATCGACCGGGACGGCAAGCCGGACTGGCGGCCCGCCACCCTGGAGGCCGTCACGGCCGCGGACGTCGACGCCCATCTCGCGCCGATGCCCGGCGAGCCGAGCTTCACTTAGGCCATGCGCTCGCTCAGCAAGGTCCGGGGCGGTCCCCGGCGGGCGGGTCCCGAGGAGACGGCCGACCGCATCGAGCGCCGGGCGCCGCGGCCCGAGACGCGCTGGGACGTGGTCCTGGTCTGGCTCATGCGGATCGTGGCGGTGGTCTGGATGGTCAAGGGCCTGAGCGCCTGGGCCGAGATCCTGGGCGCCCGCCCCAACGCCGCACCGTTCGAGACGGCCCCGATCGGCCGGCAGGCGGTGATCGTCTATTTCGGCGTCATCAACCTGCTGGCCGCGGTGGGGTTGTGGCTCGCCACCGCCTGGGGCGGGGTGGTCTGGCTGCTCGCCGCCACCTCGGCGATCGTGCTCGCCCTGCTGACGCCGCAGCTCCTGCCGATGTCGCTCCCGAGCCTCGCCTTCGACGGCATGATCATCCTGGTCTACTTCACCGTATCCTGGCTGGCTTCGCGCGAACTACGCTGATCCTCAACCTTTCTCGAAAGTGAATGATCCGGTTCATCTTCGGTTTACCGACAGAGGTAAATCGAGAATTTATCCTGTCGTTTAAACTCACATTCACGGGGTGCGCCTAATTTGAACCCATAAGCGGAGCGGGAGACACCGCCGAGCACCCCCGTACAGAGTGAGGCGTTCCCATGAAGTCCCAGGCGATGAAGGCGGCTCAGACGATCTCCGCTCCCGAGACCGAGGTCGAGACCGCGGTGCGCCCCCACTACCTCGAAGCGCTGCACCTCGTGGAGCGCCTGCACCGCCGCCTCCTCGACGTGATCAAGGACGAGTTCGAGCGCCGCGGCCGCGAGGACGTCAACAGCGTCCAGGCGCTGCTGCTCTACAACATCGGCGACAAGGAGCTGACCGCGAGCGAGCTGCGCACCCGCGGCTACTACCTGGGCTCCAACGTCTCGTACAACGTCAAGAAGCTGGTCGAGACCGGCTACCTGCACCACGCCCGCTCGAAGACCGACCGCCGCTCGGTCCGCATCAGCCTCACCGACAAGGGCCGCGAGGTCCACGAGATCGTCCGCGGGCTCTACGACAAGCACGCCAAGACGATCCAGCCGATCGGCGGCATCTCGGAGGACGATTTCGGCCGCCTCAACGTGGCGCTCGCCCGGCTCGAGCGCTTCTGGACCGACCAGATCCGCTACCGCCTCTGACGTCCGCCGGGCGCCGCGACGGCGCCCGCGGTGATCGCTCCCGGGCGCCGACCCAGGCCCCGGGGCGAGGGTGGCGGAGACATCCGCGAGAGGACGTCACGATCGCGTTGCCGTCGCGAAGCTCTCCAATCTCTGATTTTGCCACGTTTTCTGCGACGAGCCGGCATCCGCCGCGTCGGACAATGCTCCGGTCTCGTCGCGGTCGCCGCCGGCCACCACCGCTCTCCGGCGCGGCTCTCCGGCGTGCAGGCCCCGGCAGGGTCCTGGGGTGGTCCGGGTATCGGGCTCGACGGTGCTACCCGGGAGTTTCGCGCCCGGTCTTTGCCGATCGTTGACCCTCTCGACGGGCCGGCCTGTCGAATGAGCGGCATGCGCAGGTTCCGTCTTGATCAAAAAATATTTTTAAAATATAATTTTAGAAATACCTAAGTAATTTGTGGTGAACGATGACGATCGAGAATTCGAGGAAGGTCGCCCTGATCACCGGCGTGACGGGGCAGGACGGCGCCTACCTGTCGGAACTCCTGCTGCAGAAGGGCTACATCGTCCACGGCATCAAACGACGGTCGTCGTCGTTCAACACCGGACGCATCGAGCACCTCTATCAGGACCCGCACGTCCTCGACCAGCGCTTCGTGCTCCACTACGGCGACATGACCGATTCGACGAACCTGATCCGCGTGATCCAGCAGGTCCAGCCGCACGAGATCTACAACCTCGCCGCGCAGAGCCACGTCCAGGTCAGCTTCGAGACGCCGGAATATACCGCCAACGCCGACGGCCTCGGCACGTTGCGGATCCTGGAAGCGATCCGCATCCTGGGCTTGACCCAGCACACGCGGTTCTACCAGGCCTCGACCTCCGAGCTCTACGGGCTCGTCCAGCAGGTGCCGCAGAGCGAGACGACGCCGTTCTATCCGCGCAGCCCCTACGCGGCGGCCAAGCTCTACGCCTACTGGATCACCGTGAACTACCGCGAGGCCTACGGGATGCACGCCTCGAACGGCATCCTGTTCAACCACGAGAGCCCGCTGCGCGGCGAGACCTTCGTCACCCGCAAGATCACCCGGGCGGTGGCGGCGATCAAGCACGGCCGGCAGGACACGCTCTATCTCGGCAATCTCGACGCCCGCCGCGACTGGGGCCACGCCCGCGAATACGCCCGCGGCATGTGGCTGATGCTGCAGCAGGACCAGCCCGACGACTACGTGCTGGCGACCGGCGAGACGACCCTGGTGCGCGACTTCGTGACCGCCGCCTTCGCGGAGGCCGGGATCGGGCTCGAGTGGTCGGGCCGCGGGGTCGAGGAGACGGCGCGTTGCACCCGCACCGGCCGCGTCCTCGTCGAGGTCGACCCGCGCTACTTCCGGCCGACCGAGGTCGACCTCCTGATCGGCGATCCGACCAAGGCGCACGAGAAGCTCGGCTGGACCCACGACACCACGTGGCGCGAACTCTGCGCCGAGATGGTGCGCCACGATCTCGCGACCCTCGCCCGGGAGCAGCCGCGCCATGCCGAATGAAACTCTGCCGAATGAGACCTCGCCGCCTGACACCTCGTCGAGTGAGATCCTCTACCCGCTCGCCGGCAAGCGCGTCTGGGTCGCCGGGCACCGGGGCATGGTCGGGAGCGCGGTGGTGCGGCGCCTCGCCCGCGAGGGCTGTGAGATCCTGACCGCCGACCGCCGCACGGTCGACCTCACGCGCCAGGCCGAGACCGAGGCCTGGATGGCGACGGCGCGTCCCGACGCCGTCGTGCTGGCGGCCGCCCGCGTCGGCGGCATCCTGGCCAACGCCACCTACCCGGCGGATTTTCTCTACGACAACCTGATGATCCAGGCGAACGTCGCCGAGGCGGCCCGCCGCAGCGGCGTCGGGAAGCTGCTCGTCCTCGGGTCGAGCTGCATCTACCCGAAATTCGCCCCCCAGCCGATCGCCGAGGACGCCCTGCTGACCGGTCCGCTCGAACCGACGAACGAGTGGTACGCGATCGCCAAGATCGCCGGAATCAAGCTCGCCCAGGCCTATCGCCGCCAGCACGGCTGCGACTTCGTCTCGGCGATGCCGACCAATCTCTACGGCCCGGAGGACAATTTCGACCTCGCCGGGAGCCACGTCCTGCCGGCGCTCATCCGCAAGGCGCACGAGGCCAAGCGGCGGGGCGACGACGAGCTCGTCA
>NZ_JTHF01000379.1 GCF_001043895.1 Methylobacterium indicum
AAGGAGATCCGGGAACCAGCGCAAGGACTCGCGAAGCGACCGATCTCTGCAACGTTGCAACCTGCAGAGCCGCTTCGCGGCACTTTCCCTGCTGGATCCCGGATCTCCCTCCGCTTCGCTTCAATCGTCCGGGAAAGGGGTGCGTCATCGTTTTCGGCCGTGCGGCCGGCCCCCGACCGATCAGGAACACACGTCGATGGATTTCGATCTGAGCGAGGAGCAGCGCCTCCTCAAGGACAGCGTCGAGCGGCTGCTCGCCGACCGCTACGATTTCGAATCCCGCAAGCGCTACGGGAAGGAGCCGGAGGGCTTCGCCAAGGCGATGTGGGCGGCTTACGCCGAGCAGGGCCTGCTCGCCGTGCCGTTCTCGGAGGAGGATGGCGGCATCGGCGGCGGGCCGGTCGAGACGATGATCGTCATGGAGGCGTTCGGCGGCGCCCTGGCGCTGGAGCCCTATCTGGCGACCGTGGTGCTCGCCGGCGGCGTGCTGCGCCACGCCGCGAACGCCGAGCAGCGGGCCGAATGGCTGCCCGGCCTCATCGCCGGCGAGACCCGCTACGCCTTCGCCCACAGTGAGCGCCAGGCCCGCTACGACCTGAACGATGTCGGCGTCACCGCGCGCCGCGACGGCGACGGGTGGGTGCTGGAGGGGGAGAAGTCGCTGGTCCTGCACGGGGACAGTGCTGACCGGCTGATCGTCTCCGCCCGCACCGCCGGCTCGCGGCGCGACCGCGACGGCATCGGGCTGTTCCTGGTCGAGGCGAATGCCGAGGGCGTGTCGCGCCGCGGCTACCCGACCCAGGACGGGCTGCGGGCGGCGGAAGTCTCGCTGTCCTCGGTCCGCGTCGGGGCGGAGGCGGTGATCGGCGACCCGGCAGGCGCGCTTCCGGTGATCGAGCGGGTGACCGACGAGGCGATCGCCGCACTCTGCGCCGAGGCGGTCGGCGCCATGGACCGGATGCACACTCTGACGGTCGAGTACCTCAAGACCCGCAAGCAGTTCGGGGTGACGATCGGCTCGTTCCAGGTGCTCCAGCACCGGGCCGCCGAGATGTTCATCGCGCTCGAACAGGCCCGTTCGATGGCCTTCCTCGCCACCATGATGGCGGGCGAGGACGATGCCGAGGAGCGCGCCCGGGCCATCGCCGGAGCCAAGGTCCAGATCGGCCGCTCCGGCCGCATCGTCGGCCAGGGCGCGGTGCAGCTCCATGGCGGCGTCGGCGTCACCATGGAGTACAGCGTCGGCCACTACTTCAAGCGGGTCACGATGATCGACCAGCTCTTCGGCGATGCCGACCACCATCTCGGCCGCGTCGCCCGGATGGGCGGGCTGATCGCCGCCTGACGCGGGATCGCGCGGGAGATGAATCCCGCTCATCTCGGCGCGGATAAAACTCGTTTGAGTTCCGCCCCGGGCGATTGTTGGGTGATCGTGCCTCAAGAGCACCCGACAATCCCCGGGAGGGAATCCAGATGACCGGCACCGAGCCGCGCGCGCTCGCGGATGCGATCCGCTTCCTGTCCATCGACGCCATCGAGCGGGTGGGCGAGGGGCATCCGGGCACGCCGCTCGGCGCTGCCGACACGGTGACGGCGCTCTTCACCCGCCACCTCAAGTTCCTGGCCCGCGAGCCGCTGTGGTTCGACCGCGACCGCTTCGTCGAGTCGAACGGCCACGGCTCGATGCTGCTCTACTCGCTGCTCCACCTCTCGGGCTATGCGGGGATCGGGCTCGACGACATCAAGCGCTTCCGCGAGCTCGGCTCCCCCTGCGAGGGCCATCCGGAATACGCCCCCGCCCACGGCATCGAGACCACCACCGGCCCCCTCGGCCAGGGCATCGCCAACGCCGCCGGCATGGCGCTGGCCGAGGCTTATCTGAATCGCTGGCTCGGGCCCGACCTCATCGACCACCGCACCTATGCGCTGGTCGGCGACGGCTGCCTCCAGGAGGGCGTCGGCCAGGAGGTGATCTCGCTCGCCGGCCACCTGCGGCTCGGGAAGCTGACCTTCCTCTGGGACGACAACCGGATGACCGACGACGGCGCGATCGACCTCGCGCTGAGCGACGACATGGCGGCGCGGTTCCGCCTGAGCCACTGGCACGTCCAGGAGGTCGACGGCCACGACATCGAGGCGGTCTCGGCGGCGCTCCTTCTCGCCAAGGCCGATCCGCGCCCCTCGATGATCCGCTGCACCACGGTGATCGGCCGCGGCCTGCCCGGCGTCGAGGGCACGCGGGCGGCCCATTCCGCCCGCATTCCGGCTTCTTTGAGCGAGGCCGCCCGCAAGGCGCTGAACTGGCCGCACCCCGCCTTCGAGATTCCGGACGAGATCCGGGCCGCCTGGCGCGCGGCCGGCGAGCGCAACGCCCCCGAATTCGACTCCTGGACCCGCCGCGTCGCCGCCCTGCCGCCGGAGCGCCGCCGCCTGCTCGACCGCCTGCGCGAGGGCAAGCTGCCGGAGGGCTGGGAGGCGCCCCTGCGCGCCTTCCGCGACGAGGCCGCCCGCGCGGGCAAGGCGCAATCCGGCATCGCGCTCTCGGGCGAGCTGGTCGACCGCCTCGCGGATGCCATCCCGGAACTCCTCTCCGGCGCGCCGGACCTGGAGGGCGCGACCCAGCACAAGCGCAAGCTCAAGGCCTTCACCGCCGAGGACCAGGGCGGGCGCTACGTCCATTACGGCATCCGCGAGCATGCCATGGGGGCGATGATGAACGGCATGGCCGCCCATGGCGGCGTGGTGCCGGTCGGCGTCACCTACCTGGTCTTCTCCGACTACCTGCGCCCGGTGCTGCGGCTCGCCGCCATGATGGGGCTGCCGGTGCCGTTCGTGTTCAGCCACGATTCGGTCGGCATCGGCCGCAACGGGCCGACCCACCAGCCGGTCGAGTACCTGGCCTCGCTGCGCGCCATCCCCAACATGCTGGTGCTGCGCCCGGCCGACGCCGTCGAGGCGGCGGAATGCTGGGAGATCGCGCTCCGGACCCGCACCGGCCCGTCCTCGCTGATCTTCGCCCGCCAGGCCCTGCCGGCGGTGCGGCGCCAGGCGGGGTCAGAGAACCTGTCCGCCCGCGGCGCCTACGTGCTGGAGGAGGCCACCGGCCCCCGCCGCGTGACGCTGCTTGCCACCGGCTCGGAAGTGGCACTCGCCGTCGAGGCGCGCCGCCGGCTGGAGGAGGAGGGGGTCCCGACGGCGGTGGTCTCGATGCCGTCCTGGGAGCTGTTCGAGCGCCAGGACGCCGCCTATCGCCGCGCCACGCTCGGGCCCGGCACCGTCCGGGTCGGGGTCGAGGCCGCGGTGCGCCTCGGCTGGGACCGCTATCTCGGCGAGGAGGGCGGCTTCGTCGGCATGAGCGGCTTCGGCGCCTCGGGGGCGGAGGCCGACCTCGCCCGGCATTTCGGCCTCACCCCGGAACGGGTGGTGGAGGAGGTGCGGGCGCGGCTCGGCACCGTCTGAGCGGAACTCCTGCAGAGCGATCCCACAATCGCGATTCCCCACCCGATTGCCTCCTCGTGAGGCATCGACCGGCTCGGTGGGATCCCGGGCTACGGCCAGGGCGAGGCGCTGGCCGCCGGGCGCGACGGATAGCGTCGAGCGGCCGGCACGTTGAACCGGATCCCGGCGCGATCGGGTGGGGGGCCTCGCTGCGCGCGCCAGCCTGCGCCGCGAGGTTGCCGATCAACAGCCGTGGGCAGTCCTGGAAAGAGAACGGCCTTCACCGCTCGTTCTTCCGGCCGATCCGGACACCGGATGACGCGGGCTACGCAGATGTCGCCGAGTCGGACACTGGTTCGGCGGCAAAAATCTGCGACAAGACAAGAACCTGAGCGGGCGAAGCGTTGGCCTGCCAACGCAAATCTGCTCAGGTGGCGGACGGCCTCACCTTCCACGGTCTGCGCCACACCGGGGCGACGCAGACGTGCCGGCTCGATTTCGACACGCGCACGATCGCCCACATGCTCGGCCAGGAGACCGAGGACATGACGGCGCATGACTTGCGGGAAACCGACCTCGGGCCGAAGCTGAGCGGGGGTTGGCGACCAAGCTGGTTGAGCAGCACAGGAAGCGCGAGGGGAGTGTCCAACCGTGCGGGCCGGGTTGTCTAACCGCCTGCCAAGCCAGTTGAAAATCGAGCGCTCGATGCCTGGCGAATAAGGTGGCTGGGGGACGTGGATTCGAACCACGACTAACGGAGTCAGAGTCCGCCAATAAGCTGTTTGAAAACATACACTTGGCACGCAGCCATCGCGTCTAGATTGAAACTGAAAGCGCTCGCATTTTCGCGCATTCTGTCTAGACGGGGAGGGGGCGAATCCTTTTCCATTCTCCACCCGTTCTAGGCCCGCGGTCTCGCCAGCCTCTTCCCCGGGCGTCGTCCTGTGCCGCGGGCTACGGCCCGATGAGTGGCGCGAGACC
>NZ_JTHF01000038.1 GCF_001043895.1 Methylobacterium indicum
GCGCCACGACGACGAGTGGTGGATGAACCACAGGAACACGTATGGGCGTCTGACTTACGTCAAGGATGCCAAGCGCTACGACACGCCGGAGGAGAAGGAGATCACGCCGCGGATGCCGGGTGCGTCCGGGCCGCCGGGCGGGACGGCGAGCGACGCGCGCCCGGATGCGGTTCGTCCGGGCGCGCACTACGCGCAACTGGCGGTGCCGATGCCGGGCCCCGTTCCGGTGCCGGTGCCGCCGATCCCACAGGGGCAGGGAACGGCGGCGGATGCGCTGTGGAAGGGCATCAAGGGACTGAAACCCGAGGAAGGGGAGACGTTCTCGGACTACATGCAGCGGCCGCTGTACAATATCGGGATAAAGAAGAAGAAATAAAGGTCAGGAACGAAATCGGGAACGGGCAGCGTCCGTATCAGTGCGCGGGATCGCCAACGGAAATGCCCTTGCACCGTCGAGCCCTACTCGAAGCAGAAGACGGCCTGCCAGGTCGAATGCCCCGGGTCGCAGGCGCACCACATCGTCCCGGATTATCTGCTCGGGGTGGGCAACAGGAAGATGCGGGAGAGGGGCGACCGCCTCTACGCCAACGATGGAAGTCGCCTGACATCGTTCGGCGATGGACCCGCGATCTGCCTGATCGGCAACAAGTCGACCCAGGGAACTCCCCACAACGCCGCCCATGGGGGAGACGGCGAAATCCAGTCCAAGGCTGCCGACAACGGTGGGGTGCTTTCCCTCGGTGAGGGCGTTGACATCTCGGTGTCGCACGCCCTCGCGGCGAGACCGGAATGCAGCGGCGAAATCCTGACGAAGACTTATGACGAATTCGGGAGGCTCGATCCGGACACACCCATCAGAGGCACCATCAAACCTATCAAGCCGAGTGATCCCGCAAGTGGTAAAATAAATATAAAGCCCCCAGGGGCGGATTAAAAATTCAGAGAAGTCGAGCCATGTCCCAGAAATATACGCAATTTATACTAACGAGATCCAAGGCCGGGCGCCGCCTTGGTATATCTGCCGCAGTTGAAGAAAACAATACATACGCACCAGTTACGCGATTTTGGTGGTATGTTCATGAATTGCCAGAGGGATCAAAATGGTATAGTTACGATTATGACGTGTGCGTACAGGGAATAACTATTTCTCAGACAGATTTTATGTCGGAAAGAAGATATATTATGATTTCTGCCGAAGGTGATGTTATATATACATTACCACAAGATATCATCGAGCGCATACCCGAGACGGGCATACATGCGCCGGACTCCAAGTACTTCGGGCGGATGCAGGACATCTAGGAGATCGGCGACAGCCTGTTTGCCTGCGGCGACGGCCTGCAGTTCTACAGGCGCAACCGCTACGGGGACGGGACCTGGCACTGCCTCGCGCCCGACCTGCGCCAGCCGCCCGGAACGCCGGCCTCCGCCTACTGCATCATGCCCCGCATCAACGGTCCCCACGAGCGCGCGGTCTACGCCGTCGGACAGCGCGGATCGATCTACTTCTGGAACGGCGAGACCGTCCGGAAGCTCGACTGCCCCGTCCGCTCCACCCTCATCGACATCCACGTCGAGTCCGACGACGCGATCTGGATCTGCGGCGGCGACGGCACCCTGCTCAAGGGCAACCACAGGACCGGGTTCCGGCTCTGCCCCGGCACCGGCCTCGGCACGACGCTGTTCCAGCGCATGACGATGTACGACGGCACGCTCTATCTCGCGGCCAGCGGCGGCGATCCGTTCGGCCTCTTCACCTATCGCGACGGACGCATCGCCCCGGTCCGTACCGGGCTGCAGCCCGAGATCGCCGACCCGCACTTCGTCGACAGCGCGCACGGGGTCCTGTGGGCGATGAGCATCAAGGACATCGTCCGCTTCGACGGCCATGCCTGGGAGCGGATCGACTTCCCCGGTCATCCGCCGATCCGATGAGCGCGCCGTCCGAGCGGCCCGAGGCCCGGGCCTGGAGCGACCGGCTGGCCGGTCTCGTCTGGTGCACCGGCATCGCGGACCAACTGCCCGAGATCGGCGCCTGGCTCGGCCAGCCGGCCGGGACCTTTCCGCCGTCGCGCCCCGAGCGCTTCGCCCTCTACGCCGCGCCCGAGCGCGGGGTGGCCCTGCGCCTGCACTATCCCTTCTGGGACAGGGCGACCACGTGCGATCCCGACCAGTGGCTCATCGCCGACGTGACGTTCGATCCGCTGCGGGCGCCTCTGCCGTTCGATCTGGAGGCCGAGGGCGAGACGGTCGAGAGCGCCACGGGCAAGCTCGACCCCGACCGTGACGATTTCCCGGCGACGCGGACCAGCACGTTCTACCTCGACGACGACCGCGCCGTGACGATCGTGTTCCTCGAGGGCGGCCGGGGGATCGAGACCCTGCGCGTGACGCGGTTGTACGGGGCGGTGCGGTTTCCGCCACGCTCCGGCTCCGCCGTCCCCGGTCGGTGAGATCGACGGGCAGATCATCGACGGGTCGTGGCGCGTGCGGGCGGAAGGGGTGCCCTGGCGCGCCACGACGACGAGTGGTGGGTGAACCATGGGAGAACCACCGTCTGGCGGCCGATGCGCGCCGCACGGACCCGTCTCCGTCGCCACCGGCGAATACCTCGAGACCTGGCACGACTTCCTGATTCCGGCGACGCTGCCCTTCGACGGGGCGCGCTACATGGGCCTCAAGCTGCCCCTGCCCGCGGGCTATGCGAGCCCCCTCGGCCCCTGCCAGATCTCGATGTTCGACGAGATCGTCGCCAACCCGGAGCCCGGCCCGCTCGACTTCCACCAGGCCGACGGCAAGGTCGTCCGCTTCGACCGGCCGTTCAACTTCCTCGCCAGCCACAATGCCGGCTTCCCCCATCTCGACCTGCGCGCCCCCTGGCTGCGCCAGCTCGAGCTGCGCGACCGCCGCCTGATCAAGCATTTCCGCCAGGACGAGGACGACATCTACCGCCTCGTGCGGATCGAGGGTCTGGACGGCCACGCCATCACCTTCCTGCGCGACGCCGACGGGGTGCTGGAACGGGCCGGAGGGCACCGACGGGCTGGCGCTCGCCTTCACGAACGATGAACGCGGCCGCCGCACCGGCATCGCGCTGATCGGCACCGACGGCTCGCGCCTGGACCTCGCCCGCTACGCCTACGACGCCAAGGGCCGCATGACCGAGGCGGACTGCGCCTTCGGCATGTCGGTCGCGTATCTCTGGGAGCCCGACCGCGACCTGCTGGCCACCTGGCACAACCGCACCCGCCGCTCGCAGTCGCGCTTCACCTACGACGCCGACGGCCGCGTCGTCCACACCGCCACCAACGGCCTCTGGCACGACGACCGCTTCGCCTACGACCGGGACAAGCGCGAGACGACCTACCTGCCCGGCGGCGCCGAGGCCCTCGCCCAGCGCTTCGCCTACGACGAGCACCACAACGTCACCGCCGAGACCGACGCCCTCGGCCACACCCTGTCCCGCACCTTCGACGAGGCCGGCTTCGAGACCGCCCTCACCGACCCCAACGGCCACACCACCACCACGACCTACGACCTCTGGGGCAACCCGAAGAGCGTCGTCGATCCGGAAGGCCGCAGCACCGAGTACGGCTGGGTGCCGGAGGGCCAGCTCGACCTCGTCGTCGACGGCGCAGGCCACGTCCGCCGCTACGAGCACGACGAACACGCCAACGTCGTCGAGGAGATCGACGCCGAGGGGAACGTCACCCGCCACGCGCGCGACGCGGGCGGGCGCATCGTCCGCACCACCTTTCCGGATGGAAGCGAGGAGCGACGCAGCTACGACGCGTTCGGGCGGTTTTCCACCCTCACCGACCCGCGCGGCGGCACCAGCACTTACGCCTACGACGCGTTCGGCCGCCAGGTCGCGCTCACCGATCCGGCCGGCCACACCACCCGCTTCGCCTACGAGGCCGGCGCCGGAGGATTCGCCACCCCCACCACCCTGGTGCGCCCCGACGGGGTGAGCGTCAGCCGCACCTTCGCCGAGGACGGGGTGCTGGCCGCGGTCCGCGACGGCGAGGGCCGGACCTGGCGCTACGCCTACGGCGCCTTCGACGTGCTCCAGGCGATCGAGGATCCCCGCGGCGGGCGCCTGACGCTGAGCCACGACGGCGAGGGCCGGGTGATCGCGGTCACCAACCAGACCGGGCATGTCTACCACTTGATCCGCGACGCCGCCGGCCGGGTAGTGGCGGAGGAGGATTTCGACGGACGGCGCACCGAATACACCCGCGACCCGGCCGGGCGGGTGATGCAGACGCGCAAGCCCGACGGGTCGCGGCTCACCTATTCTTACGACCGCTCCGACCGGCTGACCGCGATCCGCGCGTTTGCCGCCGACGACCCGGAGGGGGCGCCTCCGCGCGACGAAACGCATCTGCGCTACGATGGCCGCGGCCTGCTGGTCGAGGCGTCGAGCCGGGCGGCGCGGGTGGTGCTGGAGCGGGACGGCAACGGCCGGATCGTGGCCGAGACGACGAACGGGCGCCGGGTCGAGAGCCGCCTCGACGGGCTCGGGCGGCGGATCGAACGGCGGATCGAACGGCGGATCGGGGCGGGTCAGCCGGGGGCGAGCCTGGTGCGGATCGGGCGCGATCCCCTCGGGGCCCTGGCCTCGCTGACTATCGACGACCACGCGCCGCTGGCGTTCACCCGCGACCCGCTCGGGCGGGAGACGCGGCGGGCCTCCGCGAAAGGCTTCGTGCTGGAGCAGGCCTTCGACCCGGTCGGGCAGTTGCGCCACCAGCGGGCGGGCCGTGAGGGCCAAGCGGGCAGGTCTTACGCCTGGGACAGGGCCGGCGCGCCGACGCTGATCGACGACGCATTGTTCGGCCCGGCGGCCTACCGCTACGACGGCAACGGCCCGAAGGCGCGAGCGTTGTCCCGGCGGAACGCCGCGATCGTATCGTGATCGGGATGCTGGTCGGCGGCGACGAACCGCGCGCCGATGTCGCGGTAGGTGGCCCGTTCGGGGCGCCGCGACGAGACGATGCCGTTGGCGTAGATCAGCAGACCGAGCATCAGCCGGGGATGGGACTGGGCCTTGCCGGTGCCGCGATGGTTGATCTCGAACGCATCGAGCGCGACGCGTTCGACGGCGGCGACGAAGTGAGCCAGATCGTCCTCCGCCACCCAGTCCGCCAGGTCAGGGGGGAGGAGGAACCGCTGCTGGCGGCTGTAGGGTCGCAGGACGGTCATGGCCGCACGCTACGCCGACCTGGCCGGACGCGCCTGTCAAAACCGCTGGAAATCCTGCGAAGTCGACAGGTTGGCAGCAAAGAACGACGACCGTGTCAGCCTGCCGAATCCGACAGGCTGCCAGCCGCCCGCGGGGAGAGAGGGAACCCGCGCTCTGCCTACCAAGCCAATCCTTACGTCGGCACCTTTCCGCCCAGCTCGTCCTCGATATGCGCCCGCACGATGGCGTCGAAATCCGGCTCGGCCTGGAAGCCCAGCTCCAGCGCCCGCCGGGCGTCGAAGGTGCGGGGCCAGCCGGCGACGATGCGCTCGATGGTGGGATCGGGTTCGCGGCGGATGCGGGCGACCGCGGAATCACCCGCGGCCCGGCGCAGGGCCTCGATCTGCTCGGCGACGGTCGCGCCGACGCCCGGCATGGTCAGGTTGCGGCGGTCGCCGAGGCGCTGGGTGTCGAGCGTCGCGGCGTGGATCAGGAAGCCGACCGCCGAGCGCGGCGAGGCGTGCCAGTGGCGGACCTGGTCGGAGACCGGCAGCACGGCCTCCTGGCCGGCCAGCGGCTCGCGGATGATGCCGGAGAAGAAGCCGGACGCCGCCTTGTTGGGCTTGCCCGGCCGCACGCAGATGGTGGGGAGCCGAATGCCGACGCCGTCGAAGATGCCGCGGCGCGAATAGTCGGAGAGCAGCAATTCGCCGATCGCCTTCTGGGTGCCGTAGCTGGTGAGCGGCGCCGTCAGGTACTCGTCGGGGATGGGCTCGGGCATCGGCGCGCCGAAGACGGCCACCGACGAGGTGAAGACGAAGCGGGGCTTGTAGCCCTCGCCGATCGCCCGCACGGCGTCGTAGAGGCGGCGCGTGCCGTCGAGGTTGATCCGGTAGCCCTTGTCGAAATCGGCCTCCGCCTCGCCGGATACGATGGCCGCGAGGTGGAAGATCACGTCCGGACGGCCGGCGACCAGGCGCTCGGCCTCGCCGGGCTCGGAGAAGTCTGACGCCGAGAGCGAGACCGGGATTTTTGTTCCGGCCGGCGCCTCGGGCGGCACCACGTCGTGCAGGGTCAGGCGCGAGATCGTCTCGCCACCGAGGGAGCCGTCCTTGACCAGCCGGTCGAGGAGCTTGCGGCCGACCATGCCGGCAGCGCCGAGGATGAGGATATGCATCGAACCGTCTCCCTCAGAGGGTGAAGCCGCCATCGGCGATGTGGGTCTGGCCGGTGGTGAAGCGGGATTCGTCCGAGGCGAGGTAGACCGCGAGCGCGCCCATCTCCTCCGTCGTGCCGAGCCGGCCCATCGGCTGGCGGTCGATGAAGGCCTGGCGGGCCTCGTCGACCGAGGTCTTGTTCATCGAGGCCAGCGCCGCGATGCGCTCGTCCAGTGAGGGCGACTGGATGGTGCCGGGGCAGATCGCGTTCGCCCGCACGCCGCTGCGGATAAAGTCCCGCGCCACCGCCTTGGTGAGGCCGACCACCGCCGCCTTCGAGGCGCCGTAGACGTAGCGGTTGGGCGCCGTGGCATCCGCCCCGACCGCCGACGCGATGTTGACGATCGAGCCGTTGCCGCGCTCCAGCATGCCGGGCAGGAAGGCCCGGATGGTGCGGTGCATCGAACGCACGTTGAGGTCGAAGGCCAGTTCCCACTCGGCGTCGGTGCAGTCGAGGATGGTACCGTGATGCACGAAGCCGGCGGCGTTCACCAGCACGTCGACCGGACCGGCGCCTTTGGCGAAGTCCGCCACCGCCGCGTCCGAGCGCACGTCGAGGGAGGCGGCTTGCGCGCCCGTCAAGCCCTCGAGCTTGCCCGCGTCGAGATCGGTCGCCAGCACCTCGGCGCCCTCGGCCAGGAAGGCCGCCGCGATGGCGCGGCCGATCCCCTGTCCCGCCGCCGTCACGACCGCGCGCTTGCCCGTCAGCCGTCCCGCCATGGTTCATCCTCCCGTCGTGTCGTGCCCCGCTCGATCGGCGGGGCTTGGTCTGTCGCTCAGCCGAGGCGCTTGTGCATGTGCACCAGGCGCCGGTCGGGCAAGGTCTCGACCCGCGCGGTGGCGTAGCCCCGCCGGGCGTACCAGTCGATGTTCCGCACGAGCTTGTCCCCGGTGTAGAGCCGCAGCTCCACGAGGTCGAGGTCCCGCGCCCGACTCTCGGCCGCCGCCAGCAGGGTATTGCCGAGGCCCGAGCCCTGATGCGCCGGATCGACCGCGACGCTCCAGAGCATCAGGTGGTCGGGCTGCGGATCGAGCACCAGGGCTCCGGCGGGCTCCCCCTCGTGGTCGGCGAGCCAGACCTCGTAGCGCCCCAGGACCTCGGCGGCGGGGGTGAGGAGCGGCACCGGCTCGACGCCCAGCAGCGGGCGGTTCGGCGCGTAGGCGGCGTCCTGCAGGGCCGCGAGGGCGGCCGCGTCGGCGGTCGTCGCCCGGCGCAGGCGATGATCTGAGATCGTCGCCCGGGTCAGCGCCCCGAGGCGCAGGGACTGGCCGCCTTCGAGGTTTTTGGGCGAGAGCCAGCGGTCGAAGCCCTGGCGGATCTGCGGCCACTCGCCGTCGAGCATCGAGAACCACGTCGTGTCGCGGTTGCGGCCCTTCACGATCACCGCCTGGCGAAACAGCCCCTCGTAGGAGAAGCCGAGGCGCGCGGCGGCGCTTCGCGACGGCGCGTTGAGGGCGTTGCACTTCCACTCGTAGCGGCGATAGCCGAGGTCGAAGACGTATCCGGCGAGGAGCCGCATCGCCTCGGTGGCGCCGGCCGTGCGCTGCAAGGCCGGGGTGTAGAGGATGTTGCCGACCTCGATCACCCGGTTGGCCCGGTCGATCCGCATCAGCGAGGCGTGGCCGATCGCCTTGCGGCTCCCGGCATCGAGGATGGCGTAGAACAGGGGATCGCTGGAAGCCTCACAGGCCACGAGATAGGCCTGGAAGCTCTCGCGGTCGTCGAACGGACCGGCGGCCATGTATTGCCAGAGCGCTTCCTTGCCGGGGCCGACCGCCCCTTCGGCGAGGTCGGCGCCGTGGACGTCCGCGTTCAGCGGGACGACCAGGACGTGGCGACCGTTCAGGCGGATCTGCTCCGGCCCGGGCGCCGGGCTGGTCTCGGCGACGGGGTGGCCGATCGGCTGGCCGGTGACGGGATCGCGATCGGGATTCATGCGCCTCCTCGCTCCTTCAGGTCCTGTCGGAAGAAGCCGTTGATCTCCGAGAAGCTGACCGAGCCGTCGAAGCCGCCGAAGCTGCCCTCGTCGTGGATGCGCCGGGCGGCGCGGATGAAGCCGGTCCAGGCCGCCCGCGCCAGCGACGAGCCGACGCTGATCCGGCGCACGCCGAGCGCTTCGAGATCCGCGACCTTGAGGCCGGGATTGGTGCTCATCAGGATGTTGACCGGCACCGGCGCCAGGGCCTCGACGAGAGTCCGGATTTCTTCGCGCCGCTTCGGGCCCGGCGCGTAGACCACGTCGGCTCCGGCCTCGGCATAGGCCTGGAGCCGGCGGATCGCCTCCGGCAGCGGCTCGGCATGGCCGGTGAGGTAGCATTCGGCCCGGCCGGTCAGCAGAACGCCGCCGCCCGCGGCGTCGATCGCCGCGCGGGCGGCGCGGATGCGCTCCGCGCCCTCCGCGATGTCGTAGAGCGGCCGGGCGGGATCGCCGGTGGCGTCCTCGATCGACAGGCCGGCGACCCCGGTGGCGACGCAGGAACGGACGTTGCGGGCGACGCCCTCGGGATCGTGCGCGTAGCCGGATTCGAAATCGGCGTTCACCGGCAGGTCGGTGGCGGCGACGATCTCGGCGATATGGGCGAGCATCGCGTCGAGGGGGACCGCCCAGTCGGTGTCCGGCAGCGCCCGGGTGAAGGCGAAGCCGGAACTGGTGGTGGCGAGCGCCGGAAACCCCATCGCCGCGAGGTAGCGGCTGGTGCCGATGTCCCAGGGATTCGGCATCACGAAGCAGCCGCCCTCGTGGAGCCGCCGGAAGGCGGCGCGGCGCGCGGCGAAGTCGGTCATCGGGGACGTCTCGCGGGAATCGGTGTCCCACAGTTCCATAAGGCGCCGGCCGCTGTAAACCGCCGCCGACCGGGCTCCCGCCCCGCGCGTGGGTCTCAGGCCGCCCGGATCGAGGCGATGAAGCCCGCGACCTCGGCCCCGAGATGCTCGGACTGGCGCGCGAGCGCGGAAGCCGCCGCCAGGACCTCGGCGGCGGCCGCGCCGGTCTCCTCGGAATCCTGGGCCACGCCGGTGATGGTGCGGGTCACCTCGCCGGTACCGGAGGAGGCCTGGGTCACGTTGCGGACGATCTCCTGCACGGCATCGCCCTGTTGGGCGACCGCCGCCGCGATCTCGCCGGCCCCGGCATCGATCTCGCGGATGCGCGCCGTGATCGTGCCGATCGCCGCGACCGCCCGGCCCGCCACGGCCTGGATCCGGTCGATCTGCTCGCCGATCTCGTCGGTGGCCCGGGCGGTCTGGGTGGCGAGCGCCTTCACCTCCGCCGCCACGACCGCGAAGCCGCGGCCCGCCTCGCCGGCGCGGGCCGCCTCGATCGTGGCGTTCAGCGCCAGGAGATTGGTCTGGGCCGCGATCGAGGCGATCACTCCGACGACATCGCCGACCCGTGCCACCGTCCCGTTCAGGGCCTGGACCAGCGCCCCGGTCTCGTCGGTCTCGGCCACGGCGCGGCGGGCGAGGTCGGCCGAGCCCGCCACCTGCCGCCCGATCACCGCCACCGAGGCACCGAACTGCTCCGTCGCCGAGGAGACGGCGGCCACGTTCTGCGCCGTCTCCTCGGCGGCCGCCGCCACGGTCACGGAGCGCCCCGCGGTTCCGGTGGCGATGGCGCTCATCGTGCGGGCGGTGTCCTGCAGCGCGCCCGCCGAGACGGCGACCGACGCCGCGACCCCGCCGACGGCCCGTTCGAAGCGGTCGGCCATCTCCCGGAACGCGGCCCTGCGCTCCGCCTCGCCGCGGGATCGCTGGGCCGCCTGCTCAACGACCAGCCGGGCATTCTCCGTCATCCCGGCATGGAAGACCGCGAAGGCCCGGCCGATGGCGCCGATCTCGTCCTGGCGCCGGGATGGCGGCACGCCGACCGAGAGGTCGCCGCCGGCGACCCGGCCCATCGCCCCGGCCAGATGCCGGAGCGGGATCGTGATGCGCCGGCCGACCCACCAGGACAGGGCGCCGGCGCACAGGACCACGAAGGCAATGCAGCCGAGCATCACGCGGCCGGTCTGCGTTCGCGAGGTCGTCACCGCGGCCTGGGCCTGTCGCCGCTCTTCCTCGGCGAGCTGCCCCACCTCGGCCAGCCGTGGCGCGAGGCGCGCGTGGATCGTCCGGAGGTCGTCGGCCTCTTCCTTCAGGCTGCCGGCGCCGACGAGATAGGCCATGAAGCCGTCCCGGTAGGTGCCGAGCAGGCCCGCGATCTCGGCCTTGTCCACCTGCGGCAGGGCCGATGCCGCCAGGGCCGCCTCGAACTCGGCGGCCCGCGCCCGCAGCTCGTCGCCGTAGGTGTCCTCGCCGCGCAGCATGAAGTCCTTCTCGTGCCGCCGCATCATCAGCATCAGCGTGGTCAGGCGCGTCTCCTGGACCCGCGCCAGGCGCCGTTCGATGGCGTGTACCGCCTGGCGCAACCGTCCCTGGAGCCCCTCCTTCTCGGTGAAGCCGAGGGTGCGCTGGGCCGCCGCCACGTTCTCGAAGCGCGTGGCATAGACGTTGAGGCCCGCCCGCAGCCCGTCGACCGCCCTGAGCGGCGCCTCCGCCGGCAGGAGGGCGACCCGGCGCTCGATCTCGTCCAGGTCCGTGGCCGCCCGGGCCAGCCGGTCGTGACGCGCGGCGATGAGCGCGTCGCGCCGGTTCAGCAGGAAGTCGGTCTCGATCTGGTGGGCCTGCTGCACCTCCTCGGCCATCGCCGCGACGAGGCCCGCGAGGGCGGCGGCGCGGTCGGCCTCGTCCTGGAGACGTTCCTGATTATGCGCGCCGAGGCCGAAGATGAGGCCGACGAGAAGGACGCCGCCGACGCCCAACGCCGCGATTTGTGCACGCAACCCGACGTTGGGAAACCCGAACATCACGTGACCGCCCTCCCGGAGGAATGACGGTCTTATTAGCCGGGAAAGCGTTAAGATCCGATGCCGCGCGCCCGAGGACTGATGTCGCAAGTCTTCGCGCGTCGGCGGGGCGTTGCGACATTGTAAGATCTTGTTCCGGTCGTGCGCGCGACTCCCGATCGCCGCCCGAGGCCGCGGGTGCCCCGTCCGGGCGGCCGGACGGGGCTTGAGCGTCGGTGCACGGGCGTCAGTGCATG
This sequence comes from Methylobacterium indicum, assembly GCF_001043895.1. Lineage (GTDB taxonomy): Bacteria > Pseudomonadota > Alphaproteobacteria > Rhizobiales > Beijerinckiaceae > Methylobacterium > Methylobacterium indicum. The sequence continues at coordinate 11,484 of NZ_JTHF01000038.1, forward strand.
GACGTCAGTGGTTGTCGCGCGGCACGCCGTGGGTCTGCGCGATGCGCTGGAAGGCCTCGGAGCCCTTGAGGATCATGCCCTCGGAGAGCTGGTCGACCATCGCGCGCTGGATCGCCTGCCAGGGGGTCTGGCTCGCCGGGTAGGGGTAGCCGCCCCGGGCGGTCAGGTCCTCGCGGCGGCGCGCGATCTCCTCCGCGGGAAGGAGGATGTCGGCGGTGCGCTTGTTGAGGTCGATGCGGACCCGGTCGCCGTTCTGGAGCAAGGCGAGGCCGCCGCCGGCCGCCGCCTCCGGCGAGGCGTTGAGGATCGAGGGCGTGCCCGAGGTGCCGGACTGGCGCCCGTCGCCGATGCAGGGCAGCGACAGCACGCCCCTGCGGATCAGCTCGCCCGGGGGCTGCATGTTCACGACCTCCGCCGCGCCCGGATAGCCGATCGGGCCGGCACCGCGCATGATCAGCACCGTGTGCTCGTCGATCTCGAGCGCCGGGTCGTCGATGCGGTGGTGGTAATCCTCCGGCCCGTCGAACACCACGACCTTACCCTCGAAGGCGTAGGGATCGTCCGGGTTGGCGAGATAGCGGTCGTAGAACTCGCGGCTGATCACGCTGGTCTTCATGATCGCCGAATCGAACAGCGAGCCCTTGAGGTTGAGGAAGCCGGCGCGCTCGCGCATCGGCTCGCCGTAGGGCTTGATGACGTCGCGGTCCCAGGTGTGGGCGCCCGCGCAGTTCTCGGCAACCGTCTTGCCGTTGCAGGTGAGGACGTCGGCGTGGAGCTTGCCGGCCTCCAGCAGCTCCGACATCACCGCCGGCAGGCCGCCGGCGCGATAATATTCCTCGCCGAGATACTGGCCGGCGGGCTGCATGTTGACCAAGAGCGGGATGTCGTAGCCGACGCGCTCCCAGTCGTCGCAGGTGAGCGGCACGCCGATCAGCTTGGCGATGGCGTTGATGTGGATCGGCGCGTTGGTCGAGCCGCCGATGGCGGTGTTGGCGACGATCGCGTTCTCGAACGCCTCGCGGGTCAGGATGTCGGAGGGCTTCAGGTCCTCCCACACCATGTCGACGATGCGCTGGCCGGTGGCGTAGGCCGCCTGGCCGCGCTCGCGGTAGGGGGCGGGGATCGCCGCCGAGCCCGGCAGCGCCATGCCGAGCGCCTCCGCCAGGGCGTTCATGGTCGAGGCGGTACCCATCGTGTTGCAGTGCCCGTCCGAGGGCGCCGAGGAGGCCACGATGTCGAGGAATTGCTGGTAGTCGATGTCGCCGGCGGCGTGGCGCTCGCGGGCCTTCCACACCACGGTGCCCGAACCCGTGCGCTCGCCGCGGCTCCAGCCGTTCAGCATCGGGCCGACGTTCAGCGAGATCGTCGGGATGTTCACGGTGGCGGCCGCCATCAGGCAGGCCGGCATTGTCTTGTCGCAGCCGGTGAGCAGCACGACGCCGTCGAGGGGGTAGCCGTACAGGACCTCGACCAGCGACAGGTAGGCGAGGTTGCGGTCGAGCGAGGCGGTCGGCCGCTTGCCGGTCTCCTGGATCGGGTGGCACGGGAACTCGAAGGCGACGCCTCCGGCCGCCGTGATGCCCTCGCGCACGCGCTTGGCCAGCTCGAGGTGGTGGCGGTTGCACGGCGACAGGTCGGAACCGGTCTGGGCGATGCCGATCAGCGGCTTGCCGCCGCGCAGCTCGCCCACGGTGAGGCCGAAATTGAGGTAGCGCTCGAGGTAGAGCGCGGTCATGCCCGGGTTGTCCGGGTTGTCGAACCAGAGGCGCGAACGCAGGCGGCTGGCGTCGATGCGGGGGCGCGGCGTCTGGGCCATGGCGGGGTCGTCCTTCCCGAGTACGTTCTTGTCGAGAACCGTTCTCGGGAAGCTATGGACCCGGCCGGTGCAGGAAGGCAACACCGCGCGGCGCATGACCGGGGCCGTGCCGGCGAGGGGCGGCCCGCGCCCAAAGTTTATCGCGCGGGCGCTGTCGCAAGGCCGCCGAGCGATGCTATGAGGCCGGCTGAACCATACCGCTCGACTTCTCCAGGGGGAGCCGCCGATGAGCCAAGAGACGCCGTCCAACCCGCTCGTGCCGATCGCCATCGTGGTGGCGATTCCGGTCCTCGTCTGCCTGATCCTGATGCTGACCGATACCGGCATCGAGCGCTCGCTGCTCTGGGCGGCGATCAAGACCGGCATCATCCTGATCGTGCTCGGCGGCGCGATCTCGTTCGGCGTCAGCCGGCTCGCCGAGCGCAACGGCTCGCGCTGAGCCCGGACGACCCGTCCCGACGGCACGGGAAGGCCGCGGGATCCTGACGACGCCGCGGCGAGGCGGGGCAGACCCCCGTCGCGCCGGACGTCCCCCGAGGAAACGAGAGAATCGCATGCCCGTGATCGTCCCCGCCTTCTCGCGCATCGGGGAGGAGAACGCCTTCGCGGTCCTCGCCCGCGCCACGGCTCTCGCCCAGGCCGGCCGCGACGTGATCAATCTCGGCATCGGCCAGCCCGACATGCCGACCCCGCCCCACGTCGTCGAGGCGGCGGTGAAGGCCCTGCAGGACGGGCACCACGGCTACACCCCGGCGACCGGCATCCTGCCCTTGCGCGAGGCGGTGTCCCGCGACCTCGACCGGCGCCTCGGCGTCCAGGTCTCGCCCGACAGCGTGATGATCGTGCCGGGCGGCAAGGTCACCATGTTCATGGCGATCCTGATGTTCGGCGAGCCGGGCGCCGAGATCCTGTACCCGGATCCGGGCTTCCCGATCTACCGCTCGATGATCGAGTTCACCGGCGCGACGCCCGTGCCGGTGCCGATCCGCGAGGCGAACGGCTTCGCCTTCTCGGCCGAGGAGACGCTGGGGCTGATCACCCCGCGCACCCGCCTGCTGATCCTCAATTCCCCCGCCAACCCGACCGGCGGCGTGACCCCGAAGGCCGAGATCGACAAGCTCGTCGCCGGCCTCGCCGCGCATCCCGACGTGACGATCATGTCGGACGAGATCTACGGCACGATGACCTATGACGGCGAGCGCCACCACACGCTGCTCGCCTATCCGGAGATCCGCGACCGCCTGATCTACCTCGACGGCGCCTCCAAGACCTACGCGATGACCGGCTGGCGCCTCGGCTGGTCGGTCTGGCCGGCGCCGCTCTACGACGCCGCCCGCAAGCTCGCGGTGAACTCGTTCTCCTGCGTCAACGCCGCGACGCAATGGGCCGGGATCGCCGCCCTCGACGGGCCGCAGGATTGCGTCGCCGCGATGATGGCCGAGTTCGACCGCCGCCGCCTCCTGGTGGTCGAGGGGCTGAACCGCCTGCCGGGTGTCTCCTGCATCACCCCGAAGGGCGCCTTCTACGCCTTCCCGAACATCTCCGAGACGGGCTGGAAGGCCAAGGCGCTCGCCTCGGCGCTCCTGGAGGACGCCGGCGTCGCGACGATCGGCGGGCCGGATTTCGGCATCCACGGCGAAGGCTACCTGCGCCTGTCCTACGCCAACTCGGCGGAGAATATTTCTCGCGCGCTGGAGCGGATCGGGGCGTTCCTGGAGCGGAACCGGCGCTGAGGGCCCGGCGCGGGTCCGAGAGGCGGGCGGCGATCGCGGGGAGGATTGCCGCTCGGCGCGGCCCAGGACCGGTCAAGAGCGGGAAACTCACTCTCCCCGCCCGCGGGGAGAGGAGACGGCCCGCTTCTCTTGCACCGGGGCAGGTCCGACCACACGGGGGCGGGGAGATGCGCCCCCCCCCTTCATTCGAAGGGATCGAACGAAAATCCTATCGGTCGGCCACCGGCGCCGCGGGACGGGCTGCATGTCCGAAGAAATCTGGCCGAAACGCGCCTCGTTCGCGCTAAAACCCCGCGATCCGCAGAGTATCAGCGATGAAACGACGAGGATGGCTGGTGATACGGCCGCCGACACCCCGGAAGGGTGGAATGGCGCTCCCAAGGGGACTCGAACCCCTGTTTTCGCCGTGAGAGGGCGACGTCCTAGACCGCTAGACGATGGGAGCTGACCTGCCGGACACCGGAAGAAGACCCGCGAGATCCTCGAGAGAGAAGCCCGGACCATCCTCCGTCGTCCAGAAACCCGTGGCGCTCCCAAGGGGACTCGAACCCCTGTTTTCGCCGTGAGAGGGCGACGTCCTGGACCGCTAGACGATGGGAGCTTGCCGGCGGGATGGCGGGGGTATAGCGACGGGCCTGGACGGGCACAAGCCCGAAATCGTATCCCGGCGGCGTTTCCGGTGACGCGACGGGAGAGATGGGTTTGAGCGACGGCGAAGTGCGGGAGGACGTGATCCCGCCGGGGGAGGGGAGCGAGCGCCTGGACCGGGCCCTGGCGCGGCTGTGGCCGGATCTGTCGCGCAGCCGCCTGCAGGCGCTGATCCGCGAGGGCCAGGTGACGCTGGATGCGGCCCCCGCGGGCGATCCCTCCGCCAAGGTCGTGGGCGGCCAGCGCGTCGCCGTGACGGTGCCGGCGCCGCGCCCGGCCGAGCCGGAGCCGGAGGCCCGCGACCTCGCCGTCGTCCACGAGGACGACGACCTGATCGTCATCGACAAGCCGGCCGGCCTCGTGGTGCATCCCGGGGCGGGCAACGACAGCGGCACTCTGGTCAACGCGCTGCTGGCCCATTGCGGCGCCAGCCTGTCGGGCATCGGCGGGGTCGCGCGGCCGGGCATCGTCCATCGCCTCGACAAGGACACGACCGGCCTGATGGTGGTGGCCAAGACCGATCTCGCCCACCAGGATCTCTCGGCGCAGTTCGCCGATCACGGCCGCACCGGCCCCCTGGAGCGGGCCTATCTCGCGCTCGTCTGGGGCGTGCCGGACCCCGCCAACGGCACGATCGACGCGGCGCTCGCCCGGTCGGAGCGCAACCGGGAGAAGATCGCGGTGGTGCGCGAGGGCCGCGGGCGCCACGCGATCACCCATTACCGCACCGAGGACGTGCTGGGCGCGCGCGAGCCCGTCGGCTTGGTGCGCTGCCGGCTCGAGACCGGGCGCACCCACCAGATCCGCGTCCACCTCGCCCATCGCGGCCACCCGCTGCTCGGCGACGTGGTCTATGGCGCGGCGTTCCGCACCAAGGCGAACCGCCTGGAGCCGGAGGCGCGCCAGGCCCTCGACGATCTCGGGCGCCAGGCGCTGCACGCCGCGCTGCTGGGCTTCCGCCATCCCCGCAGCGGCGAGACCCTGCGCTTCGAGAGCCCGCCCCCTGCCGACATGGCCCGGCTGATCGCGGCGCTGACGCCGTAGGACCGCCCCGGGCGCGACGCAGCGAGGGCGGCGGGACGAAAACCTCCGCCCTGACCCTTCTTCTCGTAGGGACGCGGCTGCCGCGGGCGGACCTTCGCCCGGAGCGTGCGGCACCGCACGCGGCGAACCGCCACGGCCGCACCAAGCGGCCTCTCGCGCGTTAGTGGCGACACCCGTCGCTACCGGGCTGCGCCGCGTTCTGCTATGAAAGCGGATCGAGCGGCCGGCCAACGGGAGGTCGTTCGTGCTCGCCTGACCGAGGGGAGCTTTGAGGAGGTAGGTATGGCTGCTGCACTTCCCGTGCTCGCCAATGAAGGGGGCCTGTCGCGCTACTTGGACGAGATCCGCCGGTTCCCGATGCTGGAGCCGACGGAGGAGTACATGCTCGCCAAGAGCTGGCGCGAACACGGCGACCGCGACGCGGCCCACAAGCTCGTGACCTCCCACCTGCGGCTCGTGGCCAAGATCGCCATGGGCTATCGCGGCTACGGCCTGCCGATCGGCGAGGTGGTGTCCGAGGGCAATGTCGGCCTGATGCAGGCGGTCAAGCGCTTCGATCCCGACAAGGGTTTTCGCCTCGCCACCTATGCGATGTGGTGGATCAAGGCCGCGATTCAAGAATACATCCTGCGCTCGTGGTCGCTCGTGAAGATGGGCACGACCGCGAACCAGAAGAAGCTGTTCTTCAACCTGCGCAAGGCCAAGGGCCGCATCTCCGCCCTCGACGAGGGCGACCTGCGCCCCGATCAGGTCAAGCAGATCGCCACCCGCCTGGGCGTGCCCGAGCAGGACGTGATCGACATGAACCGCCGCCTCGGCGGCGACGCGTCGCTCAACTCTCCCTTGCGCGAGGAGGGCGAGGGCGAGTGGCAGGACTGGCTCGTCGACGACAGCCCGACCCAGGAGACCGTGCTCGCCCGAGAGCAGGAGGGGCAGAACCGCCTCGCCGCCCTCAAGGACGCGCTCGGCGTGCTCAACCCGCGCGAGCGCCGGATCTTCGAAGCCCGCCGGCTGGCCGACGACCCGATCACGCTGGAAGATCTGTCGAGCGAGTTCGGCGTCTCCCGCGAACGGGTGCGGCAGATCGAGGTGCGGGCCTTCGAGAAGGTGCAGGACGCGGTCAAGCGCAACCTCGCCACCCGCGAGGCGCCGCGGGCGGGGGTGCCGGCCTGAGGGCCGGGCCCCGGTCCGCGCGGACCGGCCCCGGGTCCGCAACCCCGGCGCCGGCCCGTGAGGACCGGCCTCATCCCATCGGCACGAAGGCCGAGAGGCCGATCAGCACCAGCGGCATCGCCACCAGCGCCAGCACGGTCTGCACCGCGGTGATGCCGGCCATCAGGGCGGCGTCGCCGCCGAGCTGGCGGGCCAGGATGTAGGCCGAGGAGGCGGTCGGCAGCACCTGGAACAGCAGGGCCGTCGTCAGCGCCGGCCCGCCCAGGCCGAGCTGCGAGGCGACGAGGAGCGTCGCCGCCGGCATCGCCAGGAACTTCATCGCGGAGGCCGAGAGTACCGGCCATAGCCAGGTCCGCGCCCCGGTGAATTCGAGCGCGGCGCCGACACAGAGCAGGCCGACCGGCAGCGAGGCGGCGCCCAGCGTGCGGAGCGCCGGCTCCAGCCCCGGGGGCAGCCCCCAGCCGAGGAGATGGAAGGCCAGGCCGGCGAGCGACGAGACGATCAGCGGATTGGTGGCGAGCTGCCGGGCGATGCCCCGCGGCGTCAGCCGCGCCGCGCCGTGGCGGGCGAAGACCAGCACGCACAGGACGTTGACCGTCGGCACGATCGCCGCGTTGCAGATCGCCGCGAGCGCGATGCCCTTCGGGCCGAACAGCCCGACGGCGAGCGTGACCCCGACATAGTTGTTGAAGCGCACGCTGCCCTGGAACACCGAGGTGAAGGCCGGCCCGTCGACCCGGAACAGCGGCCGCATCGCGACGACGAGCCCGGCGACGAGGAGCGTCGCGAGGATCAGGGTCAGGGCGAGGGTGCCTACCGGCACCGCCTCGACCCGTGCGGTGGCGAGGCCGTGGAAGAACAGGCTCGGCAGCAGCACGAAGTAGCCGAGCCGTTCGGCCTGCGGCCAGAAGCTCTCGGCGAGGAAGCGCCGCCGCCGCAGGACCAGCCCCAGGGTGGTCAGGAGCACGATCGGCAGGAGCGCCAGCAGGACGGCGCCGGTCATGGAGAGGTGGTCAACGCGGGATGGCCTTCGAGCGGGAGGGGCGGCCGGCGATCCGGCTGCGATCCACGCTTAGAGCAGCGCCCGATCGCGTTGCAACCGGGCGCTGCTCTAGGTCTTTGATGGGGCCGCGTTTCTCGCGACGAACCGGCGCCTGCATCGCCGGGCCATGCGCTGGCCCAAGCCGCCGACGTCTCCCGGCCGGGTGGACGGAGCCCGGCCATGCGCGGGCGAATCCTCATCCATCGAGGGCGTTGCCGGGATCGCGGCCGCGCCTTGGCCGGTCTCGCCGTCCCACGTCGCCAGCGGGGCGTGCGCGGCGGTCCTCGAACGATCATCGTCGAACTACATTTGGCCAAAAATCGTCCTTTTGAGATTTGTTCCCCCAGGTCAGCGAATTCGCCGGTCCGTGGCATCGGAGGCGAGCGTTTCCATCGCCGGCGGTCGAGCATTAGGGATTTTTTAGACGATCGGACCTAACCGGGACACACCCCGAGGAGCTGCATCATGTCCGGCCTGAACAACGTCAAGATCCTGCATAAGCTGATGGGGGTGATCGCGTTGATCGGCATCATCGTCGGCGGCTGCATCTGGTACGCGCAGGCGCGGATGACCGACATCGACGACGCCTACAGCCGGTTCCTCGTGCGGGAGGCCCGGGCCGTCGCCACCGCCCGGCGCATCAACCGCGTCGTGTTCGAGCTCAACTACCACGTTTACCGTATCATCGCCGAGAACGACGGGCAGGAGATGCGGCGGGCCGATACGGCCTTCGAGGCGGCGCTGCCCGAGATCACCCAGATGCTCGCCGACCTGCGCCGCGAGGCGCCGAGCTTCGCGACTCGCACCGACGAGCAGGCCGCGCGCATCGCCCGCTTCGTCGAGGTCGTCGCCGAGGTGCGCCGCCTCGGCCTCGCCAAGCGGAACGCCGAGGCCCTGTCCCTGGTGCACCGGGAGGTCGATCCGACCTTCCGGACGATGGTCGCGGAGGCCGCCAAGCTCTCCGACGATATCCGGGTCTACATGGAGAAGAGCTCGGACGACCTGACCGACCAGACCAACGCCACCCGCTACAGCCTGATTGCCTTCAGCACGGCGGGCGTGCTCTTCGGGCTCCTCGCGGCGATGCTGGTCAGCGTGCTCGGCATCACGCGCCCGCTCGGCCGCCTCGTGGCGGTGCTGCAGCGCATGGCCGGCGGCGACGCCGAGGCGGAGATCAAGGAGGCGGCACGCGGCGACGAGATCGGCGCCGTCGGCCGCGCCGTCCAGGACATCAAGGCCATGGTGGCCCGCAAGGCGGCCGAGCAGGCCGAGATCGAGCGCATCGCCGAGGAGGCGGCTGCCAGCGAGCGCAAGCGCACCATGGTGGAGATGGCCGACGGGTTCGAGCGCGCGGTGGGCGGCATCGTCGGCGTCGTCTCGTCGTCCGCCACCGAGTTGCAGGCGACCGCCCAGCAGATGACCTCGACCGCCGCCGAGACCGCGTCCCAATCGACGACGGTCGCGGCGGCCGCCGAGGAGGCCGCCGCCAACGTCAACACCGTGGCCGCCGCGGCCGAGGAGCTGGGTGCCGCCGTGCAGGAGATCGGCCGGCAGGTCGCCGGCTCGGCCGACCTCGCCCAATCGGCGGTGGCCGAGGCCGACCGGACCTCGCAGCTGGTGCAGGAGCTCAGCCGGGCGGCCGAACAGATCGGCGCCATGGTGGGCATGATCTCGGGCATCGCCGGCCAGACCAACCTGCTGGCGCTGAACGCGACGATCGAGGCGGCCCGGGCCGGCGAGGCGGGACGGGGCTTCGCGGTCGTCGCCGCGGAGGTGAAGGAGCTCGCCGGCCAGACGGCACGCGCCACCGAGGAGATCGGCCAGCGCATCGGCCAGGTGCAGGGCGTGACGGCGCAGGCCGTCGGCGCCATCGGCAGCATCGCCGGGCGGATCCAGGAGATCTCCGGGGTCGCGGCCTCGATCGCCGCGGCGGTGGAGCAGCAGGGCGCGGCCACGCAGGAGATCGTCCGCAACGTCTCCCAGGCCGCGAACGGCACCGCCGAGGTGACCGGCAACATCGCGGGCGTCGCCCGCGCCTCCGAGGATACGGGCGCGGCGGCCAGCCAGGTCCTCGCCTCGGCCTCCGAGCTGTCGCGCCAGTCCGAGCAGCTCTCGGCGGAAGTCCACCGCTTCCTCGACACCGTGCGGGCGGCCTGAGGCGTTCGTCGCCCCGCATGTCGAATCGACGCGATGACGGGCCGGTCCGACGACCGGCCCGTCATCGCGTCAGCGTTCGCATATGCGCCACGCGCTCCGCGGCCGGGAGCATCCGCGTGTCGATGGCGACCTGCTGGATCAGGAACTTCCCGGCGTCGACGATCGCGCCGATATAGACGGTGACCGGATGGCCGCCCGCGCCGGTGCAGACGATGCGGATGCGGCCCGTCTTGCCGTCCTTGGCCTCGCACTCCGCGCCGCCGGCCGCGACGCGCCGAAAGAAGGCGGGCGTCTCGCCGACCTCCACCGTTGCGCCGGCGCCCGCGACCTGCAGCGGTCGGCCCGCTTCCGTCAGGATGTCGTGCCGGCTCCACTCGACGGCCTGGGCCGCAGCGGCCTGGAGCACGAGGGCGAGGCTGCCCAGCGCAAGTCGTATCGTCATGCCCGGTCCTTCGCAGAGGCGCCGCCGAGGTGCCGGCGCGCGTCGTCGCGAGCCTGCGGGGCGGCGAGACGTCCCGCAAATGGAAAGTGCGTCCCTGATTTTTATTATGATATTATAGATTTATCATAATCTTATTATGATAAGATTGTCGTCTCTGTTGTGTCTAGAATTGTTGCAAGAGAGAAAATTGCGGTGATATCGTCTGCCCAAGGCGCCTTTATCAGCGCCATCCGGCGGAAACATATCCGACCGACGAGACGACAGGGAGGATAAGGATGCGCGAGACCGGCATAAGTCGGTCATGACCGCGTGTGCGACGCACACATTTCTTGACATCACCATGCTGCGCTGCGGGGTCGAGGCCGCGACGACCGTGCGTCCATTGACGCGCGCCGTCCCGGGCGGCCGCACGCGGCTCCGGGGCCGGGGCCGAAGCCCGTCCCCGATAGGTCCTTCGCGGAGAGAGTGCCCATGACCGACGAGACGACGCAGGAGCCGTGCGCGGGCGGATGCACCGGGACGCCGTTGCCGCGCCGAGGCCTGCTCAGGGCGGGGCTCGCGCTGCTTCTCGCCCCCGCCGACGCCCTCGCCGCCGCAGAGCCGGCCGGCGGTCAAGTCCCGGCCGCCAACGCATCGACCGTCAAGGCGCCGAATCCCAAATCGATGCGCCCGCAACCCGGCGACACCTTCGCGTATCTCAGCGGCGAGTCCAAGGACCGGAAGGTCATGGCGGCCGACCTCAAGGCCGGCGATCCGCCGCGTCTCGTCTATCCGGTCGATCCGGCGACCGGGACGATCCGCAGCGGCTCGCGGGTCAACCAGATCCTGCTGATCCGCACCGACCCCGCCGTCCTGACCGCGGCCACGGCGCCGCGATCGGCGGACGGCCTCGTCGCCTATTCGGCGATCTGCACCCATAACGGCTGCCCGATCACGCTCCTCAACGAGGACCACCGCTCGGTGGTCTGCACCTGCCACGGCTCGCGCTTCGACCTCGCCGACAACGGCACCGTCCTGACCGGCCCGGCCACGCGCCGCCTCGCCGGGCTGCCGATCGCCGTGACCGACGGGGCGGTCACGGTGGCGGGCGCGTTCGTCGGCGCCCTCGGCGCGGCCCCGTCGCAGCAATAACCGGTCGCGAGAACCGGAAAGACGCTTTCGCCACACGACGCTTCTGGGAGGTCAACGCCATGATCAAGACCCTGTCCGCGGCCCTGCTCGGCTCCGTCCTCGTGCCCGCCCTCGCCGCGGCGGCGCCGCTGAAGACCTACGCGACGGTCACCCAGGAGCGGCTCTCCAACCCGGAGCCCGAGAACTGGCTGATGGCCAAGGGCAACTATGCCGGCTGGAGCTACACGCCGCTCGAGCAGGTCAACGCCGGCAACGTCAAGTCGCTGAGGCCGGTCTGGAGCTATGCCACCGGCGTGACCTCCGGCCACGAGGCGCCGCCGATCGTCAACAACGGCGTCATGTATGTCGCCACGCCCTACAACCAGGTCATCGCCATGGATGCGAAGACCGGGGAGTCGGTCTGGCGCTACAAGCGCGACTTCCCCGAGGGGTTCAGCGCCTTCCACTACACCAATCGCGGCGTCGCCCTGTGGGGCGACAAGGTCTACGTCGCCGGCCTCGACTGCCGGCTCGTCGCCCTCGACGCCAAGACCGGCAAGGTGGCGTGGGAGGCCGAGGTCTGCGACTGGACGCAGGGGGCCTACATCACCTCGGCCCCGGTCGCGGTGAACGGCCGGATCATGATCGGCCCGTCCGGGGGCGAATTCGGCGTGCGCGGCTTCCTGAAGGCCTTCGACGCGGAGACCGGCAAGGAGGATTGGACCTTCTGGGCCGTGCCGGCTCCCGGCCAACCGGGCTCCGAGACCTGGCCGAAGGAGGGCCGCTGGAAGGATGCCTGGAAGATCGGCGGCGGCACGATGTGGATGCCGGGCAACTACGACGCCAAGAACGGGGTGCTCTACTGGGGCGTCGGCAACGGCTCGCCCTGGCTCGGCGACCAGCGGCCCGGCGACAACCTGTACGTCGCCTCGGTCGTCGCGCTGAACCCGGCGGACGGCACGATCAAGAGCCACTTCCAGTACCACTGGAACGATTCCTGGGACTGGGCCGCGATGAACGCCCCGACCCTGATCGAGCTCGACCGCGACGGCAAGAAGGTGCCGGCGATGATCAGCGCCCAGCGCAACGGGTATCTCTACCGGCTCGGCCGCACCGACGGCGGCCAGATCAGCTTCCTCGACGCCCGGCCCTTCGTGAAGAACACGGTCTTTTCGAGCGTCGATCCGAAGACCGGTCGGCCGACCTACAACCAGGCCGGCGTGCCCGGCACCGGCCGGGCCGGCACCTACTGCCCGAGCGTGTGGGGCGGCAAGGACTGGCCCTACGAATCCTTCAACCCGAAGACCGGGATGCTGTACGTCCCGTTCAACGACAATCACTGCATGACCTACGAGGGCAAGATCCAGGAGCGGGTCCCCGGCCAATGGTCCGCCGGCGTCGACATCACCGACATCAAGCTCCTGATCGACAAGGACGTGAAATATATCGGCGGCATCCAGGCCATCGACGTCAACACCAACAAGGAGGTGTGGCGCGACACCTACGCCAAGTCGTGGATGTGGGGCTCGATCCTGTCGACGGCCACAGACCTGATCTTCACCGGCGGCACCAGCGACCGGATGTTCCGGGCCTACGACGCCAAGTCCGGCAAGGAGCTGTGGAGCTTCAAGACCAATTCGGGGATCATCTCGCCGCCGATCAGCTACGCCATCGACGGCAAGCAGTACATCGCGGTCGTGTCGGGCTGGGGCGTCGATTCCGCCCTGGTCCAGGGCATCATGGCCGACGAGCACGGCTGGGAGAAGGACATCCCGCAGGGCGGCACGGTCTGGGTCTTCGCGGTCGAGGACGAGACGGTGCCGCAGAAGCGGGCCGAGGTCGGGTCGTCCATCCGGTAATCCTCCGGGCGAGACGGAGCCGAACGGTCCGGTGCCGCGCCGACGGGGCGCGGCACCGCATTCCTCTCGGGGCGCCCGGCACCGCTCACGCGCCGATCAGCTCGCGGATGCGGGTTGCCAGCACATCCACCGCGAAGGGCTTCGTCAGCACCGCCATGCCCGGTTCGAGCTGGCCGTTGCTCAGAAGCGCGTTCTCCGCGAAACCGGTGATGAACAGCACCTTGAGGTGGGGGCGGCTCACCCGGGCCGCATCCGCCATCTGGCGGCCGTTCAGGCCCCCGGGCAGGCCGACATCGGTGACGAGCAGGTCGATCCGCGCGTCGGATTGCAGGACCGACAGGCCGCCGCCGCCATCCGCCGCCTCGATCGCCGTGTAGCCGAGGTCGCCGAGCACGTCCGCGACCAGCATGCGCACGGTCGGCTCGTCGTCCACCACCAGCACGGTCTCGCCGGCCTCCGCGATGGGGCGCAGGCCCTGCTCCGCCGGTGCCTCGTCCCGCTCCGCCGCGCCGCGATGGCGCGGCAGGTAGATGCTGACGGTCGTGCCTTCGCCCTCCTTGGAGTGGATGCGCACTTGCCCGCCGGACTGCTTGGCGAAGCCGTAGATCATCGACAGGCCCAGGCCCGTCCCCTGGCCCAGCGGCTTCGTCGTGAAGAACGGGTCGAACGCCTTGGCGATCACCTCCGGCGGCATCCCGGTTCCGGTGTCGGAGACGGCGAGCGCGAGGTAATGGCCCTCCGGCATGTCCTGGCGCTGCGCCGCCGGACGGTCGATCCGGCGGTGGCCGGTCTCGATCGTGATCCGGCCGCCGTCGGGCATCGCGTCGCGGGCATTGATGCAGAGGTTGAGGAGCGCGTTCTCGAGCTGCGACGGGTCGACCAGCGCCGGCCACAGGTCGGGCAGGCACACCGTGTCGATCTGCACGCTGGGGCCGACCGTGCGCTGGATCAGCTCGGTCATGCCGCCGATCAGGGCATTGACGTCGGTGGCCTTGGGGTCGAGCGTCTGGCGGCGCGAGAAGGCCAGCAGGCGGTGGGTCAGGGCCGCCGCCCGCCGGGTCGCCCCCTGCGCCGCGACCATGTACTTGTCGATCTCCGCGAGCCGGCCCTGGCCGATGCGGGCGTTCATCAGTTCCAGGCTGCCGGAGATGCCGGCGAGCAGGTTGTTGAAGTCGTGGGCGAGGCCCCCGGTGAGCTGGCCCACCGCCTCCATCTTCTGCGACTGGCGCAGCTGCTCCTCCGCCTGCATCAGCTCGGCGGTGCGCTCGCTCACGCGCTGCTCCAGGGTGCCGGCGAGCGCCCGCAGCTGGGCGATGGCGCGGTCGCGCTCCTGCTCGACGGTGCGGCGCTCCTCGACGTCGAGGAGCACGCCGGGAAAGCTCAGCGGCGTCCCGTCCGGCCCGTGATCGACGCGACCATTGGCCTCGATCCAGGAATAATGGCCGTCGGCGCGGCGCACCCGGTACTGGTGGGCATAGGCGCCGCCTCGCGCGATCGCTTCGTTCATCGCCGCGGCCAGGGCAGCCTGGTCGTCCGGGTGGACGGGGGCGACGATCTGGGCGAGGGGAATGCCCTCGCGGCCCAGGGCGGGATCGAGGCCGAAGGCCCGGGCGAAGCCCTCGTCGACGGTGAACCGGTCGGCGGGGATGTCCCAGTGCCAGGTGCCGATGATCGCGCCCGCCGCCAGGGCGAGCTGGACGCGCTCGACGTTCTCGCGGGCGAGCGCCTCGCTGGCGCGCAGGCGCTCCTCGGCGTCGCGGCGCGCGGTCACGTCGTTGAAGATGATGGCGATCTGCCGGTCGTCGGGCTGCCCGACCGGAACCGCCCGGACGTCGAACCAGCGCTTGAACGCCTCGGCGTAGCTCTCGAAGGTCGTCGGCTCCCGGGTCCGGGCGACGCGCCCGTAGGTCTCGAACCAGAACGGCTCCAGGTCCGGGGCGAACTCGGTCACCCACTTGCCGCGCAGGTTGACCCCGGCCTCCCGCTCGAAGGCGGGGTTCGCTTCGACGAAGCGGTAATCCACCGGCCGGTCGTCGGCATCGAACTTGACCTCGACGATGGCGAAGGCCGCCTCCACCGTGTCGAGGATGGTGCGGAAGCGCTCCTCGCTGGCGCGCAAGGCGGTCTCGGCCTCGCGCAGGCCGGTCAGGTCGAGCATGGCGCCGATCATGCGCACGGCGCGGCCCTCGGCATCGCGGATCACGTGGCCGCGGTCGAGCACCGGCGCGTAGGAGCCGTCCGCGCGGCAGAAGCGGTACTCGTCGGTCCAGGAGGTGGCGGTCCCGTCGATGACCGCATGGATGGAGCGCTCGATGCGGTCCCGGTCGTCCGGATGGATCCGGGCGATCCACCACGCGCCGGTCGGCGCGACGCCGGCGAGGGCGTAGCCGTAGGACCGGGCCAGGGCCTCGTTCCAGAGCACGGCGTCGGTCGCCAGATCCCAATCCCAGATCGCGTCGTTGGTCGCGCGGGCGGCGAGACGGTAACGATCCTCGACCGCGCGCAGGGCGATGCCGGCCAGATGCTCGCCGGTGCGGTCGCGCAGGATCTTCACGAAGCCGATCGGCCCGCCGCCCCCGTCGCGCAGCGGCATCAGCTCGCTCGAGGCCCAGAACCGCTCGCCATCCTTGCGCAGGTGCCAGCGGTCGTCGGAGGCCCGTCCGTCCCGCAGGGCCTGCCGCATCTCCCGCGGGACGCAGCCCTGTGCCCGGTCCTCAGGCGCGAAGATGCGGTCGACCCCCTGGCCGCGCATCTCCGCGCCCGTCCAGCCCATCGCCCGCTCGGCGCCCGAATTCCAGTTGGTGACGGTGCCGTCGAGGTCGGTGACGATCATGGCGACGTCGACCGCGCTGTCGAAGATCGCCCGCTGGCGCGCCTCGCTCTGGGCCAGGGCCGTCCGGCTGGCGTCGAGGGCCGCCGCCAGATCCCGCGCGCCGTCCGGCGACGCCGCATCCACCGGCGTGCCGACGGAGCCGGGCTCGATTCCCGCCCTGTCCAGGATGGCGCGCAGGCGCAGGACTTCCGCCTCGAGCTCGTCGCGCGAAAGAGTTGTCAGCACGTCCCCACCCGCCATGCCCGCCCCAGGGGCGGGCTTCTATCCGCGCCGCCCGACGTGCACAATGATATCGGACAAATTCCGGGACGGGTGAGGCCGGCTCGCCGCAGGTTCGGGAATGATCGCGTCTCGTGCCGGCGGGCCGGTCAGCCGTGCCGGACCCTTACGGCTGCCACTGCTCGAAGGCTTCCCGCAGCACCTTCTCGCCGGCATTGCCCTTCTCGAAGGTCAGGATCGCCCGGTTGCCGTTGGCGTAGCGGATCGGCAGGTCGATCCAGTTGCGCTTGAGCAGGAGGTCGGTGTTGCGTTCGATATCGGCCTTCAGGTTCGAGAGGCCGATCAGGAACAGGTTGTCGCGCACCGGCACCGGCAGGCCGGAGACCGGCGAGCCGCGGCTGGATTCGTCGTCCTTGAACTGGATCAGGCCGACATCGCGCACCGTGCGGTTCGCGTCGGTCGAGGTGAAGGTCAGCTCGATGATGTGCGAGGCCGGCAGGGTCGCGTCGGTGTTGCGGCGCAGGACCATCGCGAGGCTGAGGCCCGCATCCGGCACGTCGACGGTTGCCCGCACCACGGTCTGGAGCGGCTGGCCCTGGCCGGCATTCACCGCGTCGAGGCGCCAGACCACCCGGGCCTGCGTCGCCTTCGGGGCCGAGCCCTGCGGGCCGTTCTCCTCGTAGAGCGTGCCGCGCTGTGCCACCGCGAGATCGGGCGTCGGCGCGGGACGGGCCGTGCCGCCCTGGGGCGCGGCGGGTGCCGGCGCGGGCGCCGGGGCCTGGGGCGCCCGCTCGCCGCCGACCCGGTCGGCGAATTTCGAATCCTGGGCCTCCGCCGGACGGTTGGGACCGTTCTCGGCAAACCCCGTCGGCAGGGCGGCCGGGTTGTCGCGCAGGGACCAGGCGGTGACCGCGATGGCGCCGACGATCGATGCCAGCACCGCCGCCACGATGCCGTTGCGCACCAGCCGCGAGCGGTCGCGCTTCGGCGCCACCACGTCGAGGCGCGGACGCTGCGGGCCGCCGGCGGCCGTCTCCG
>NZ_JTHF01000380.1 GCF_001043895.1 Methylobacterium indicum
CGCGGCGATCAGCGCGAGGTAGCGCGGGATGTCGCCGGCCTTGAAGGCGTCCCAGGCGCCGGGCACCCACCGCACGTCGACCACCGCCCCGGTTGCCCGTGCAGCCTCCTCGAACAGATGGCGCGTCGGCGCGATCGTGGTCTCCACGGCACAGAGCACGACGACCCGCCCGCCCTCCGCCACCGCCGCGGCGGCGAGCGCCGCATCGACCCGCAGGACCGGGACGGGAGCATCGCGGGCCGCGATCGCGGCGGCGGGCCCGAGAGTCGAGCAGGTCAGCAGCACCGCATCGGCCCCGGCGCAGAGCGCCCCCAGGGCTGCGGCCGTCTCGGCGACGAGGCCCGGCGTCAATCTGCCCTCCCGCTCGGCGGCGGCCAGCAGGTCGGCGCGCACGGCATGGCGAAGGGTCATGCCGACCAGGCCGCTCGCCGACAGGGCGTCGTCGAAGATTGCGATATTGCCGTCGGCGGTATGGAGGCAGGCGATGCGGGCCACGAGGGGGCGTCCGATGGCGGCCTACCAGCAGCCCCGGGCGAGTCGCCGCCCGTACGGGTCGTCGACGCCGCGCGGGGGCGGGAAGCCGTAATAGCTCGGCTTGCCGAGGCCGAAGGGCGAGCCGACATAGGTCGGATCGCCCAGGGCGTTGGTGGGCACGAAGCCCTGGCAGGGCAGCTGCACCCGGGCGGGCGAGGCGTCGCTGTCGCCGCGCGGGAAGTAGCGGGGGGCGGGAGGAGGACCCGGCGCGCGGCGCGGCTCCGGCCAGTAACCCGGCTCGGGCAGGTCGGCGGCCATCGCCGGCCCGGCGAGGCCGAGGAGGACCGCGCCCGCCAGGAGCCTCACGCTGTGACCCATCCGTCCGTCCTCTCCCGCGACCCGCACCAGCCTTGACGGATCGTGGTTAACGGGGCGTTTCCGTCAGGTCACGGCCTCGGTTCGGGCCTGGAGCACGCGGACGAGATCGTCGGGCTTGACCCGCACCTGCAGCCCGCGCTGGCCGCCGTTGAGGAAGATCTCCGGGAGCGCGAGGGCGGCGGCATCGACCAGGGTCGGCACCGTCCGCTTCTGCCCGAGCGGACTGATGCCGCCGACATGGTAGCCGGTCAGGCGCTCGGCTTCGGCCGGGCGCATCATGGCGGCGGACTTGCCCCCGAAGGCGGCGGCGAGCTTCTTCAGCGAGATCTCCCGGTCGGAGGGCGCCAGCACGCAGACCGGCTTGCCGTCCACCATCGCCATCAGGGTCTTGAACACCTCGCCCGGCGCGACGCCCAACGCCTCCGCGGCCTGGAGGCCGATGCGGGTCGCCTCCGGGTCGTAGTCGTAGGCGTGGACCGTGTGCGGGATGCCGGCACGGGTCAGGACCTGCGTGGCGCGGGTGGTCTTCGACATCGGGACGGTGCGTCCTGCGAGCGGGATCAGGCGCCCGGGAAGCTCCGGGCGATCAGCCGGCCGACCTCGGCGTGCAGGGCATCGCGCGCGGCGGGCTCGGCCGGTGATCCGGTAAGATACACCGCCGCCAGGATCGGCGCACCGTCCGGCCGGTGGATCAGCGCCACCACGTTGGCGGTGCCGTTGTCGCCGGTGCCGGTCTTGTCGGCCGTGCGCCATCCCTCCGGCAGGCCGGCGCGCACGCGCTTCAGGCCGGTCGGGCTCTCGTGCATCCAGCCGACCAGCTTCGTGCGCGACTCCGCCGACAGGGCCTTGCCGAGGAGCACGTTGTCGAGGAGGCCGACCATCGCCGCCGGGCTCGTCGTGTCGCGCGGGTCGCCGGGGATCGCGGTGTTGAGCGTCGGCTCGGTGCGGTCGAGGCGGGTGACGGTGTCGCCGTGCGCCCGGGCGAAGGTGGTGATGCCGCCGGGCCCGCCCAGGGTCGCCAGCATCAGGTTGGCGGCGGTGTTGTCGCTCCACACCACGGCGGCGGCGCAGAGTTCGGCCAGCGTCAGGCCGGATTCGACGTGCTTCGAGGTGACCGGGGCGTAGCTGAGGAGGTCGTCACGAGTATAGGCGATGCGCCGGTTCAGGTCGTCCTGGCCCTTGTCGGCCCGGGCCAGCACCGCGGCGGCGGCGACCGCCTTGAAGGTGCTGCACATCGGAAAGAGTTCGTCGGCCCGGTGACCGAAGCGGCGGCCGGTCGCGGTGTCCCGCACCTCGACCCCGAGCCGCCCGCCGTCGCGCCGCTCGAACTGGGCGAGGCGGGCCACCGCATCCTCCGTCGCGGCCGCACCGCGAACCGCACAGGTCGCGAGCGCTGCACCGATCAGGGCGGCGCGGCGGGTGAGGCCGGAGGCGGGGCGAAGGAGGGCAGGATCGGACATCGTGGCGGGCTCCCTGATGCGCGCGGAGTTCGTCAGGAAAGCCCAGGTGGCGCACGACCTTGGCGATATCACGCTGAGGCCGTGACGGGATCGGGGCGAGTTGGCGTCCAGGAGCCCCGACCCGTCCGCGCCGAACGGGGATCCCGTCCGGCGCGGATCATGGTTTCACGGGAAACATCCCGGTCCGCCGCAAGGCCGCGCGTCTCGCGTGTTCAATGCGAGCGCGGTGAGTGCGCCTTGCGGTCGGGATCGTGGGCGTGGTGCCGGTCGCGCTCGCCGCCGCCACCCGAGACGTGCGAGCGGCTGTCGCTGGTGGCCGAGCCCGGCGTCGGTCCGGTATCGGCGGTGGGGTCCGGGCGGTCGGATCGCTGGTGGCTGCTGCCGGGGCCGCCGTGATGGCGGTCGGCGGCGTCGGTCTTGGTCGACGTGCTCATGGGGATGGACGCTCCTGGCCTTACCGATCCTGCTGATGGCCCTGGTGGGTCGTGTTCACCTTCGCGTTGCCGGACTGGCCGACCTTGTCCGGGTCCCGGGCCTGGCCGGTGTCCTTGGCGCCGGTCTCCGTCGGGGCGCGCTCGGCACTGCCGGGGCCCTTGTCGGACCGGTTGGCCGGCGGCACGGGGGGCGGGGAAGCGGTCATGCGGATCTCCCTCGTCTCATGGGTCGGCATGGCGTGCGCCGGGGCCTGCTGCCGATGAGGGCGAACAACGTCTCCATCCTGGCGGCGTTCCGTGCGACGTCGGGTCGAAAAATACTGTTTCGTAGTATGAGTATTTTTGGCGAACCGACGCAGATCGGCGACGTTGGGCCGGACATCCGATCCGCCGGGAAAGCCGATCCCTGCCGGATCGCCGCGCCGAGAAGGACCCGACGATGGCCGAGGATATCCGTTCGCTCTACGTGACTGCCCTGAAGAACACCCACGCCCTCGAATTGCAGGCGCTTCAGATCATGGAGCGGCAGGTCGAGCGCCTGGAGCGCTATCCCGACATGGACGCGGCTCTACGCCGCCACATCGCCGAGACGCATGGCCAGCGCGACCGGCTCGACGAAGCGCTGGCGGCGATGTCCGAGAGCCCTTCGACCCTGAAGGAGGGCGTGCTCGGCTTCATGGGCAACATGGCGGCTTTGGCCCACGCCCCGGCCCAGGACGAGATCCTGAAGAACGCCTTCGCCAACCGCGCCTTCGAGAATTACGAGGCGGCGGCCTACGATGCGTTGATCACCCTGGCGGAGGCTGCCGGCCAGGGCGCCCGGCTGCCGGCCTTCGAGATGTCGCTGCGGGAAGAACTGGCGATGGCCCAGAAGATGGCCGACCTCGTGCGGCCGACGACCCGGCGGTACATCGAACTCACGGTCAGCGGCAGCAAGGCCGACCGCTGAGGTCGGGACCTTTTTCGAGTGCAGGATCTTTTCCGATTGAACGTGTCCAAAAACCGGACGCGCACGACAACACCTCTCAGTGTCATCCCGGGGCTCGTCGAAGGCGAGAACCCGGGATCCATAAACGCTGGCATGGAAGAAATGAGAGGAAGCCGTTCCGCTTTATCCTGAACGTCAGCGGTTATGGATCCCGGGTTCCGCTGTGCGGCCCCGGGATGACCGAGAGGGTTCGATGTCGGTCGTGCGAACTCAAGCAGAGTGTCAGAGCCGAAATAGCCCGCCCCGGCCGGTGATCCGGCCGGGATCGGCACCCGCCGCGCGCAAGGCCGCCCACAGTGTAACGGCGATCGAATCGAAGACCGGGATGCCGAGCTCGGCCTCCAGTTCCTCAACCAGCGCCGTCCCCGCCATGTTGGTGCAGACGATCGCCACGGCTTGCGCGCCCTCCGCCGCCACCGCCCGGGCCATGGCGGCGATATCCCGCTCCGGCACCTCCGCGAAGGAGAAGTTGTCGGACAGGCCGCAATGCCGCTCGGCCGTGCAATCGAACCCGGCCGCCCTCCAATTCGCCTGGATCCTCGCCTGCACGTCGCCGGTATAGGGCGTGACGAGCCCGACCCGCCGGATACGCGCGCGGGTGAAGGCCTCGCGAAAACCGAGCACCGCCGTCGCCGCCGGAATGCCGGTGAGGTCCGTGATCCGGGCGCACAGGGCCTCGTCGCGGGCAAAGCCCAGCCAGGCCGCCGAGGTGCCGTTCCAGGCGATCGCATCGACCTTGGCATCGGCGAGGAGCCCGGCCGCCGACAGGATCGGCGCCTCGTCGAACTGTCCGAGCCCCGCCGTCGAGAGGGTGATCTCGGTGACGCGAAAGCGCGCGAAGTGGGCGGTGATGCCGGGCGTGTCGCGCAGGAGGTCGGCGGTGGCCGGTTCGAGCCGGGTGTTCGAGGACGGGGTCAGCATGCCGAGGCGGATCATCAGGCGGCGACCTTCCGGCTCGATTCCTCGCGGATCATCCCGAGCACCCGGCGCTTCATGTCGTTGAAGTCCGGGCTCGTCACGTCCCGCGGCCGGGGCAGATCGAAGGGGATGAACTCGCGGATGCGGCCCGGGCGCCGGCTCATGACGGCGATGCGGTTGCCCAGCACCAGGGCCTCGTCGACCGAATGGGTGACGAACACCACCGTGGCGCCGACCCGCTGCCAGATCGTCACCAGCTCCTCCTGCATCTCGATCTTGGTCTGGGCGTCGAGGGCCGCGAAGGGCTCGTCCATCAGGATCACCGCCGGGTTCATCAGGAGCGCCCGGGCGATGCCGACCCGCTGGCTCATCCCGCCCGAGAGTTCCGCCGGATAGTGCCGCTCGAAGCCGGTGAGCCCGACGAGGTCGAGATAGGTCTTGGCCCGCTCGTGCCGCTCGACCTTCGCCACCCCCTTCAGCTTGAGATGGAAGGCGACGTTGTCGATCACCGTGAGCCAGGGCATCAGCGTCGGCTGCTGGAACACCACGCCGCGATCGGCGCCCGGCCGCTCGACCCGCCGTCCCGCGACGCGAACCTCGCCGGAGGTCGGCGCCTCGAAACCCGCGATCATGTTGAGCAGGGTGGACTTGCCGCAGCCCGAGGGGCCGAGCAGGCAGACGAACTCGCCCGCCTCGATCGTGGCCCGGGTGCGGTCCACCGCCACGAGGTCGCGCCCGTCGCGATCGTGAAAGACTTTCTGGACGTCGGCGAGGTCGATCGCGCTCATGGGATCCTCCGTCGGGAAGGGGAGGGACGGCTCACCGCCCCTGCACCGTCGTGCCCTTCTGCCAGTGCAGAACCGAGGCCATCAGCGCCTTGAGGCCGAGATCGGACAGATAGCCGAGCAGTCCGATCGAGATCATCGCGGCGAGCACGATGTCGTAGCGCAGGAAGTAGTAGGAATCCCACAGCACGTAGCCGAGCCCGCTCTTCACCGCGACCATCTCGGCGGTCACCGTCAGCATCCAGGCCGAGCCGATGGCGATGCGCAATCCGGAAAAAATCGACGGAAGGGCGGCGGGGAGCACGATGTCGGTGAGGAGCTGGCGCTCGGAGGCGCCCATCATGGCGCCGGCCCGGATCAGGTTGCGGTCGACCCCGCGCACGCCGTGGATGGTGTTCATCAGGACGGGGAAGAACGCGCCGAGGAAGACCAGGAAGATCGCCGGCTTGTCGGCGATGCCGAACCAGATGATGGCGAGCGGGATCCACGAGACCGGCGGGATCGGCCGCAGCATCTGCAAGGTCGGCTCGACGGTGCGTTCCACCAGCCGCCACCAGCCGATCGCGACCCCGATGACGATGGCGGAGAGCGCCGCGATGGCGTAGCCCGCCGCGACCCGGGTGAGGCTTGCGAGCGCATCCGGCACCCAATGGCCGGAATAGGTCTGGGTGCTCTCGTCGATCCCGAACAGCCAGTCCCCCAGCGCGTGCAGCACGGCGGTGGGGGACTGGCTGTTCGGGA
>NZ_JTHF01000381.1 GCF_001043895.1 Methylobacterium indicum
GAGCGCGCTGGTGCCCCATCGGGTGCCTCGGTCCCGCCGACCACCGCCCGGGCGGGGGTGGAGAGGGCGAGGGCGAGGGGGGCGGCGAGAAACGGGATGGGAAGTCGAGGCATGGCGCTCGCGGCGACAGAGGCGAGAGGCCTGCCCTGCCCCATCAGGGGCAGCCTGTCTAGAACGCTGAATACCGCCAGCGCTACGCTGCTCGGAAAGGCCCACCAGAGCCTTTCCCGAATGATTCCCAATCGTTGCACTCCGGTAAATCTGGCATAATCAATCTGCGGCTAGGCGCCCCTTGTCTTTCGCCTCCTTCAAGGCGACTCCGAGATCGGCGATTGCATCGCGAACGATCTCCTTTCTAGATTTCCTATTCCAATCAGCGACATACCGGTTCTCATGCGTGGAATCACGGCTCGTCGGCCGCACTCGCTGCTTGTGATCCGCCTGCTTCGCCATTTGCGCCTCCTACAGCTCGTGACGCATAAACCCGATTGAAGAAGCCCGGGTTCGATTCCCGCTCAAAATAGTGCTTCCGTTTGATCCATATGAAACCCTCGCTACGGGACACAATTGCCACATCGATCGGCCCGCCCACCGTCTCCTGCGCCGTCGAGAACCGTCGCTTCGCCGACGTAAGCTCGACCAAGGCGCTTGCCATCTCAGCGAGCTCTTTCTTAGACATAAAGTTAACAATGTCAAGTATTGATCGGTGCTCGTACCCCTGAAACTGGTCAAGAGTGCTGTGGAAGCTTTTCAACACCTCGCGCCTTATCGTACGCTTCTCCGCCGCCGTAAACGATCGGGGCTTTGTTTCTGCGATTTTATCGATCACCTTTGAGACGAAATCTGCAATATCATCTCGAAATGATTTATCAATCCCATATATAAATCGCTCAGCCATCTCCTTTTGAGCGAATGAAACAATCTGAGCCAGATCTCCATTCCGATCTATATCGATCTCACTACGATTTATAATCTTCATTCGATCGAAATATATACCATCTATCTCAAAGTAATGTAGCGTTGGAAAGAGGTCGCTCAAGCCAAATCCACCAAAAACAAGGCCTGTCAAAAAATCTGAACCTTCAGCGCTTTTCATAATAGCAAATGCAAGCTCATAAAGAAGTTCTTTATGCTCGTCGGTCAACTCAAGTGGCCGAAATACGATTTTTACTGCATCATCACAGGCCTTCCCATATGTTTCTTTAAATTGGTCCATACTTATGTCATTTAAGAAATCCTGCATTTCAGTTTCTTTGGCATTCGCCAACGATGATAAAATTAAGCGAGTCCACATGCCATAAAAATTCAAAGAAAGTTTCTTTCCTTTCATTTTACTGGATGCAGTTCTAAATTCTTCAATACCTCTCTGAAATATATCCTGATATTTCTCAACCAAAACAGCAGTAAAATATGAGCGCTCTTGGTCTGCAGGGCGCTTGACTCCCAGCAAATAGGAAACGAATTCGTCAGCAGCCTGCTTAAGCGTTGCAAATCTTTGCTCGCATTCAGATCTATGTTTTCTAATTATAACATCCAATGGAATGCCGATGAAATCAACGTTATTATATATCATTAAAGCAATCGGCTGATTGCACGAAAATTCAAATATTTTTTCTGCCGTGTTGTATGTTTTTTGATTTGAACCTATTCTTAATGTAACAGCACTATCGGCCGCCAAAGCCAAAGCAGAACGATTTAGAAGAGCTATTTCAGCCGTCATTATCTAACCCCCCAGACCGCGGCATGATGGTCGCCCCTCCCAAGATAATCGACAAGGATCCTGTCATCCCTCATCGACGCCCTCCCTGGACTCTCGTGACTCACCGCAGCGGTTGAAGATCAGATTGTCTTTCTTACCTCAGATTGTCGAGTCCTCTCCTCTGATGCGAAAGCGACATCGCTTGTGCTGAATTGATCAATTCGACCGAGAATTGCCGGAACTGGTTCACGGCCCCCCCATCGCAACCGATGCCGGAACCAGCCGCGGCGGCGCGGCCACCCCGTCCGGCGGCGCCAGTGCCACCGAGGGCGGCACCGGGCCGAGGCAGCCGGTGCAGACCGAGGCGATCGCCCGGTTGGCCCGCGCGGTGATGCGCGCCTCGAACGCCTCTCGGGCCGCGGCGGCGCGGGCGACCGCCGCCAGCCGCACCGCCTCCGCCTCCGCCTCGCGCGCGGCCACGGCGGTCTCGTCGCCCGATCCGTCCACCGGCGCCTCGTCCCGGGGGCGGATGCGCAACAGCAGCGGCGCCCCGGGCTCGGTCACGGCCGCCGGCTCGGCGACCGCGCGCTCGGACGCCGCATCCTGCGCGGCCGCCGGGGCGGCAAAGGCTGCGCCGGCGAGGAGCCGGGCGGCGAGGAACGGGAAAACGGCGGGACGCATCGAATCTCCCCGGGTGACGGCCTGCAGGGTCGGACGGCGCGGTGAACGCAGCCTTAACCATAACGGCCGCGCCCGAGCTTCGGTTCACCCGTTCCGGTTCGGCCGCCCGGCCTCCCCTTCGCGGGCAATTCGAACGACGGCCCGGAGCCCATCCGGACCTTCCGGGTTGACCCGGGGACGCGACCGGTCCGGGGCTTCCGCGGGCAGCCCGGCCCGGCCGCATTCAGGGTGCATTCAGTGCCCGACGCCGATGGTCCCCGTCATGCGCCAGCTCGCCCTCCTCCTGCTCCCCGCCCTCGCCGGCCTCGCCGGCGCCTCGGGCTGGCTCGCGGCCGCGGAGGAGCGGGACGAGACCGCTACGGGGGCGGTGCCGGCCCGGCCGGTCAAGGCCGCGGAGACGACCCAGACCTGCCTCTCCTCCGGCGACCTGCGCGAGGCGGTGGCGGAGAAGCGGGTGGTCGAGCCGGTGGCGGCGATCCGGGCTGCGCGGGCCGCCGTGCCGCGGGCCGACATCGTGCGGGCCAACCTCTGCCGCCGGGACGAGGCGCTGGTCTACATGCTGACGGCCTTGCGCAAGGACGGGCAGTTCGTGCACGTGATGGTGGATGCCCGCTCCGGCAAGGTGGCCGGCCAGTGGTGATCCCGGTTTTGTTCTGGGCTTGAGGGGTTCGGATCGTGCGTCTGCTCGTGGTCGAGGATGACCGGGACCTCAATCGCCAGGTCGTGAGCGCTCTGGAGGAGGCGGGCTACGCCGTCGACAAGGCGTTCGACGGCGAGGAGGGCGCCTTCCTGGGCGAGACCGAGCCCTACGACTGCATCATCCTCGACATGGGCCTGCCGAAGGCCGACGGCGTCTCGGTCCTGTCGGGCTGGCGCCGGGCGCAGATCAAGACCCCGGTCATCATCCTCACCGCCCGCGACCGCTGGAGCGACAAGGTCAACGGCTTCGATGCCGGGGCCGACGACTACGTCACCAAGCCCTTCCACATGGAGGAGCTGCTGGCCCGGGTCCGCGCGCTTCTGCGCCGCACCGCCGGCCACGCCACGAGCCAGATCGGCGTCGGCCCGGTGGTGCTCGACACCCGCTCGGGCCGCGTCTTCGTCGACGGCAGCCCGGTCAAGCTCACCTCGCACGAGTACCGGCTGCTCTCCTACCTGATGCACCATACCGGCCGGGTGGTCTCGCGCGCCGAACTGACCGAGCACCTCTACGACCAGGATTTCGACCGCGATTCGAACACCATCGAGGTCTTCGTCGGGCGCCTGCGCAAGAAGCTCGCGGTCGACCTGATCCAGACCGTGCGCGGCCTCGGCTACCTGATCGACGCGGGCACCGGCGGAAAGCAGCCGTGAGCGGCCCCGGCCGGGCCGCGGCCGAGGCGCCGGGACGGACCGGACCGGCCGAGACGGGCCTCGCCGGCGCCCCCGCCACGGGCTCGTCCGCCCCGCGGTCCTGGCCGTTCGGCTGGCGGCCCTGGCGCAAGCGCTCGATCGCCGTACGCCTCGCGGTCTCGGCGCTGCTGTCGAGCGCGCTGATCCTGCTGATCGCCGGCCTGATCCTCTCGACCCTCTACCGCGAGACCACCGAGCGGGCCTTCGACAGCCGGCTCCTCGTCTACGCCAACGATCTGGCCACCAACCTCGTCTCGCCCTCCGATTCCGAGGCGCGCAACTTCGGCTCCCTCGGCGACCCGCGCTTCGACCTACCGCTGTCGGGCTGGTACTGGCAGGTCGGCCGGCCGAATGCCCGGCCGCGGGACCTGCGCACCTCGCGCTCGCTCGTCGGCGTGCCGCTCCAGCCGCCCGACGACGCGGTCGGCGAGGCCGGGGCCGGGCAGCTGCGCAAGGGCTACGGCAAGGCGCAGGACGACCGGCCCCTGCGCATCATCGAGCGCACCGTCGATCTCGGCGAGGAGGGCCGCTACCTCGTGCGCGTCGCCGGCCCGTCCGACGAGATCGCCGCCGACATGCGGCGCTTCACCCTCGCCCTCACCACCACCTTCGCGCTCCTCGGCCTGTCGCTCGGCCTCACCACCCTCCTGCAGATCCGCTTCGGCCTCGCGCCGCTGATCAAGCTCAGGGCGGCGCTCGGCGCCATCCGCCGCGGCGAGGCCGACCGGATCTCGGGCGAGTACCCCCGGGACATCGCGCCGCTGGCCGGCGAGGTGAACCTGCTGCTGGAGACCAACCGCGAGATCCTGGAGCGGGCCCGCACCCAGGTCGGCAACCTGGCCCATGCACTCAAGACCCCGCTCAGCATCATCGTCAACGAGGCCTCGGCGGGGGACGCCAACAGCGAGCTCGCCGTGAAGGTCCGCGAGCAGGCCGCGGTGATGCGCGACCAGGTGAACTACCACCTCGACCGGGCGCGGGCCGCGGCGCTCGCCGGCGCGCTCGGCACCTTCACGGACGTCGAGCCGGTGGTGGCGGCGCTCGTGCGCACCTTCGGCAAGATCTTCTACGACAAGGACCTGACCTTCGAGACCAGCGTCACCCCGGGCCTGCGCTTCCGCGGCGAGCGCCAGGATTTCGAGGAGATGATCGGCAACCTCGTCGACAACGCCGCCAAGTGGGCCCATTCCCGGGTCTCGATCCGCGCCGAGGTGATCGGCCAGGGCGAGTACCCCCACCTCATCGTCACGGTGGAGGATGACGGGCCCGGCCTGCCGCCCGAGGCCCGGGTCGCGGTGCTGGAGCGCGGCCGGCGCCTCGACGAGACCAAGCCCGGCTCGGGGCTCGGCCTCTCCATCGTCTCCGACCTCGCCGCCCTCTATCGCGGACGCCTGCGCCTCGACGCCGCCGCACTCGGCGGCTTAAGGGCAGTGATCGAGGTGCCGGGGGATGCGAGCCCGGCGGCGCAGGCCTGACGGCCCGCGGATGACGGGACACCCCAGGGCAGCATGATCCTGCAGCGGAGCGAAGCGGTCTACGGCCATGCCGAGGTGCGCCAGGGCCGGCCGGCCCTGCGCCTGGTCGAGGATGCGCGCTACCTCGTGCGCACCCCGGGCTGCGACAGGATCCCGGTGATCTTCGACGCCGACGGCCGGATGGTGGCCGAATCCCTCGACCACCACAGCAGCGAGCGCACCCCGACCTGGCAGGCGACCGAATGGCCCGTCGATCAGGGCCCGGTGACCGAGGCGGCGCCGGCCGGCCCCCATCTCTATATCGGAGCGATCCACCCGCATTACGGCCACTTCGTCATCAACACCCTGGCGCGGCTCTGGCCGCTCCTCGACCATTCCGGGGAAGCCTCGGTCGACGGGGCCGTGCGTCCGACGCTGCTCTGCCACGGGCCGGGGCTCGGGGCGGACTGGAGCGCCACCCCGTTCATCCCGGAGATCCTGGGCCGGCTGGGTCTCAGCGTGATGGACCTCGCCTCGTTCGGGCACCCGGTGCGGATCCCGACCCTGCTGGTGCCCCAGGCCGCCCTGCAGCAGGACGACTACGCCTTCCCGGTGCTGGCCGACCTCTGCGGGCGGATCGGGCGCGGCTACTACGCGCCCGATGAGGTCGATGCCGATCCCCAGCCGGTCTACCTGTCGAAGACGCGCCTGACCGCGGGCGTGCGGCGCTTTGCCAACGAGGCGGCGGTGACGGCGATCCTCGAGCGCGAGGGGGTGCGGATCGTCCACCCCGAGCTCCTGAGCTTTCCCGAGCAGGTGCGCCTGTTCGCCCGCCACCGGGTGGTGCTCGGGGCCAACGGCTCGGCCTTCCACACCCTGCTCTTCGCGCCCCCGGGGCGGCGGGTGATCGTGCTCTCCGACCGGCTCAAGCTCGGCGGGACCTACCGGCTGATCGATCTCATCACCCGCACGCGGGCGCATTACTACTACCCGGTCGGGACCACGAGCCACGCCGGGAACGGCTTCACGGTCGACTTCACCCTGCCGGAGCCCGAGACCGTGGCCGCCGAGCTCCTCGACAAGATCGCCCGCATCGACACCCTGCGGGAGGACGACATGCGCACCGATCCGGGCGCCTGGCACCTCTCGCCGGCGATCCCGCCCCTGCCGCCGCGGCACGGCGGCCTGCTGGCCCGGCTCCTGCCGGGACTCGGCTGACGCCGGATCGCCATTCCCCGCGGGCAGGGACTGCGCTAAGCCCGGAGTGCCCCCCCGGAGCGAATGACCGATGCCCGACCTCGACGCGATCGCCACCCGCCACGGCGTCGGCCTGGACGCCGTCCGCCACCTCCTCGACGCGCTCGCCCGCGGCCACGGCCGGATGGCGCAGTTCGACCATCCCGACCTCGGCGGGATGGGCCAGTGGAGCGCCGGCGGCATGACGATGATCGGCGACATGTTCAATGCCGGCCTCAAGGCCCGGGTCGTGGCGCTCTGCGACGAGCTGGCGCCGCTCGCCACGGCGATGCCGGCGCCGGGCCAGGGATCGAGCCAGAGCCAGGGCTTCGGCTCGGCGGAATCCTGGAGCGGGTCTTCCAGTGGATCCTGGGGCGGCTCCTGGTGGCCGGACGGTCTCGGCCAGCCGGCGACCTCCGGATCGCAGAACGACACGCGCTACGCCTTCTTCCCCGCCTCCCGCCGCCTCGCGATCGAGACCGGCGGCCGGGTGACGCTCTACGATACCGGCGACCACCAGATCGGCGGCGTCTCGCAGCAACAGGGATCGTCCCACTCCCTGAGCTTCACCAGCCAGTACGGCCCGGTGCGGCTGGAGGAGTTGCCGGTGGTGGGAGCGCCTGCGCGGAACGAGGGCGGGCCGGCCGCGAGCCCCGTTCCCCAGGCCACGTCCTACGCCGCGCCCGCGCCGGCCCCCTCCCGGCCCGCCGATGCGCCGGCCGCCCCGACCGGGGACGTGTTCGGGATGATCGAGCGCCTGTCGGAGCTGCACCGCCGCGGCGTGCTGACCGAGGCCGAGTTCGCTGCGAAGAAGACGGAGCTGCTGGCGCGGCTGTGATGCGACGCCGTGGCTCTCTGGCAAAATGATGTCAAATATGACACCATAAGCGATGCTGGGTCGTTCAAGGCCGATATCCTGGCTGAAATCAGCCAGGAAGGAATTCGAAGCGTTCCCGGCAGGCGCGCGTGAACGCACGCTCCAAGCCTTGGACATCGCCGCTGCGGGAGGCATGGCAGGAATCGCGAAGCCTTTGAAAGGGTTCGGCTCCGGCATTTTTGAAGTTGCGCTCAAGTACCGGACCGACGCGTTCCGCCTAGTCTATGCGGTGCAGGTCGGCGATGCGGTCTGGGTCGTCCATGCGTTTCAGAAGAAGTCGACATCGGGCATCAAGACCTCGCAGGCGGACCTCGATCTCGTCCGTCAGCGGATCAAACAGCTGATGGAGC
Source organism: Methylobacterium indicum (assembly GCF_001043895.1). Taxonomy (GTDB): domain Bacteria; phylum Pseudomonadota; class Alphaproteobacteria; order Rhizobiales; family Beijerinckiaceae; genus Methylobacterium; species Methylobacterium indicum. Next base: position 7,690 of record NZ_JTHF01000381.1, read on the forward strand.
TAGTGAGCGATGGACAGCGATGAACTCGTGCATGGCAGCGGCAACGTCTGGGAGGATTTCGGCTACGCCGATACCGACATGCGTCAGGCGAAAGGCCAGTTGGCGGCGCGCATCATCGCCGCTCTCGACCAGCGTCAACTCACGACCCGCAAGGCGCACGCGTTGACCGGCTTTGCCGCGGCCGACTTCTCGCGGGTGCGCAACGCCGATTACGGGCGGTTCACGCTGGATCGGATGATTCGCATGCTCCATGCGCTCGATGCGGACGTGGAAGTCAGGATCGCGTTCGAGCGGCGGGATGCTTCAACGCAGCCGAGCCGCCCTCTCGAACGCGCCTGATCATCAATCACTGCTGATTGATCACGCGGCTCACGTGGGGAGAACCGCACTCCACCCATACTCCTTCGCCGCCGCGACCTTGCGGTGGAAAGCGAGCCTGCGGTCGTATTCGAGCGGGTCCTTCGGCTTCACCAGGGCGCCGGGGGGCACGTTGAGCCAGTCGACGAGGCGGGTCAGCATGAAGCGGAGGGCCGCGCCGCGGGTGAGCAGCGGCAGGGCTTCCACCTCGCTGGGTTCGAGCGGGCGCACGGCCTGGTAGGCGGCGATCATCGCCTGCCCCTTGGTGCGGTTGAACGAGTAATCGGCCTCGAAGCACCAAGCGTTGAGGCAGATCGCCAGGTCGTACGCGAAGGAATCGGTGCAGGCGAAGTAGAAGTCGATCAGCCCCGACACCTCGTCGCCGAGGAAGAAGACGTTGTCGGTGAAGAGATCGGCGTGGATGACGCCGCCGGGCAGATTCTGCGGCCAGGATTCCTCGAGGAGCGTCAGATCCTGGCGGGTGCGGGCGGCCAGCCCCGGGGCGACGCGGTCGGCCTCCGCCTCCGCCGCCTCGAAGAGCGGACGCCAGCCCGCGACCGAGAGGGCGTTCGGCCGCTGCATCGGGAAATCGGCCCCGGCGGCGTGCAAGCCGGCGAGTGCCGCGCCCAGCGCCCGACAATGCTTGACCCCCGGCCGGCGCACCGAGACGCCCTCCAGGAACGACACGATCACGGCTGGTCGGCCACAGAGTTGCCCGAGGGTCGCGCCGTCGCGGGTGCGGATCGGCTGCGGGCAGGCGAGGCCGTTGGCGGCCAGATGCTGCATCAACCCGAGGAAGAACGGCAGGTCGTCCAGCTTCACCCGCTTCTCGTAGAGGGTGAGGATGTAGGAGCCGGTGGTGGTGTGCAGGATGAAGTTGGTGTTCTCCACCCCCTCGGCGATGCCCTTGTAGGACAGGAGATCGCCGATCTCGTAGGCGGCAAGGAAGGCGGCCAGCGCCTCGTCCGGAACCTCGGTGTAGACCGCCACGGCCGTTCTGCTTTGCTCGAAGAAATGGGATGAAGACGCAGCGTCGCGTGCCGCTGCCTGAACCTGAAAAGGTTCGCTCCTTCCCCTCCCCCCTGTGGGGAGGGGTTATGGGGATCGAAGATCCCGCGTGGGGGTGGTGCAGGAGGCACCGCAGAGCTTTATTCGGCACCACCCCCACCCCCGGCCCCTCCCCACAGGGGGGGAGGGGAGGTGTTTCACCTTGAGATGATGGAGCCGGTATTACTCCGCCGCCTCGCTGCGCAATTCGCGCGGCAGCGGGAAGACCATGTCCTCGGTCGTGGTCGAGACGGTGTCGACCGTGACCTCGTAGCGGGTCGCGAAGGCGTCGATGATCTCCTCGACCAGCACCTCCGGGGCCGAGGCGCCGGCGGTCAGGCCGAGGCGGCGGATGTCGGAGAAGGCGTCCCAGTCCAGGTCCTCGGCGCGGTTGACGAGCCGGGTGATCGGGCAGCCGACCCGCTCGGCGACCTCGCGCAGGCGCTGCGAGTTCGAGGAGTTCGAGGAGCCGACGACGATCAGCGCGTCGACGAGGGGGGCGACCTGCTTCACCGCCTCCTGGCGGTTGGTGGTGGCATAGCAGATGTCGTCCTTGTGCGGGCCGACGATCTTGGGGAACTTCTGCTTCAACGCCTCGACGATGTGGTGGGTGTCGTCGACCGAGAGGGTGGTCTGGGTCACCCAGGCGAGGTTGTCGCGGCTCTCGGGCTCCAGGGCCTCGATCTGCTCGATATCCTCCACAAGGGTGATCGAGCCCTTGGGCAGCTGGCCCATGGTACCGACGACCTCCGGGTGGCCGGAATGGCCGACCAGCAGCACGTGGCGGCCGCGCTTGTGGTGGATCTCGGCCTCGCGGTGGACCTTGGTCACCAGCGGGCAGGTCGCGTCGATGGTGGTGAGCCCGCGGGAATTCGCGTTCTGCGGCACGGTCTTGGCCACGCCGTGGGCGGAGAAGATCACCGGTGCCTTGCCGTCCGGCACCTCGTCGAGCTCGGCGACGAAGACCGCGCCTTTGCGCTTCAGGCTCTCGACCACGTACTTGTTGTGCACGATCTCGTGCCGCACGTAGACGGGCGGGCCGTAGAGGGCCAGCGCCCGCTCGACGACGTCGATGGCCCGCACCACGCCGGCGCAGAACCCGCGCGGGGCGCAGAGGAGGATCTCGAGGGGCGGCTTCGCGGGCGCGGCGGCACCGGCGTCGGTCTGGTTCACGGAGGCGCTCATGATCCGGGATGTGGCGAGGGGGGATGGTCCCTGTCAACCTCTTGTGCCACGCATTCGCGCAGATCCCTAGCACGCGCCCGCGACATCCGGGCCGCAGCGTCACCTGCGGCAGGGTCCTGGCCGCATCGCCGCGCCTGCGCCGAACCGGGTTCGCCCGCGGGCCCCGTTCGGGTTAAGGGAGAGCATCGGCCGACCTCGAACCCCGGAGAATCCCGCGCGATGGCGACCGCCGCCGACCACGCCAGCTTCCTGCCGCCGGTCCTCACCTTCCTGTCCGCCGCGGTGATCGGCGTGCCGATCTTCCGCCTGCTCGGGCAGAGCGCGGTGCTGGGCTACCTCGTGGCCGGCGTCGTCATCGGCCCCTCGGGCCTGTCGCTGATCACCGAGCCGGAGACCGCCCGCAGCGTCTCGGAACTCGGGGTGGTGCTGCTGCTGTTCATCGTCGGGCTGGAACTCGAGATCTCGCGGCTGATCTCGCTGCGACGCGACATCCTGGGCCTCGGCACGCTCCAGCTCGGGCTCTGCGCCCTGGCGCTCGGGGGGCTGGGCTTCCTCACCGGCCTGTCGGCGGGCGCCGCGACCGTGATCGGCATCGCGCTCGCCCTCTCGGCGACGGCGGTCGCGCTGCAGCTCCTCGAGGAACGGCGCGACCTCGCCTCGCCCTACGGCCAGCGCGCCTTCGCGGTGCTGCTGTTCCAGGACCTCTCGATCGTCGGCATCCTGGCCTTCCTGCCGCTGATCGCCCAGACCGGCCCGTCGGGCGGCGGCGAGGCCTGGATCGGCACCGCCCTGCAATCGGCCGGGACGGCGGTGGCGGCGGTGATCGGCGTGGTGCTGGTCGGGCGCTACGGCCTCAACCCGTTCTTTCGCCTCCTCGCCGCCAGCGGCGCCCGCGAGGTGATGACGGCCGCCGCCCTCCTCGTGGTGCTGGGTACCGCGCTCCTCATGGAGGAGGTCGGGCTGTCGATGGCGATGGGGGCGTTCCTCGCCGGCCTGCTGCTCGCCGAATCGAACTTCCGCCACCAGCTCGAGGCCGACATCGAGCCGTTCCGCGGCATGCTGCTCGGCCTGTTCTTCATGAGCGTCGGCATGTCGATCGACCTCACCCTGGTGGCGCAGAACTGGCTCGGCCTGTTCCTCGCCACGCTGGGGGCGATCCTGATCAAGGTCGCGCTGATCGCCGGGCTTTTTCGGCTGTTCGGCTCGTCCTGGCTCGACGGCCTGCGCGGCGCCGCCGTGCTGGCGCCGGCGGGCGAGTTCGCCTTCGTGCTGCTGCCGGTGGGCCAGGAGCTCGGCCTCGTCGACGGGCCCGCCGGGCGGCTCGCCATCGCGCTCGCGGCCATCACCATGCTGATCGGGCCGATCGGCGCCAAGGTCCTCGACGGGGTGCTGTCGCGGCGCGCCACCGCGCCCCTCGAACCCGAGCACGAGGTGATCGAGGATGCCGAGGCCCGCGTCCTGGTGATCGGCTTCGGCCGCTTCGGCCACATCCTCAACCAGGTGCTGCTGGCGCAGGGCTTGAGCGTCACGGTGATCGACAAGGACGTCGAGCAGATCCGCAGCGCCGCCCGCTTCGGCTTCCGGGTCTATTACGGCGACGGCACCCGCCTCGACGTTCTGCGCTCCTCGGGTGCCGGCAAGGCCGAGGTGGTGTGCATCTGCATCGACGATCCGGAGGCCACCCTCAAGATCGTCGACCTCGTCCACGCCGAGTTCCCGGCGGCGCGCACCTACGTGCGGGTGTTCGACCGGGTCCAGGCGATCGAGGCGATGGGCCGCGACGTCGACTACCAGATCCGCGAGACCTTCGAATCGGCCCTCGCCTTCGGGCGGGCCACCCTGGAGGCGCTCGGCCTCTCCCCCGAGGAGGCGGCCCGCACGGTCGACGACGTGCGCAAGCGCGACCTCGCCCGGCTGGTGCTGCAGCAGGCCGGCGAGCCCC
>NZ_JTHF01000382.1 GCF_001043895.1 Methylobacterium indicum
GGGGGAGGGTGCCCCACGGAGTGGGGCGGGAGAGGGGGCGCCGCTTCCGGAGAGGTCGCGACCGTGGTGGCGGGCGCCCTCTAGATCAGCGTCGCGCTGTCCCTCTCCCGGCTCACTGCGTTCGCCACCCTCCCCCGCAGAGGGGGGAGGGTTGACCCGCGCCACACCATGAGAACTCGCGCTCGTGAGCACCGCCTCACAGATCCACCGGCGCCCCGTGCTGGTGGAACGCCTTCATCCGGCGATAGACCGCGGTGTCGTAGTTCGACGGCGCCTCGGCCTCGTCGGTGATCCAGCGGAAGAGGTCGCGGTCCGGCACCTCGATCAGCAGCTCGAAATCGGCCAGCTCCTCCTCCGTGAGGGTCCCGATCTCGGCATCCGCGAAGCGGCCCATGATCAGGTCCATCTCCCGGGTGCCCCGGTGCCAGGAGCGGTAGAGCGTGCGGCGGCGGCGCGGATCGAGGTCGGCGCTGGTGCGGGTGGTGCCGGTCATCGCTTGAGACAAATCCTCGGGCTGGTCCGGACGGCTTTACCGCCCGGGGCGCGGGTGCGAAACCCTTCCCCGCCCATATGGGGCGTGAGGCGCGCGATGCGACATGGAGCGTCCCGCGGCCGCGCCGCCGTGGTGTATAGAGCCCCCGACTCCCTTCCGCTTCCGCCCCGATGTCGCTGCGTCCCTCCCTGCTCGATCCCCTGTTCGCCCCCGCGACCGTGCTGCCGGGGGCCGGTCCCAAGGTCGCCGTGCTGATCGACAAGCTCGTCGGCACGCCGGAGCGCCCGGCCCGGGTGGTCGACCTGCTCTTTCACCTGCCCCAGCGCGGCATCGCCCGGCAGCTGCGCGGCTCGATCGCCGAGGCGCCGCCCGGCGAGCCGGTGACGCTCGGGGTGACCGTGGTGGCCCATCGCCCGCCGCAGAGTGCGGGCCGCAAACCCTTCCGGGTTCTGGTCGAGGACCAGACCGGCGACATCACCCTGGTGTTCTTCAACCTGCCGCGCGCCCGCATCGAGAAGATGCTGCCGCTCGGCAGCCACCGCTACGTGTCGGGCCGGATCGAGCTGTGGGACGGTTTTCGCCAGATGGTGCATCCCTCGCGCATCCTCGACGAGAAGGGCCTGGCCGACCTGCCGGCGGTGGAGCCGATCTACGGCGCCACCGAGGGGCTGACCTCGCGGGCGATCGGCAAGCTGGCGGTCTCCGCCCTCGACCGGCTGCCGACCTTGCCCGAATGGCAGGACCGCTCCTTCCTCGACCGCCAGGGCTGGCCGGCCTTCGCCGATGCGTTGCGCACCGAGCACCGCCCGGCGGAGGCCGCCGAGACCGAGGAGGACCTGAAGACTCCGGCCCGGCGGCGCCTCGCCTACGACGAGCTTCTGGCCTCGCAGCTGGCACTGGCGCTGGTGCGCAGCCGCATGCATCGCCCGCACGGTCGCACCAATGTCGGCGACGGTGCCCTGTCGCGGCGGATCGAGGAGGGCCTGCCGTTCGGGCTCACCGGCGCGCAGATCCGGGCGCTCGCCGAGATCCGCGGCGACATGGGCTCGGACCGGCGCATGCTGCGCCTGCTCCAGGGCGATGTCGGCTCGGGCAAGACCGCGGTGGCACTGCTCGCCATGGCCTCCGCGATCGAGGCCGGCCGCCAGGCGGCCATGATGGCACCGACCGAGATCCTGGCCCGCCAGCACGCCGAGCGCCTGCGGCCGATGGTGGAGGCTGTCGGCTTGAACCTTGCGCTGCTCACCGGCCGCGACCGGGTGGCGGAGCGCCGGGCGACGCTCGCCGGCCTCGCCGACGGCAGCATTCACATCGTGGTCGGCACCCACGCCCTGTTCCAGGACGACGTGGCGTTCCACGATCTCGGCCTCGCGGTGGTGGACGAGCAGCACCGCTTCGGGGTGCACCAGCGCCTGGCACTGGGGGGGAAGGGCGAGGCGGTCGACATCCTGGTGATGACCGCGACGCCGATCCCCCGCACCCTCGCGCTGACCTATTTCGGCGACATGGAGGTTTCGGTCCTCGACGAGAAGCCGGCGGGCCGCCAGCCGATCAAGACGGTGCTGGTCTCGACCGATCGGATCGAGGAGGTGACGCTGGGCCTCGAGCGGGCGCTCGCCAAGGGCGACCGCGTCTACTGGATCTGCCCGCTGGTCGCCGAATCCGAGTACGTCGACCTCGCCGCCGCCGAAGAGCGGTTTTCGGCGCTCCGCGAGCGCTTCGGTGCGGATGTCGGCCTCGTTCACGGCAAGATGCCGGGCAAGGACAAGGACGAGGCGATGGAGCGCTTCGCCGCCGGCGACACCAAGATCCTGGTCTCGACCACGGTGGTGGAGGTCGGCGTGGACGTGCCGCAGGCCACCGTGATGGTGATCGAGCATGCCGAGCGCTTCGGCCTCGCTCAGCTGCACCAGCTGCGCGGCCGGGTCGGGCGGGGCGCGGGCGCCTCGACCTGCCTCCTCCTGTTCAAGGGGCCCCTCGGCCAGGTCTCCCGCGCCCGGCTCGAGATGATGCGCGAGACCGAGGACGGGTTTCGCATCGCCGAGGAGGATCTGCGCCTGCGCGGCGAGGGCGAGGTTTTGGGTACCCGCCAGTCGGGATTGGCCAATTTCCGCCTCGCCCGGCCGGAAGCCGACGGCGACCTGATCGTGGCGGCCCGCGACGACGCGAAGCTCGTCGTCGAGCGTGATCCGGGATTGAAGTCAGAGCGGGGGCAAGCCCTGCGGGCGCTGCTCTACCTGTTCGAGCGCGACGCGGCGGTGAAGCTGCTGCAGGCGGGGTGAGGAGATCGGGTGGGAACCGCGACGGCGCGAGACTCCCCGCACCTCATGCGCGGCATCGTCCCGAGGTGATCGCCGACCGCCTCAGGACGATGCCGTGGATCGGAGATCCGAAGGGCTCGTCAGAATTCCGGCTCGTTCAGCACCCGCGTGCCGATGCGGCTCTGCAGGTCGATCGGGGCGCCGGTTTGCTGGCCGGCGGCGTCGACCTCGATCACCGGGACGCCGGCGCCGCGCAGGCGCTCGCGCAGGCGCTCGGACTGGAGCCGGAAGGTGCCGCCGGCATCGCGGCGCGGGACGTGCAGCAGCACGGCCGCGGGGTTCGGCATCATCGCCAGGACATCGTCCGCCGCCTCGAGGGAGGCGGTGACGCTGGCATAGCCCAGCTCGGCCAGCTCCGCGGAGAGGGCCCGGTCGATGGCGCGATGGCCATCGTCCACGACGAGAACTTTTTGCAGCGCACCCATGTTCAAGCGTTAGCCGATCGCGCGCCTTTCGTGAAGGCACCGGGGCAGTAACGCCGTGAGCCGACAAAGGTTCACCATCCGGGGGACGGTCGGCCGGCGAGCCGGGGCCGGAGAGACCCTTTGGACTATCGGTCAAACCCTTGTCGGAATGAGGCTTTTCTGGATCGGAAGCGGAGCCGGAATTTTGCCGGCGCCGCGTTAGACCTCCGCGACCGCCGTGGCGACGCCGGCGAAGAGCGACGGCCGGAAGCGGGAGGGCATCCACCCATCCTGATTTTCTTCCAGCGTGATACCGCGATGCAACATCCTGGCGGTGCAGGCCGCTCCCCGGAAGCTCAGGCGCCCGTCCGGGTCGCGGCGGAGCTGCATCAGGCCGGTCCGGTCGGCGGCCTGCTCCCGTGGCGATGCGGCCTGCTCCCGTGGCGATGCGGCCCGCTCCGGGGCCGCCAGGACGAGGCCCACATCCTGCGCGTCACGGCGGCCGCAGAGCAGCGCGGTCTCGTCGAAGGCCAGGATATCGACCACGCCGGCCCGCCCGGGCAGGCGGCCGCTGAGCCGGCAGGGCGCCCGATGGACGTAGGCGAGGGTGCGCAGCCGGCCCGCCACGGTGGTCCGGGCGAAACCCGCCTCCATCCAGGCCGGGGCGACGAGATGCGTCGGCACCGGCTGGTCGAGGGCGGCCGAGAGGGCGCCGGTCTCGAAGACCGGATGGCATTCGAGGGTGGCGCCG
>NZ_JTHF01000383.1 GCF_001043895.1 Methylobacterium indicum
CTGGATCCCGGATCTCCTTCCGCTGACGCTCCAGTCGTCCGGGAAAGGGATGGTTTTTTACGGAACGCCTAAGTCCAGCATCCCCCTTCGTCAGCGTCGTGTAGCGTGTGGCCTACCAACGCAAGTCCGCTCAGCGCCTGCACGCCCCACCGTCTGCCGCGGATCCACAAGGGGACGACGAACGTCCGGGCCCCAGTGGCGTTGATGCGCGACTGGATCGAGGACGAGGCGAGACATGAGCAAGCAGGCGGCATCGCGGACGAGCGACGACGAGACAACCGACCACGAGGAGACCTGGCAGGCCTTCCGCGAGGCGGTGAACATGAGTCCGGGCGAGCTGGAGAAATGGCTCGACAGCGAGGAGAGCCGTTCGGTCGGCTGGAGCGACGGCGCCAAGCAGGAGAGCGCCAAGGGCGGCGAATCGGTCGGCCATCACCAGGGACGCCGGATCGTCGAGATCAAGCACACCAAGAAGGCGGATCTCACCGACGACGATTATGCCGACATGCGCAAGGTCGCGGCTTACGTCAAACGCCACCTTGCTCAGGGCGGACCGAAGGAGGACGCCGAGACCTCGCGCTGGCGCTACTCTCTCATGAACTGGGGCCACGATCCGCTGAAGGATTGAGGCAAACCCGCCACAGCGACATGGTGGCGCGGGCCAGAGAGCAAGTTTCTCCCGCGCCGCCACATTCCGACAACTCTGTCCGCTCTCGGGCCGCACTGAAGGGACGGACCCCACTCCGGCCCCAGTTCGGCCCGGATCTTGCTGATCCTTGCCCATACCTCAAGGTCTTCGCATCGCCGCGGCGATG
>NZ_JTHF01000384.1 GCF_001043895.1 Methylobacterium indicum
GCGGTGGCCGAGGCCGCCGGCATCGGGCTCTATGGCGGCTGCCTGCTCGAAAGCTCGGTCGGGGCCGCGGCGCATCTCCACGCCTTCGCGACCTTGCGCGATCTCGCCTGGGGCTGCGAGCATTTCGGGCCGCAGATCCTCACCGGCGACCTCGTCACCGAGCCCCTCGCCTTCCACGACTTCGCGGTGCACCTGCCCGAGGGCCCCGGCCTCGGCGTGACCCTCGATCCCGACAAGCTGCGCTACTACGCAAGGACGTAATCCCATGCTGTACTGCGTCGAGATGAACGTCGCGATCCCGCACGGCCTCGATCCTGACACCGTCGCGAAGCTCAAGGCCGACGAGAAGGCCCGGGCCCAGGAACTCCAGCGACAGGGCAAGTGGCTCCACCTGTGGCGGGTCGCGGGGCGCTACGCCAATATCAGCGTGTTCGACGTCGAGACCCACGACGAACTGCACGACATCCTGTCGGGCCTGCCGCTGTTCCCGTTCATGACGATGCGGGTGACCCCGCTGGCGCGCCATCCCTCGGCGATCGGCTGAAGGCGGGCACGAGTTCCGGGCAGCCCACGTCCCAGCCCATGAAACCCTCCACGTCATCCCGGGGCTCGTCGAAGACGGGAACCCGGGAACCATGACCGCAGACAGATCAGAACAAGTCGGACCGCACATCGCCTCGTCCTTCATCGTCAGAGATCATGGATCCCGGGTTCCGCTATACGCCTCCGGGATGACGACGAGGAAGTGAGTCTGGTCGAGTACTCCGAGCAACCCGTTCACCACCCGACCTAAGACCAAGAAATCTCCAAAAAACGATTCAGGAGGAACCCGACGCCATGCCCCGTCCACGCAGCATCGACGTCCAGGACGTCATCAACCGCCACGGAGTCTCCCGCTTCCAGATGCGGATCGTGCTCCTGTGCTTCCTCGTCGTCGCCATCGACGGGTTCGACACCGCCGCCATCGGCTACATCGCCCCGGCGCTTCGCAGCCAGTGGGGCGTGACCCAGGCCCAGCTGGCGCCGCTGTTCGGGGCCGGCCTGTTCGGCCTGATGATCGGCGCCTTCCTGTTCGGCCCGCTCTCCGACCGGGTCGGCCGCAAGGGCACGCTGATCGTCACCACGGCGTTCTTCGGGCTCGCCAGCCTGGCCTCGGCCTGGTCGACCTCGATCGAGATGCTGACGATCCTGCGCTTCATCACGGGCTTGGGCTTAGGCGGCGCGATGCCGAACGCCATCACGCTGACCTCGGAATACTGCCCCGAGCACCGCCGCTCCTTCCTCACCATGGCGATGTTCTGCGGCTTCACCGTCGGCTCGGCGCTCGGCGGCTTCGCGGCGGCGCACCTGATCGCCGATTTCGGCTGGCCCTCCGTGCTGGTGATCGGCGGCGTGCTGCCCCTCGTGCTGGTGCCGGTGCTGATCCTCGGCCTGCCGGAATCGGCACGCTTCCTCGTGCTCAAGCAGGCCCCGGCCGAGAGCGTCGCCAAGCTCCTGCGCCGCATCGCGCCCGCCGAGGACCTTTCCGGCGCGGTCTTCACCGGCATCGCCAAGCCCAAGGGCTCGCCGATCGGCCAGCTCTTTCAGCCCGGCCTGATCGCCTCGACCCTGTGCCTGTGGCTCACCTTCTTCATGAGCCTCCTGATCTTCTACCTGCT
>NZ_JTHF01000385.1 GCF_001043895.1 Methylobacterium indicum
CACGGCGCTCGCCGGCGAGCGGGTCGGCTTCGTCGCCGACCAGATCGTCGGCAGCCACCAGACGGTGATCAAGTCGCTGTCGAAGCTGCATGCCGACGTGACGATGTTCTCCGGCGCCACCATCCTGGGCGACGGCAGCGCCGCCCTCATCCTCGACGTGCCCCAGCTCCTGGCCGCCGGCCAGGTCCGGGGCGGGACCGATCCGCACGGTTCCAACCTGCCCGAGGCCGCGTGATGTCCCTCTCCGTCCAGACCGAGCGCCCGCAGAATTCGGCTCCCTTCGATCCCGATGCCGCCGCGCCCGAGGCGGCCCGCGTCCAGGCGCTGATGGTCGGCATCGCCGACGAGATCTTCGCGATCGACGCCGGCCTCGTGCGCGAGATCATCGATCCCCTGCCCCCCACCCGCGTCGCGGGGGCGAGGCCTCACCTGCCGAGCGTCGTCAACGTGCGCGGCGCCATCATTCCGCTCGCCGACCTGCGGGTGCGGTTCGGCCTGCCGCCCCGGGCGGCGAGCCCGGATACCCGCATCGTCGTGGTCGAGCTCACGATCGACGGCGATCCGGTCTGCGTCGGGCTCACCGCCGACAAGGTCCACGAGGTCACCGAGATCCGGTTCTCGGAGGCCCGGCCGATGCCGCGCGTCGGCCTCGCGATCCGCCCCGACTTCGTGCGCACCCTGATCAAGTGGAACGACCAGTTCGTGATCGTGCCCGACCTCGAAGCCATCCTCGCCTGAATCCCGCCCTCTCGATCACGTCGGACCGCACAGACCATGAAGCTCTCGGTAAAAGCCAAGCTCGCTGCGTCCTCAGGCCTGGTGCTGCTGCTCGCCACGGCGGCCGGCGGCCTGAGCTACTGGCGTCTGACGGAACTGGCGGCGAGCCAGCAGGTGCTGGCGGCACGCGGCCAGCGGGTCGGGGCGATCTCCGACCTGCAGAACGCCCTCGGGGCCGCCGGCCGGACCGAGAAGAACATCGTCATCGAGAGCGATCCCAAGCGGATCGCCGAGTTCAACCAGCTCCTCGCCCAACAGACCGCCGACCTCGCCCGCCTGCGCGCCGAGATCGAGCGCAACGCGACCGGCGAGGAGCAGCGACTGCTCGCGGTGGCGGCCGAGCGGCTCGCCGTGGCCGGCCGGACCCAGGCCGAGACGGCGAAGTGGGGTTCGCTCAACTCGAACTTCCGGGCCTCCCAGCTCTACCAGACCGAGGTTCTGCCGCAGGTCCGGCAGCTGACCGCGGCCACCGATGCGTTCCGCGACCGGCTGGCCAAGGAGGGGGGCGAGGAGGCGTTCCGCGGCGTCGTCGCCTTCGAGCGACTGCGCGGCGACTGGCTGCGCTACACCCGCTCCTTCGCGTTCATGCTCTCGTCGGGCTCGCTCGCCGAACTCGAGGGGGCGATCAAGGAGGCGGATGCCCTCGAGGCCGCGTTCCGGGCCGAGCTCGGCCGGGTCAAGGCCGTCGCCCCGGGCCTCGGCCAGGGTGCCGTCGATCTGGCCGCGCAATACGAGGCCGCCGCGCCGCTGGTGAAGCGGGCGCTGGCGACCGCCGGCGAGGGCGGCAACCTGCGCGCCGCGACGCTCACCATGGGCGAGGGACGCGAGCAGTTCAACGCTGCCATCAAGGCGTATGACGAGGTTGCGGCGCTCATCAAGCGGGAGATGGACCGGGCGGCGGCGCAGGGCGCGGCGGATGCGGAGAACGCCAAGCTGATGCTGCTGGCGATCCTGCTCGGCTCGCTCGTCGTCGGCATCGGCGCCTCGACCTGGATCGCCCTGGCGATCAGCCGCGGCCTGACCGAAGCGGTCGGCCTCGCCGATGCGGTGGCGGCCGGCGACCTGTCGCGGACCCTGACGGTGCGCTCGCAGGACGAGATCGGCGCCCTCGTCGTCTCGCTCAACGCCATGACGGCGAACCTGCAGGCGAACGCGGCAGTGGCCGAGGCGATCGCCGCCGGCGACCTCACGGTCGAGGCCCAGCCCCTGTCGGACCGGGACACCCTCGGCCTCGCCCTGCGCACCATGCTCCAGCGCCTGCGCAGCGTCGTGTCGGAGGCGCTGGCCGCCGCCGGCAACGTGTCGGCGGGGAGCCAGGAACTGTCGGCCTCCGCCGAGCAGCTGTCGCAGGGTTCGACCGAGCAGGCCTCCTCCACCGAAGAGGCGTCCGCCTCGATGGAGGAGATGGCCGCCAACGTGCGCCAGAACGCCGAGAATGCCAGCCAGACCGAGACCATCGCCCGCCAGTCGGCCCGCGACGCCGAGGCCAGCGGGGCGGCGGTGGGACGCGCGGTCGAGGCGATGCAGACGATCGCCCAAAAAATCACCATCGTGCAGGAGATTGCCCGCCAGACCGACCTGTTGGCGCTGAACGCCGCGGTCGAGGCGGCGCGGGCCGGCGAGCACGGGCGCGGCTTTGCGGTGGTGGCGAGCGAGGTCCGCAAGCTCGCCGAGCGCAGCCAGACGGCGGCGGCCGAGATCGGGACCTTGTCGGCCGACAGCGTGAAGGTGGCGCGGGAAGCGGGCGAGATGCTGGGTCGTCTGGTTCCCGACATCAAGCGGACGGCGGGCCTGGTGGAGGAGATCACGGCGGCGTGCCGGGAGCAGGACGTGGGTTCGGCTCAGATCAACCAGGCGATCCAGCAGCTCGACAAGGTGACGCAGCAGAACGCGTCAGCGTCCGAGCAGGTCTCGGCG
>NZ_JTHF01000386.1 GCF_001043895.1 Methylobacterium indicum
CGTCTCCACGCGTAGCGGCCGTGCCGGCCCCCGGAGTTGCCCGAGCGATGAGCCTTCACACCGAGACGCTGGTGATCGGCGGGGGACCGGCGGGCCTGACCACCGGCTACATGCTGGCCAAGGCCGGCCGCGACGTCGTGGTGCTGGAGCGCGACCCGGTCCAGGTCGGCGGCATCAGCCGCACGGTGGAGTACAAGGGATTCCTGTTCGACATCGGCGGCCACCGCTTCTTCTCGAAGGCGAAGGAGGTGGTCGATCTCTGGAACGAGATCCTGCCCGACGACTTCATCGAGCGGCCGCGCCTGTCGCGGATCTACTACAAGGGCAAGACCTACGCCTACCCGCTCAAGGCCTTCGAGGCCCTGCGCAACCTCGGCATCCTGGAGAGCGGCCTTTGCGTCGCCTCCTATCTCTGGGCCCGGGCCCGGCCGATCAAGGAGCCGAAGAGCTTTCACGAGTGGGTCCGCAACCAGTTCGGCGAGCGGCTCTTCTCGATCTTCTTCAAGACCTACACCGAGAAGGTGTGGGGCATGTCCTGCGACGACATCTCGGCCGACTGGGCGGCGCAGCGCATCAAGGGGCTCGACCTCGGCGCCGCGATCCGCGACGGGCTCAAGCGCTCGCTCGGCCTGCACCGGCCGGCGGCCTCCGGCGACGGCGCCGTCATCAAGACCCTGATCGAGTCGT
>NZ_JTHF01000387.1 GCF_001043895.1 Methylobacterium indicum
CATGACGTGTGCTGCTTGGGGCGGCTCGAGAACTCGAACCGGCCACCACCCGGCAGGCGCGGCGAACAGCAGAGCACGCAAGCGGCGCCACGGCCCAAATCATCAACCGAGAAATGCTGATGGTTTGCGTCAGCATCCTGCTGCGCTCGCCTATAATAGCAAGCTTAGACACTGGTCGCCCGGCGATTCGACCGAACCAGAAAGGATTCATGACATGAGAGTAACCGCGGAAGCCGTTGCCATCGACAAAGCGCTCGACGCGCTACTGGGCGCGATCATCGCACATGATGCCGAGCGAGATGCGCAGCCGAGTGAAACGCCGCTCCGCGCGAATTTTGTCAGCTTCGATGATTTGGCGAGCATTTCCCCTCGGCAGGCAGACTTGGGCGAGATGCTTGCTGACCCGATCGGCTACGCGCTTCGGGAGTCCGTGATGCGCCTTGGCCGTGAAGTTTTCCGCCTGAGCGGCGGCACCGACGCGATGCGCGCTACGCTCGAGCGTGTCGCCGGGATGAATCCCCGGCAATACGGCCACCGCGCCACCATCATGGACAAGGCCTGGGACGGCATCGGCAACGATGCGGACCGGTGGTGTAGCTGACGAACCGCCGCTCACCCTTCCCGGTTCTAGGAGGTCTCACGATGTCCCGCCGCTCGATTGCTCTTGCCCAGGCCGCCGGTGAAGCGACGGACGCGCCGGTGCTGCCCGCCACACCTGCCCTGCGGCTCGGTGACCGCTGCCGCTGGCCCCGGGACAGCCGTCGGGAAACCGCCATGGCCCAGGCTGCCGGTGAGCCGAACCCGGTCCGCTGGCATGCCGCCGTGACCAACCCCGGATGTGAGGTCATGGTGCGCGACGCCATGGCCCGCAGGGGCGTGGACACGGTCCTACCGATGCTCCGGTTCTGGCGAGTAAGGAACCGCAAGCGGATCATCGCCGAGCGCCCGCTGATGGCCCGCATCCTGGTGTTTGGGCTCGACCGCTCGACGCAGCACATCGCCGGCATCTACGGCCTGGAGCGCATCGTCAGGGGTGCGTCGGACCGCTGGGCGGTGCTGGCCCAAGGCGAGGTGGAAGATCTGCGCCTGCGCATCCTGCGGGGCGAGTTCGACGCCACGCTCAGGCAGACCGACCCGCAGATGGAAGTGCCGCCGCTGATCCGGCACCTCGTCAGCATCGGCGCCCTCCCCTACTCTGCGACTTGTACCCACAAGGCAGCGCGGAACTTGGGCTTGAAATTCAAGGACGTAGCGTGATATTCCGAGCTGTCCGCACGGCAGTGGCTTCGCACCTGCCGTGCGTTAGCTTTGGCGGATTAATGACCCGCGGGTCAGGAAGTGGGGGTACCCTTCCGCCGCCGCGCCCTCTGAGCGCTCGGGAGGGTATCAGGCACCAGCGTGACGTTGACTGGGTTCGGGGTGTGGTCGAAGGCGGCGCCCGTGTAGGCGTCAACGCCAATCCCGATCACGCCGCCGAGCAGCACGTTACCAGCCATGCCAGCAGCGCCTGCACCGACCACCTTGGTGCGCACAGGAACCACTTCAGGTCGATAGCCCGCCTTAGTGAAGGTCACGTCGAACTCGTCCGAGCGCTCGACCTCCAAAGAGCAGGGTGTCGCCGGACATGCATAGGCTTTTGTCGTCACCATTTGAGCACCCGGCGGTTCTGTGACGAACGCCATTCGCTCAGTCGTTCCACGGGCGATAGATCCGCAGCCGCCCGCGAGCGCGGCGATCAAAGCCACGCCAACCAGATTTTGAAAAGACATTGTTGCCCCCGCTGCCGCTTCTTGGGCGGCACAGCGGCCTTGTGGCTTAAGCTTGCATTGCCGGCAATGGGATGGCGGGCGAGGTCCACACGGCCTTCTACCGTGTTGCACGCACGGCACAACCGAATGTTCAACCCAAGGTGAGGCGTCTCAGCTGAGCCCCACCCGCTGCCAGCCCGCCGGACCGGCACCCCGCCCCGAGGTGTCAGGGCCCCTGGGGGCTATGGACCTATACGGGTGGTCGGGGCCCCCATGTTTCCTAGCGCCAGGGTGCCAAAACCCGTGAACGGTGAACGGTGAACGTCCCGAGTGAACGCCCCGCCGCCACGATGACCCAGGCCGAGTTCGCTCGGCACCGCGGCGTCTCGAAGGCGATCGTCACGAAGTGGAAGGGCCAGGGCCTGCTGGCGGTCACCGCCGATGGCCGGGTCGAGGTCGAGGCCACCGAATGGAACCTCGACCAGAGGCCGGCCACGAACCGGGGCGGCACGACACACCGCCCGATCCGCACCATCCCGCGAGCCGAGCCCGATCCCCGCGAGCGCCCGGCGCCGCGGCCGAGCAAGGCGAGCCAGGGCGCGCCACCCAGACAGGCGCCCCCGCCCGATCCTGACGATGACGCGGAGGCGCCCCCGGAATTCGACCCGGAGAACCCGAACCTCTCGCTGGCCGCCGCGGCGCAGCGCAAGGAAAACCATCTCGGCCTGCTCCGCCGGCAGGAGTACCTGACCAAGCAGGGCAAGCTGGTCGACCGCGCCGAGGCCGAGGCCGCCTTCTTCGACGAGGCCCGGGCGATGCGCGACGCCTGGCTCGCCTGGCCGGCCCGGGTCGGCATCGAGATGGCGGACGCGCTGAAGGTCGATGCCCGGACGCTGACCCAGGTCCTCGCCACCTATGTCCAACAGCACCTCGCCGAACTCGGCGAGCCCAGCGACCCCGATCTCGGCTCACCCGAAGCCGGCTGACGTCGCCAGCCTACGCCGGTCATGGCGGCGCGGCATGACCCCGCCGCCGAACCTCGACGTGGTGCAGTGGGCGGAGCGGTACCGGAAGCTGAGTAAGGAGAGCTCGAACGGCGGCAAGTTCTTCGTGTCGCGGGTGGAGGTGGCCCGTGGCCCGATGCTCTGGGCGACCGAGCCGGGGGTCAGCAAGATCACGCTGATGGCGTGCACGCAGTTGCTGAAGACGACGTTGATCGAGAACGTCATCGGCCGCTTCGCTCACGTCGATCCCTGCCCGATGCTCGGGGTGTTCCCGAAGGACGACGCGGCCGAGACCTTCTCGAAGGATCGGCTGGCGCCGATGATCCGGGACACGAAGGTGCTGACCGACCTGTTCGGTGAGGCCAAGTCCCGGGACGCCGGCGCTACACTGTCGCACAAGCAGTTCCCGGGCGGGCACATCACCCTGGTGGGTGCGAACAGCCCGACCAACCTCGCGATGCGGCCGATCCGGCTCCTGGTCTGCGACGAGATCGACAAGTACCCCCTCTCCGCCGGTGGAGAGGGCCCGCCGATCGACCTCGCCGAGGAGCGGCAGGCCGAGTTCAAGGCGAACAGCCTGACCGTGGTGGCCTGCTCGCCGACGATCGCCGGGCGCTCGGCCATCGAGGCGAGCTACGAGGAGAGCGACCAGCGCAAGGCCTTCGTCCGCTGTCCGCACCCGGGCTGCGGCGCCTGGCAATCGCTGGAATGGGAGCGGGTCCGGTTCGAGAAGGACGAGGCCGGCAAGATCCGCCCTGAGACGGCGTGGTACGTGTGCGAGGCCTGCGATCAGCCCTGGACCGAGGCCCAGCGCCTAGGCGCGCTGAAGCAGGTCGAGTGGCGGCAGACCCGGTCGTTCACCTGCTGCGGCGAGCCGCAGACGCCGGAAGGGTGGGCGCCGCTGGCGCACGGGGTGCGGCGGGCGCTCTGCCGGCACTGCGGCGCGCAGGCCGTGCCGAACGACCATGCCGGCGGCGTCGCCTCGAAGCTCTACGCGCCGAAGCAGACGATCCGGGAGACGGTGACGAAGTTCGCGAGGGCGCTGCGACGCGGGCCGGAGACGTTGCGGACCTTCTTCAACACCCAGCTCGCCCGCACGTGGAAGGAGGGCGCCGACGCGCCGGACTGGCACGACGTCTACGCCCGGCGCGACACCTACCTGTCGGGCACGGTCTGCCGGGCGGCGCTGATCCTGTTCGCCGGGGTCGACGTGCAGAAGGACCGCCTCGAGGTCGGGATCTGGGGCTTCGGCCGCAACCGTGAACGCTGGCTGGTCGAGCACCGCGTCCTGCCCGGGCCGACGAACCGCCCGGAGGTGTGGGCCGACCTCGAGGCCATGTTCGGCGAGACCTGGCAGCACGAGGCCGGCGCCGAGATGGCGGTGCGGGACTGGGGGATCGATTCGAGCGGCTTCACCGCCGAGGTCTACGCCTTCGTCCGCTCGCAGGGCGGGCGCGGCAACGTGCACGCGGTGGACGGTCAGGACAGCTACGCCTCGGCCTTCCTCGGTGTCGGGGCGAAGGACACCACCCCCGCCGGCAAGAAACTGCGGCGCGGGCTGAAGACGGTCCGGGTGGGCGCCTCGTTCGCCAAGCAGGAACTGATGGGCTGCCTCGCGCTGCAGCGCCCGGCCGAGGGCAATCCCTTCCCGGCCGGCTTCGTCCACCTGCCGCGCGATGTGCCCGAGGATCAGGTCAAGCAGCTGACCGCCGAGGAACTGGTGACGCACGTCACGCGCGGTCGCACCCGGCGCGAGTGGGTGCCGATCGGCGGCCGGCGCAACGAGGTGCTGGACTGCGCGAACTATGCCCGGGGCCTTGCCGCGATGCGCGGCTGGGACCGGTGGCGGGAATTGCACTGGCGCGATCTTGAGGCGGCGCTGGGCATCGAACGGGTCCGCCCAACGATCGACGAGGCGCCGCTGCCGCCCGCGGTCGCCGCCGGCACGCTGGCCGCGCGGAACCTGCAACGACGCGCCGTCCGGCGCAGCCGGGTCAACAACCGGCCCACGAGGTGAGCATGGCCGACACGCCGGAACAGCAACTCGCGAAACTGCGCGCCCAGAGGGTGAAGCTGCGCGCGGCGATGGCGAGTGGCGTGCTCACCGTCGAGGGCGCCGACAACACAGGGCGGGTCACGTATCGCACCTATGCCGAGATGCGGCAGGCGCTCCGCGACCTGGATCGGGACATTGCCGCGCTGGTGGTCGCGACCGGCGGGACGGTCGTGCGGCGCACCACCCAGGTCGTGATGACGGGGCGCAGCGGGTGGTGAGCGCCACGCCGCCCGTCCGGTTCCGGGTCAAGGGCACCGGCCAGTACGTCGCGCCGGTCGCCATGGATCTCGACGGCGAGCCGGCCGGCACACTCGAGGCCCCGGCCTATGACGTCGCGGGCGGGCGCGGCCGGCGCTCGCGCACCTGGCGGGTTGGCAGCTACGGCCCGAACAGCGCGATCACCTACGCGCTCGACGAGTTGCGCCGGAAGAGCCGTGATCAGACCCGGCGCAACCCCTATGCCGGCGCCGCGGTCGACCGGCTGGTGAGCAACATCGTCGGTACCGGCATCGTGCCGCGCTGCACCGCCGCGCGCTCGACCGAGGGACTGTCGAAGGCCGAGGCCCGCCGGATCAAGAAGGAGGACGCCGCGTTCCGGGCCGGGCTGCAGGCGCTGTTCCTGGCCTGGACCGACGAGGCCGACAGCATCGGCGCCCACGATTTCTACGGCCTGCAGGCCATCGCGGTGCGCGGCATGGTCGAGGGCGGCGAGAGCTTCACCCGCCTGCGCACCCGGCTGCTCTCGGACGGCCTGTCGGTGCCGCTCCAGCTGCAGGTCCTTGAGGGGGACCACTGCCCGCACCTCAAGACCGAGCCCGGCAGCAACATCCGTCAGGGCATCCGGTACAGCGCGATCGGGCGGCGCCAGAGCTACTTCCTCTACCGCGAGCACCCGGGCGACGGCGTGCTCGCGCCGGCCGGCCTCGAACTCGCCGAGGTGCCGGCGGGCGACGTGGCGCACCTCTACCGGGCCATGCGCCCCGGGCAGGATCGCGGCGAACCCTGGCTCGCCCGGGCGCTGCGCACCCTCTACGACCTCGACGGCTACCTGGACGCCGAGCTCGTCCGCAAGAAGAACGCGGCGCGCCTCGTCGGCTTCATCAAGCGCGTCATGGACGAGGGCGCCGACAGCCCGGCCGGGTCCGGGCCGCTCGGAACGGACGGCGCCGATGATGATGGCGCCGTCTCACTGGAGTTCGAGCCCGGCACCCTGCAGGTGCTGGCCGACGGCGAGGAGGTGCAGTTCTCCGACCCGAAGGACGTCGGGCCGAACTTCGACATGTTCGTTCGCGAGGCCAAGCGCCAGATCGCGGCGGCCTGCGGTCTGCTCTACGAGATCCTGAGCGGCGACTACAGCACGCTCGACGATCGCACGCTGCGCGCCGCGCTCAACGATTTCCGCCGCGGCGTCGAGGCGTTGCAGCACCATCAGGTCGTGTTCCAGTTCTGCCGCCCGATCTGGCGCCGGTGGATCGACCTCGCGATCATGTCGGGCGCGCTGAAGCTGCCGCCTGGCATGCCGCGCGCCGCGGCCTACGCCGCGAACTGGGTGCCGCAGGCCTGGCCGTACATCCACCCCGTGCAGGACGTCGAAGGCAAGACGAAGGAGATCCAGGCGGGTCTCTCCTCTCGCGCCAGAAAAGTCGCCGAGGGCGGCTTCGACGCCGAGACGATCGACGCCGAGAATCAGGCGGACAACGAGCGGGCCGACGAGATGGGCCTCGCCTACACCAGCGACGGGCGGAAGGCGGTCGACACCGCGCCGGCCGGAGACGCGGCGCCGCCGGCTGACCCCGCGCCGCAGCGCAAGACCAAGCTCAAGCCCACAACCTGACAGGATCCGACATGGCCGTGCTGGTCAACGGGAACGAGATCGTGCTCTCGGGCACGGTCGGCGACCTCTATTGGGATGAGTGCTTCACTGCGTCCGACGTCATCGTGGCCCTGGCCCAGATCGGGCGCGGCGCGGACGTCACGATCCGCCTCAACAGCGGCGGTGGAATCGCCACCGAGGGCGCGGCGATCCACTCCGCGCTCGCGGCTCACACCGGCCGCAAGACGATCGTCGTGGAGGGCATCGCGGCCTCGGCGGCCTCCGTCATCGCGATGGCCGGCGACGAGATCGTCATGGCGCTCGGCGCGCTGATGATGGTGCACGATCCCTCCGGCTTCACCTTCGGCACCGTGTCGGATCACGAGGCCTCGGTCCGCAGCCTGACCGCGCTCGCGACGGCGATGGCCGCCATCTACTCCGACCGTACCGGGCACACCGTGGACGAAGCCCGCGCCGACATGCGGGCCGAGATCTGGATGACACCCGAGGAAGCGGTCGAGCGCGGTTATGCGGACCGCGTCCAGGCCAAGGCCGCCAACGACGACGCGGTGCCGGCCGAGCCGACCGCCTTCGACTACCGCCTCTTCACCCATCCGCCGGAGCGCCTTGTCGCCCTGGCCGATCAGCGCGCGTGGACGAACCGTGCCCGCGCGCCCGCCGCGGCGCCCGCCGCCCCACCCCGCCAGAAGGAGAAGCTGATGGC
>NZ_JTHF01000388.1 GCF_001043895.1 Methylobacterium indicum
GGGAGAGGGGGTGCTGCTTCACGGGAACGACGCTCCGCTCACGCGGCCTTCGGCGTCCCGGCGTCGGTGCGCTTCACGTCGTAGCGGTCGAGCATCATCAGCTTGTGCCAGACCTTGACGAAGTCGCGCACGAACCGCTCCTGACCGTCGCGGCCGGCATAGATCTCGACCACCGCCCGGAGCTGCGCGTTCGCGCCGAAGACGAGATCGCAGCGGGTCGCCGTGAACTTCGTCTCGCCGGTCTGCCGGTCGTCGAGGGTGAAGGCGTGGCCTGCCGCATCCGCCTTCTTCCACTCGTAGTCCATGCTGGTCAGCACGGTGAAGAAGTCGTTGGTCAGCACGCCGACGCGGTCGGTGAAGATCCCGTGCCGCGAGCCGTCGTGGTTGAGGTTGAGCGCCCGCAGGCCCCCGGTCAGCACCACCCATTCCGGCGCGGTGAGCGCCAGGAGGTTGGCCTTGTCCAAGAAGACCTCCTCGGGCGCGACGCGGCCCTTGGCGATCTCGGCGAAGGACGGGTCGACGTAGTTGCGGAACCCGTCGACCAGGGGCTTCAGCCACTCGAAGCTGTCGGCGTCGGTGAGCGCGTCGGTGGTGTCCATCCGGCCCGGCACGAAGGGCACCGGCGTCGCCGCACCCGCCGCCTTCGCGGCCTCCTCGACGGCGGCGCAGCCGCCGAGCACGATGAGGTCGGCGAGCGAGACCTTCTTGCCCCCGGCGGCCTTGCCGTTGAACCCGGCCATGATCGTGCGCAGGCGCTCGATCACCGGCAGGGTGCGCCGGTTGACGGTCCAGCCCGATTGCGGCGCCAGCGCCAGCCGCGCGCCGTTGGCGCCGCCGCGCTTGTCGCTGTTGCGGTAGGTCGCGACCGACGAGAAGGCCGTGAAGGCGAGATCGGAGACCGACAATCCGGTACCCAGGATCTCCGCCTTCAGGGCGGCGATGTCGGCCTCGTCGATCAGCGGGTGGTCGACCGGCGGGATCGGATCCTGCCAGATCAGGTCGTCCTCGATCTTGGTCTCCGGTCCGACGTAGCGCTCCTTCGGGCCCATGTCGCGGTGGGTGAGCTTGTACCAGGCCTTCGAGAATTGCAGCGTGAAGTAGTCGAAGTCAGACAGGAATTTTTCGCAGATCTCGCGGTAGACCGGGTCGGTCTTGAGCGCGATGTCGCTCGTCATCATCATCAGAGGATGCGACTTGCCCGGGATATGGGCGTCGGGCGTGCGCGGCGCGTCCGGGTCGGTCGGCTCCCATTGCAGCGCGCCGGCGGGGCTGCGGGTCTGCTTCCACTCGAACTTGAACAGGTTCTCCAGGTAGCTGTTGTCCCAGGTCGTCGGATTCTGCGTCCACGAGCCCTCGATGCCGTTCGTCATCGTGTTCTCGGCCGCGCCGGTGCCCTCCGGGTTGTGCCAGCCCAGGCCCATCGCCTCGATCGGGGCGATCTCCGGCGGCGGGCCGATCCGGTCGGCCTTGACCATGCCGTGGCTCTTGCCGAAGGCGTGGCCGCCGGCGATCAGCGCCACGGTCTCCTCGTCGTTCATCGCCATGCGGGTGAAGGTCACCCGGATGTCGCGGGCCGAGCCCATCGGGTCGCCGTTGGCGTAGGGGCCTTCCGGGTTGACGTAGATCAGCGCCTGGTGCGAGGCCGCGAGCGGATTCTCGAGGTCGTAATCGGCGTCGCCGTTCTTGCCCTGCCAGCGCTTGTCGCGGTTGACCATCTCGTCGAAGGACTTGACGTTGGTCGGGTCCCACAGCTCGGGGCCCCAATAGGTTGCGTTGTCGGCCTCCCAGGCATCCTCGCGGCCGCCGGCGAAGCCGTAGGTCGGGAAGTTCATGATCTCGAGGGCGCAGGTGCCGGTCAGCACCATCAGGTCGGCCCAGGAGAGGGCGCTGCCGTATTTCTGCTTGATCGGCCAGAGCAGGCGGCGCGACTTGTCGGTGTTGCCGTTGTCCCACCAGCTGCTGATCGGCGCGAAGCGCTGCAGGCCCTGGCCGGCGCCGCCGCGCCCGTCGGCGATGCGGTAGGTGCCGGCGGAGTGCCAGGCCATGCGGATCATCTGCGGGCCGTAATTGCCGTAATCGGACGGCCACCACGACACCGAGCTGGTCAGGAACTGCTTGATGTCCCGCTTCAGCCCCTCGTAGTCGAGGGCCGCGAAGGCCGCGCGGTAATCGAAGTCCGGGCCGAGCGGGTTCGCCTGCGGGCCGTTCTGGTGCAGCGTCTCGACGCGCAGGCGGTCGGGATACCACTCCTCCAGGGTGGGCGGCGTCGCGAGGGCGCCGCCGACGCGGTCGCCGCCGAAGGGGCACTTGCCGGACAGGACGTCTTTATAGGTTTCCACGCCGTCGATCCTTCTGTGCCGACCGCGCCTGAGCGATCGGGAGGGGCGAGCGGGCGGCCTTCCCCACGGAAGCCGTCCCGCCCGGAAATCGTGCGATGAACCGTCTGGCGATCATACTAGTATGGGGTATGCGAAGGAGGCTGCCCCGCCGGGCGATGGACGAACCCGTCCTCGGCATCGACTCTGGACAACGATCCCTCATCCCGGCCCCGGACCGACCATACGGTGCGCGGACGCAGATAGGCGCCGCTTCCGTTGCGGCCACTAAATTCGCGTTCACCGCGGCACGCGGTCTCGGGCCGCTTCCCGGACGTCGCGGGCTTTCGGGGTTCGGCGCCTTTTGGCTACCGGCCAGCGCGCGCGCAGGCCCATGCCCCGCGCTCCCGCAGGCCGGCCGACGCCCAGCAGATTTCGCCGAAGTGGACACCGGTTCGGCGGCAAAAA
>NZ_JTHF01000389.1 GCF_001043895.1 Methylobacterium indicum
GCTGGAGCGCGTCGTCGAGGGCGGTGCGCCGGATCGGCGCGAGATCGAAGATGCCGGACACCGCCAATCCCGCATCGACCTCCGGGCAGGTCATGGCGAGCGCCGCCAGATGCCCGCCGGCCGACCAGCCCGACACGACGAGGCGCGGCGGGTTCGCGTGGGCGCGCAAGGCGGAGAGCGCCGCCGGAATCTCGGCGCTGAGCGCCGTCATCGTCGCCCCGGGGCAGAGCGTGTAGCCGATCATCGCCACGTCGAGGCCGCGGGCGAGCGGCCCTTCGGCCAGCGCCGAGAAGCCGTGCTTGTCGTTGCGCTGCCAGTAGCCGCCGTGGATGAAGGCGAGGAGCGGCGCCCCGGCCCGTCCGCAACGGAAGAGGTCGAAACGCTGACGCTCGCCCTCGCCGTAGGGAAGGTCGAGGGCGCCGGCCTGCCTCTCGCGGAACGCCGCGCTGCGCGCGCGCAAGGCCGCCATGGTGGCGCTGCTGCCGGCGACCGCACCGGAATTGTCGTAGGCCCTGCTGAGTGTCGCACGGTCCATCCCGCGCCAGTCGCCGCCCGCCATCGTCGCCCTCCGAGAGAATTTCAGAACTTGTCGAACCGGCAGAACACGTGTCTCTTCCCCACCACGACCTCATCCTGAGGTGTCGGTCCATCAACGATGGACCGACCTCGAAGGAGGGCTCCAGAGGTCTCACCGCTTTCTGGAGCCCTCCTTCGAGGCTCAGCGATCTTCGATCGCCCGCACCTCAGGATGAGGTCGTGGGTGGGAGGACGCACGTCGTTCCGGTCGGACAAGTGCCTGGCGTGACGATACCCGGAAACGCGAAGGGGCGGCCCCGCGCCGCGCGCAGGGCCGCCCCTTGCTCGGGCCCGGGGTCGCGATGACCCCGGGAGCGTCGCTTACTCGGCGGGCTGCAGGGTCGGCTGCAGGGGCGGGAGGACCTCCTCCAGCGGCATCGGGTTGCCGTCGAGGGCGGCCTTGAGGCGGTCCATGTCGACCTCACCCTCCCAGCGGGCGACCACGATGCAGGCGACCGCGTTGCCGATGAAGTTGGTGAGCGCCCGGCACTCCGACATGAACCGGTCGATGCCGAGGATCAGCGCCATGCCGACGACCGGCACGGAGGGGACCACCGCCAGCGTCGCGGCCAGCGTGATGAAGCCCGAGCCGGTGACGCCGGCCGCGCCCTTCGAGGACAGCATCGCGACGAGGAGCAGCAGGGCCTGCTCGCCGTAGGTGAGGGGCGTGTCCGTCGCCTGGGCGATGAACAGGGCCGCCATGGTCATGTAGATGTTGGTGCCGTCGAGGTTGAACGAGTAGCCGGTCGGGACCACCAGGCCGACGACGGGCTTCGAGCAGCCGGCGCGCTCCATCTTCTCGAGCAGCGAGGGCAGGGCCGACTCGGAGGACGAGGTGCCGAGCACCAGGAGCAGCTCCTCCTTGATGTAGCGGACCAGCTTGACGATCGAGAAGCCGTTGTAGCGGGCGACGAGGCCGAGGACGCCGAAGACGAAGATCGCCGAGGTGAGGTAGAACGCGCCGACCAGGTAGGCGAGGTTGGCGAGCGAGGAGATGCCGTACTTGCCGATGGTGAAGGCCATCGCGCCGAAGGCGCCGATGGGGGCGACCTTCATGATGATGTGGACGACGCCGAAGATCGCCTCGGACAGGATCTTGATGAAGTCGAGCACCGGCTTGCCGCGCTCGCCCAGGAAAGCGAGGCCGAAGCCGAACAGCACCGAGAAGAACAGGACCTGGAGGATCTCGCCGCCCGAGAACGCACCCACCGCCGTCGACGGGATGATGTTCATCAGGAAGTCGGTGATCGTCTGCGACTTCGCCTTCTCGGCGTACATCGCGATCTGCTTGGGATCGAGCGACTTCGGATCGATGTGCATCCCTGCGCCCGGCTGGACGAGGTTTGCGATGATCAGGCCGACGATCAGCGCCAGCGTCGAGAAGGTGAGGAAGTAGATCAGCGCCTTGCCGCCGACCCGGCCGACCTTCTCGAGGTTGGTCATGCCGGCGATGCCGGAGACCACGGTGAGGAAGATCACCGGGGCGATGATCATCTTGACGAGCTTGATGAAGGCGTCGCCGAGCGGCTTCATGTCGGCGCCGAGCTGCGGGTAGAAATGCCCGAGCGTGATGCCGATCGCGACGGCGACCAGGACCTGGAAATAGAGGGTCTTGTAGATCGGCTTGGGAGCCGGCGGCGCGTGGGGCGCGGTCAGCGGGGACGGGATCGTAGCCATCGGACGTTCTCCCTATAATGGCTCGTTGCAGGACGGCGTTGGCGGCGGACCGCGGGATGCTCTTGCTGTTGGCCTTGCGGCGGGCGACTTGGCCTTGGGCGACTTGGCCTTGCGGCCTGAACTTCGGCCTGCGACAGGCCTGCCGCGCACCGGCAGGCCGCGGACGGACACATCATGGCAACCGGCGTGCCAGCCGGCGAAAATCCGAAATTTTTTGTTAAGCCCAACAGAATAAAAGGCTTTTCATGACACAGGGGGAAACCGCCCGCGGCAGCCGTCCGGCCCGCCGCAACGCCGGCCGGGAAACCGTGCGGAAATCCGCAACCGCCCGGCCGCGCCGCGCGGGGCGGCCGTGACCGGCTGGCGCGCCCTGCCGCGCTCGCCGGCCCTGCCGTGGCTCCTGGGGCTCGCGGCGGTGGTGGCCGCGGCCCTGCTCGCCGGCCGCCATGCCGAGCGGGCGGCGCTCGCCGACCTGCGGCGCTCGGCCTCGGCCACACTGGCGCTCCACGTCGCCGCCTTCCGCACCGAGATGCAGAAGCAGGGCTCGCTGCCGCTGGCCCTCGCCAGCGACCCGGAGATCGCCGCGGTGGTGGGCGCCTCGCCCGACCCAGGCCTGATCGCCCGGGTCGACGACCGGCTCGCCGAGATCGCCCGGGCGTCGGGCGCGGCGGTGGTCTACGTCATCCGCCAGGACGGGCGCGCGGTCGCGGCGAGCAATGCCGGCGAGCCGGGCAGCTTCGTGGGGGCGATGTACGCCTTCCGGCCCTACTTCCAGCAGGCGCTGGCCGAGGGCGCGGGGCGCCAATTCGCCCTCGGTACCGTCAGCGGCCGGCCGGGCCTCTATCTCAGCCGCCGGGTCGCGGGCCCCGGCGGGCAGACCGGGGTCGTGGTGGTCAAGGTCGAGTTCGACGGCATCGAGGCCGCCTGGCGAAAAGGGGCCGAGGCCGGCGGCGAGACCGTGATGGTCACCGATCCCCGCGGCATCGTGCTGGTGGCGAGCGAGCCGGCCTGGCGCTTCGGCACCCTGCGCCCGGTGCCCGACGACGAGCGCCGGCTGATCCGCGAGCGGCTCGAATTCGGCGAGGCGCCGCTCAAGCCCCTGCCGCTCTACCCGGCGGCGGACGGGACCCTGGTCCGGGTCGGCCACGGGGCCGAGCCGGCGCGGCTCGCCATGCCGCTCGACGCCGCGATCCCGGGCACCACCTGGCGGCTCCACACCCTGACCCGGATCGGAGTCGCGGTGGCGCGCGAGCGGATCCAGGCCCAGGTCATCGCCGGCCTCGCGGTCGGGCTCGCCTGCCTCGGCCTCGCCGAGATCGTCGGGCGGCGCCGGCGCGTGCGGGCGAGCCTCGCCGAGGCGGCGACCCGGCGCACCGAGCTCGAGGAGCGGGTGCGGGTGCGCACGCAAGCCCTCACCGAGGCCAACCGGAAGCTCAAGGCCGAGATCGCCGAGCGGCAGCGCGCCGAAGCCGAGCGCCAGCGCCTCGGACGCGAGCTCGCCCATGCGGGGCGCCTCGCCGCGCTCGGCCAGTTCGCCGCCAGCATGGCGCACGAGATCAACCAGCCGCTCGCG
>NZ_JTHF01000039.1 GCF_001043895.1 Methylobacterium indicum
GGGCGGGACGGGGCGGGAGGGTCGGCGGATCAGTTCGCCGAGTACTCGCCGACGTTCGGATCGTCGTACGGGCCCTTGCCGTCGAGGGAGAACACCGTCACGCCGCCGCCCATCTGGGTGTAGTTCGCGAGCTTCTTGAACGCGCCCACCGCGCCGAGGCCGGCGGTCGGGTCCTGCAGGTCGAAGACCAGGCCGACGCCCGGCCAGCCGCCGACGCCGTAGTAGATGGCGACGTATTGCGTGCCCTTGTGGGTGTAGGTGATCGGGTAGCCGATCGCGCCGGACGGCAGCTTCGACTTCCAGAGCAGCTCACCCGTGTCGGAGTTGCGCGCCTTGATGTAGCCGTCGAGCGTTCCGTAGAACACCAGGTTGCCGGCCGTCGCCATGGTGCCGCCCCAGACCGCGAAGCGCTCCATCTTCTCCCATTTGAACTTGCCCGTGATGGCGTCGTAGGCCTTGATCTGGCCCAGCCCCTCGGCGTTCTGGCGGTCGCCCTTCGGCCCCGGATACATGTTCAGCGTCGCACCGACGAAGAACTGGCCGGCCCGGTAGGGCAGCATGAAGGGCTCCCAATCCATGCAGATATGGTTGATGCCCATGTAGAAGAGCTTGCGGTTCGGATCGTACGAATCGTGGCCCTGGTTGTGGTAGCCCATCGCCGAGGGACAGATGTCCTTGGAGAGGTGGTCCATCCGGGTGCCGTATTCGGGATCGCGCACCGGCAGGCCCGACTTGAGATCGACCGTCTTGAACACGTTGACCGTGTCGTCGATCTTGCTTGCCGTGACCAGCGAACCGTCGGTGCGGTCGAGGGTGTAGACGATGCCGTTGCGATCCGGGTGCGTGAGGAGCTTCCTCATCTTCCCCTCGCTGTCCTTCTGGTTGGACAGCATCATCACGTTGACGCCGGCATAGTCCCACTCGTCGTGCGGGGTCTTCTGGTAGCCGAAATGCGCCTCGCCCGTATCGACGTCGCGACCGAAGATGGTCATCGTCCATTTGTTGTCGCCGGGACGCATGGTCTCGTTCCACGGCGCCGGGTTGCCGGTGCCGAAGTAGATCATGTTGGTGCCCGGATCGTAGGCGTACCAGCCCCAGTTGGTGCCGCCGCCGATCTTCCAGGAATCACCCTCCCAGGTCTGCGTGCCGAGGCCGAACTGGCCGTATTGCGGGTTCTTGATGTTGAAGTCGGGCGCGAGCAGCAGGTCCTTGTCCGGCCCGGTGGCATAGGCGCGCCACTTCTGCTCGCCGGTCTTGACGTCGTAGGCGGTGAGATAGCCGCGCACGCCGAGCTCGGCGCCCGACGAGCCGATGATCACCTTGTCCTTCACCACGTAGGGGGCGATGGTCAGGGTGGAGCCCATCTTGATGTCGGAATTCTCGATCTTCCAGACCGTCTCGCCGGTCTCGGCGTTGAGCGCCGCGACATGGCCGTCGAGCAGGGTCTTCAGGATCAGGGCCGGGGTCTTGCCATCGCCCGGCCAGTAGGCGAGGCCGCGGTTGACGAGATCGCAGCAGGCCACCGAGCGCGCGGCCGGGTTCTGCTTCGGCTTGTCCTGCCAGATGATCTTGCCCGGATCGTCGAGCCCGAGGGCGAAGGTGTTGTTCGGGAACGAGGTGTGAACGTACATCTTGCCGTTCACGACCAGCGGGGCACCCTCGTGGCCGTTGAGCAGACCAGTCGAGAACTGCCAGGACACCTTGAGGTTCTTGACGTTCTTGTCGTTGATCTGGGTCAGGCCGCTGTAGTTGTCCGAATCGTAGTTCTTGCCCGGCATCAGCCAGTTATCGTCGCTCTTCGACATCTCCAAGAGCTTGTCGTTGGCGAGCGCGGCAGACGGCAGCGCGAGCGGCGCCAGCGCCATCAGGGCTGCCACGGAAACGGAGTTCACAAACTTGCCCATGTTCAGCGTCTCCATTCGGCGTTTCACGTTCACGCGGCCGGCAGCCGCAAAGCGAAGCGTGTTCGCATGATGAGAAATGTCGGACCCGAGAGAGAATGGCCGAGCCTTGACGGCGCAGTCATAGTTTTCTCTCATCGATCACCCTTATAAATAACTTATTACATTTGCTCACCGAAGCCACTTTAGCATCGTGCCATTCTGATGTCTTCCGCTGAGTCGATCTATAGATCGGGAACAAGCGGCAATTCGTATAGCCTATTATCTCGCTTGTGAGATCGTCTTTCGAGCACGGTCCGCGGCGGGCGGGCGTCTTAGCGTCTTCACAAGCGATTGGAATCGCGACGGGTCTGGGCGCGGAAGCGATGGTTTTGCATTGCCGCAAGGTCAGTGCTGCATCGCAGCAATGGCGCCCCGCGGGCCGTGTCCGGCCCAGCAAACTTGTAGCCTATTGACATCAATGGGCTTTCTTGGCACCGCATCGCCCCTGCGCGCATGCGCGGGCCGGCCCCGCGGGCGCTCTGCGACGGAGCGCCGGTGTCTCGGGTCAAGGCGGCATGGCGAAGATCGTCGCTCTCCACTACTTCGCCGTCGTCACCCGATGCAGCTCCCTGCGCGACGCGGCGAGCCAGCTCGACATCCATCCCAACGTGCTGGCGCGGCACATCTCCCAGCTCGAATACTACATGGACGCGCCGCTCCTCGAGCGCGGGCCGCTCGGCATCCGGCTGACGGCTGCCGGCGAGCTGCTGGCGGCCAAGCTCGACCGCACCATCAACGAGCTCGACCACGTCGTGCGGCTCATCGACGACCTGAAGGGCCTGCGCGGCGGGCTCGTCGGCGTCCACGCGGCCGAGGGCGTCGCCTCGGCGATCCTGGTGCCGGTGCTCTCCGCCTTCGCAGGCCGCCACCCCCATGTCCGCGCGCGGCTGCGCACCGGAACCGCCAAGGACGCGGTGCGGGCGATCGAGGACGCCTCCTGCGACATCGCCCTCACCTTCTTCGCTCCGCCCTCCGACGCGGTCACGGTGGCCCAGCGGATCTGGCTGCCGCAATTCATCATCGCACCGCCGGACCATCCGGTGACGCGGCCGGGCGGGGCCTCCCTCACGGCGCTCGCCGGCTACCGCTGGGTCCTGCCGGGCCCGGATTTCGGACTCCGCACCTTCCTCGACAGGGCGGCGGCCGAGGCGGGATGCCGGATCGTGCCGACCTTCGAGGCTTCGTCCCTCGATCTCCAGCGCACCCTCGTGGCCCAGGCCGGCGCACTGGCGGTTCTGCCGCGCGCCGCGGTCGCCGACGAGCTCGCCACCGGCACCATGACGGCGGTCCCCTTCCCCGAGACGATGCCGGTCGAGACCTCCCTCGACCTCTGCGTCCCGGCCGATCGCCAGCCGAGCTTCGCCGCCGAGCGGCTGCGCCGCGACCTCGAGACCGCCCTGAAGCGCCTGCGCACCTGACTGCACCGCAGTTCGTGACCGAGCGGCAGGGGTGACACGAAAAACGGTGCACCCGTCGCACGCTTTCGTCGTAGTCAGCCCGCCCGGCCTCCCGCATCCTGCCTCGATCCGCAGCGGCAAGGTCGCGCGACTATTTCAATGGTCGTGCCGCTGCTTTCCTAGACTTGTCCGGCGCGCAGAATAACGGCGCCATCGATCAGCGTCGCAGGCTGCATGCGAGCTGGTCTGTCGATTGCATGGATGGTGCCGCGTCGGGCGGTACCCGACGGCGTGTTTCGCCGCCGCACCGGCGGCTCGTTTGCGAGGGGAGACAGCTTGATGGCGTTTCGTCGGTCCGTTCTCGGCTTGGTTGCCGCATCCGCGGCCCTGCTCGCGCCTGTCGGCGCGCCGGCGCAGACGCTCAAGGCGGTGATGCATTCGGACGTCAAGATCGTCGATCCGATCTGGACCACCGCCTACATCGTCCGCAACCACGGCTACATGATCTACGATACGCTGTTCGCCCTCGACGCGAAGGGCGAGGTCAAGCCGCAGATGGTCGATACCTACACGGTGTCGCCCGACACCCTGACCTACACGTTCACCTTGCGCGACGGCCTGCTCTGGCACGACGGCAAGCCGGTGACGGCGGAGGATTGCGTCGCCTCGATCAAGCGCTGGGCGGCCCGCGACTCGCTCGGCCAGAAGCTGATGACCTTCGTCGAGGGCATGAGCGCCGACGACGCGAAGCGCTTCACCGTCAAGCTCAAGTCGCCGACCGGGCTGCTGCTGTTCGGCCTCGCCAAGCCGTCCTCGAACGTGCCGTTCATGATGCCGAAGCGGGTCGCCGAGACCGACCCGAACCAGCAGATCTCGGACTTCACCGGCTCCGGCCCCTTCGTGATGAAGACCGACGAGTGGAAGCCGGGCGACAGAATCGTCTACACCAAGTTCAAGGACTACAAGCCGCGGCCCGAGCCGGCCTCGGGCCTTGCCGGCGGCAAGGTGGTCAAGCTCGACCGGGTCGAGTGGCTGGCGATCTCGGACCAGCAGCAGGCGGTCAACGCCCTGCTCGCCGGCGAGATCGACCTGATCGAGCAGCCGGCCTACGACCTGATCCCGCTGCTCAAGGGCGACGACGGCGTCAAGCTCGTCGACTACAATCCGCTGGGCTTTCAATACGCGATGCGGCCCAACCACCTGATCAAGCCCTTCGACAACCCGAAGGTGCGTCAGGCCATGACCTATGCCCTCAACCAGACCGACTTCCTCCAGGCGGTGGTGGGCGACCCCGATTACTACAAGCCATGCAAGGCGCTGTTCGTCTGCGGCTCGCCGCTCGCCACCGACAAGGGGATGGACGGGCTGCTCGAATCGAATTTTGCCAAGTCGAAGCAGCTGCTGAAGGAGGCCGGTTACGACGGCACGCCGATCGTCCTCCTGCAATCGACCGATCTCCAGACCCTGACCAATCTCGGGCCGGTGGCCAAGCAGCTCCTCGAGAAGGGCGGCTTCAAGGTCGATATGCAGTCGTCCGATTGGCAGACCGTGGTGTCGCGCCGGGCACGCAAGGATCCGGTCGACAAGGGCGGCTGGAACCTGATGAACACCTCCTGGGTCTCGGCCGACATCCTGAACCCGGTGATGTCGAGCTTCATGAACATGAGCTGCGACAAGGCCCCGTTCGGCTGGCCCTGCGATGCCGAGATGGAGAAACTGCGCGACGACTTCGCCCGCGAGGTCGATCCGGGCAAGCAGAAGGCGATCGCCGAGGCCGTTCAAGTCCGCTGGCGCGAGGTGGTGCCCTACATCCCGCTCGGCCAGTTCTACATCCCGATCGCCGCGCGCAAGAACATCACCGGCATCCTGACCGCCGCCGCACCGGTGTTCTGGAACGTCGAGAAGAAGAAGTAGGGCGATGGCCGGCTACGTCCTGCGGCGATTGCTCGCCGCCATCCCGGTCCTGGCGATCGTCGCGGTGCTGGTCTTCCTGATGCTGCGGCTCACCCCCGGCGACCCGGCGGCGGTGATCGCCGGGGACAACGCGTCGAGCGAGCAGATCGCGCTGGTGCGCCGGACGCTCGGCCTCGACCAGTCGCTGCCGGCGCAGTTCGCGATCTGGGCCGGCAACCTGCTGCACGGCAATCTCGGCGAGTCGTTCTTCTTCAAGAAGAGCATCGGCGAATTGATCCTCGGGCGGATCGAGCCGACCCTGTCGCTCGCCGCC
This sequence comes from Methylobacterium indicum, assembly GCF_001043895.1. Lineage (GTDB taxonomy): Bacteria > Pseudomonadota > Alphaproteobacteria > Rhizobiales > Beijerinckiaceae > Methylobacterium > Methylobacterium indicum. Next base: position 5,568 of record NZ_JTHF01000039.1, read on the forward strand.
GCCACGATGCTGATCGCGGTCTGCGTCGCGATTCCCCTCGGGGTGGTGGCGGCCTACCGGCACGGCTCCTGGCTCGACCGGATCGTGATGGGCGTGTCGGTGCTGGGCTTCTCGGTGCCGGTCTTCGTGATCGGCTACCTGTTGATCTACGTCTTCTCGATCACCCTCGGCTGGTTCCCGGTGCAGGGGTACCAGCCCCTCGCGGACGGGCTCGGCGGCTACCTGCACCGGCTGGTCCTGCCGGCGACGACCCTGTCGGTGGTCTACATCGCGCTCATCGCCCGCATGACCCGGGCGAGCGTGCTGGAAGTCTTGAACGAGGATTACATCCGCACCGCCCGGGCCAAGGGCCAGGTCGAGCGCAAGATCCTCTTCCGCCACGCGCTCAAGAACGCCGCGGTGCCGATCGTCACGGTCGTCGGCATCGGCATCGCGCTCCTCATCGGCGGCGTGGTGGTGACCGAGAGCGTCTTTGCCATCCCCGGCCTCGGCCGCCTCACGGTCGATGCGGTGCTGGCCCGGGACTACCCGACGATCCAGGCGCTGATCCTGATGTTCTCGGGCGTCTACGTCCTCATCAACCTCCTGATCGACCTGACCTACAGCCTGTTCGACCCGAGGATCCGCCATTGAGTGCCGAGCCGACCCTGCTGGCGCCCGCCGCGGCCGCACCCCTGCCGCCCGGCCGCACCCTCGCCGCCCGCCTCGTCCGCAACCCGGTCGTCGCGATCGGCGCCGGCTTCCTGCTCCTGATGGCGCTGATCGGGATCTTCGCGCCGTTCCTCGGCACCCTCGACCCGACCGCGATCAACCCGGCCACCCGCAACCGGCCGCCGGGCTTCGAGCGCACGATCCGGGCCGAGGACGGCACGGCCACGACCTACCGCCACCGGCTCGGGACCGACACCCTGGGCCGCGACGTCTACAGCCGGGTGCTCTACGGCGCCCGGGTCTCGCTCCTGATCGCCGTCTCGGTGGCGACCCTGTCGCTGGCGATCGGCCTGCTGCTCGGGCTCCTCGCCGGATACATCCGCCCCCTCGACGGGCCGATCATGCGGCTGATGGACGGGCTGATGGCGATCCCCGGCATCCTGCTCGCCATCGCGGTCGTGTCGCTGTTCCGCGCCGGCCTTCCGGCGGTCATCGCCGCGATCGTGGTGCCGGAGATCCCCCGGGTGGTGCGGCTGGTGCGCTCGATCGTGCTCTCGGTGCGGGAAGAGCCCTATGTCGAGGCCGCGATCATGGCCGGCACCCGCCTGCCGCTGCTGATGGCGCGCCACATCCTGCCCAATACGATCGCGCCGCTGATCGTGCAGGGCACCTTCATCGCCGCCTCGGCGATCCTGGTCGAGGCGGTGCTCTCGTTCCTCGGCATCGGCATCCCGCCGGAGACGCCGAGCTGGGGCAACATCATGGCGGAGGGCCGCAACCTGTTCCGGGTCTACCCCCACACCATCCTGTATCCGGGCATCGTCCTCGGCCTCACGGTGCTGGCCGTGAACATGCTGGGCGACGGCCTGCGCGACACCCTCGACCCGAAGATGACAGGCCGATGAGCGCACCGATGACGTCCGTGCCCTCCCCCGTCCTCCAGGGACCCGTTTTGGAAGTCGAGAACCTCGCCATCGCGCTGCCGGGCGGCGGCGACCGGCTCCGCGCCGTCGACGGGGTCTCGTTCACGGTCGCCCGCGGGGAGATCGTCTGCGTCGTCGGAGAATCCGGCTCGGGCAAATCGGTCACCGCCTTCTCGGTGATGGGCCTGCTCGCGAAGGTGCTGAAGCCCGTGGCGGGCGCCATCCGGCTCATCGGCGAGGATGTGCTGACGGCAAGCCCCCAGCGCCTGCGGGCCCTGCGCGGCGACCGGATGGCGATGATCTTCCAGGAGCCGATGACGGCGCTGAACCCGGTTCTCACCGTCGGCGACCAGATCGAGGAGGTGTTGCGCATCCACACCGACCTCGGGCCGAAGGAGCGGCGGGCCAAGGTGCTGGCGATGCTGGACGCGATGCACCTGCCCGATCCGGAGCGGATGCACGCCTCCTATCCCCACCAGCTCTCCGGCGGCCAGCGCCAGCGGGTGATGATCGCCGCGGCCCTGATCCTCGACCCGGCGCTGCTCATCGCCGACGAGCCGACGACGGCGCTCGACGTCACCACCCAGGCCCAGATCCTCAAGCTGATCCGCGAGATGCAGGAGCGCCGCGGCACCGGCGTGCTCTTCATCACCCACGATTTCGGCGTGGTGGCCGAGATCGCCGACCGGGTGGTGGTGATGCAGCGCGGCCGCGTCGTCGAGCAGGGTCCGGCCGCGCAGGTGCTGGAGCGACCCCAGCACCCCTACACCCGGATGCTGATCGGGGCGGTGCCAACGATGACGCCCGCCCGGCGCCCGCCGGTCACCGGCGCGCTGGCACTGGAGACCGCGGCCCTCGCCAAGACCTACCGCAGCAGCGGCCTGTTCAAGAAGACCCGCGAGGTCCACGCCGCCGCCGACGTGGCGTTGCGCATCCATCGCGGCGAGACGGTCGGCATCGTCGGCGAATCGGGCTCGGGCAAGTCCACGGTCGCCCGCTGCATCGCCCGGCTGATCGCCCCGAGCGGCGGCCAGATCATGGTCGGCGACCGGGACATCGCTCGGCTGACCGAGCGCCGGCTGCGGCCGTTGCGCCAAAAAATCCAGGTGGTGTTCCAGGACCCGTTCCGGTCGCTCAACCCGCGCCGCACCGTCGGAGCCTCGATCATCGAGGGGCCGGTGAATTTCGGGGCGAGCCCGGAGGCCGCAACCGCGAAGGCCCGGGAGCTGATGGGCCTCGTCGGACTCGATCCGTCGGCGCTCGCCCGCTACCCGCACCAGTTCTCCGGCGGCCAGCGCCAGCGCATCGCGCTTGCCCGAGCGCTGGCCATGGAGCCCGAGATCCTGATCGCCGACGAGGCGGTCTCGGCCCTCGACGTCTCGGTACAGCGCCAGGTGCTGGCCCTCCTCGACGACGTGCAGCGGCGCTTCGACCTCGCGATCTTGTTCATCACCCACGACCTGCGGGTGGCGGCCCAGATCTGCGACCGG
>NZ_JTHF01000390.1 GCF_001043895.1 Methylobacterium indicum
AGCGGTTACATCGATGGATTTCCAGACCCGAGACTCCGCCTTCAGCCCCGCCGGCAGCCGCCGAGCGGGGCGTTTTGTTGTCTGGCCTATGCAGCCAGCGCAGCCGCGATCTCGGCTTGAGCCGGCGGTGCCAGCCACGCGTGCATGGCGCCGCGGTCGGGCGCGGTCTCGATCACGAGCGTCACACTGCCCTCGCAGCCGGCCCACAGGGCCGAGGGCAGCACCGCGTCGCCTGTTGTCCAGCGCCACGCGCTATCCTGCACAAAAGAGAAGCCGGCCGCCAGCAGCTCGCTGCCGATCGACAGGCTGCGCGTCACGCCGTGGCCGTCGACTACCGACACGCCCTGCACCGGCACGCCGAGGCGGCGCCCGTCGCCGGACCCCACCCGCACCCGCTCCGGCACGAACGAACGCGACACCAGCCGCACCTCGCGCGCCCCGGCCGGAAGGCTGAATCGCGCAACGGCGCCATCCCGCTCCGGCCGGATCGTGACGCCGTCAGCCACAACGTGCAGGTCGTCCTCGCTCGTCAGGCTCCAGCCGAGCGCCACCGCTCGGGCGTTGAGCTGTGTGCGCACTGCATCGACGATCGGTCCCTCCTGTACCAGCGGCCTGCAAAAGTCGTCGAGCGTCAACGGGGTGAAGTCGGGGTGGAGCGTCATGTGCTCGGCGCCGTTCTCGAAGCCGGCGCGCACGCCGGTGTCGAGGAAGCTCTCGGCTGGCAAGCCCTCGGCGAGCAGGATGTCATGACTTTCAAGTTCCACGTGCCAGTAGGTGACTTCTGCGGTCTCGACTTGAGCGATCGTCGCATCGTTTAGTAGGTGCTTAATTGGGATCAGCACCTCGTCGAGCACGCGGACGCAGACTGCATGGTCCGGTGAGAGCCAGAGATCTCGGTGTGGTAGCCCTTGTCCGAAGGCGCCGGCCAGCACACGAATGGGCCAGACGGCTTCAGGAAGCGGATGATGGTTGCACGAAAGGGTACGGCGTCCGATCCAGCGGACCGGACGCTGCACACCGCCGGCGGTAATAGCGATGTCTCCGACGCTCAGCTTCTCAACGGGGACTTCACCCTCAGTCGTAGCAATCTGAGTACCTGACACAAAGCAGGGATTGAAGTTGAATCGATCAGGGAATGAGCCCGAAGAATTATCGTTTGTAAGAGTAAAAACCTGTCCTGGCTTGGGTTCGGTGACTGAACTCAAGTATAAAATGTTGTTTGTTCCAACCTGCTGAAAGCTAATGCCTTCCGATGTTTGAAATCCTGTTTGGCGCGCTTGGATAGTTACACCATTCCTAAACAGGACTACTGGTCGGATGCCGCCTCCGGGCAACAGCGTTCCGCCAATCAAGAACCCATTTTCTATTGTGACCAGGCCTTTGTTCTCGCCATTTTCCAATACAGACGAAACTATCAAATCCGACGAGCCAATATTTATAAAACCATTACTGTACCTAGGATCTAATGATATACGTATTGACTGCTGATTATTTTCTTGAGCCACTGAGTCTGCTATATTTAAATTGCTCGTTCGGTAGTATGAATCAATTGTATTACGACCAGGAGAAAAAAGCTTGAAGGCCACGTTTCGACTCCGCATATACTCCGGCGCGCAAATAGTAGTTCAAGTTCTTATATCCTGCAAGCCGATCGTTGCAAATCTCCTCTAGTGTTGCGGATTCGCACCTCTGCAAAGCAAATAGGTTTACTAAAACAGTTATTTCTTCCGCAACTGCACGCCAGCCCCGCCGCCGTTCTAAGTGAAGAATTCAACGCCGTCCGCATCGACGACGCCTCCCGTCTAGTCGACGCCTCGTATAATTTGGCGGAGCAGCGGCGGCAGTTCGGCCTCGTACTCTCGCAACAGCAGGGATGCTTCGAGGAGCGATCGGTCTCGACGGTGGTGCATCTGCCGGAGGCAACAAACAACAGCCGCCACCTGATTCAGGCAGCCCTCCACGGGATCGTGAGTAAGCGCTCGGTGACGGAG
>NZ_JTHF01000391.1 GCF_001043895.1 Methylobacterium indicum
GTGCAGGCGAGCCCGCCCCTGGCCTGCGCCTCGCCGAGCCGCCGCGTGCGGCGGGCGCGCGGCGCGAGGAGGTCTACAGGCGTCTCGGCGAAGGTTCGGCGTCGGCAGGTCGGGTTGCGGCAGTAGAACCGCCGCACCTCGATGCGGAGACTGGTCTGCGATGCCGACACCGGCAGGTCGGCGGGATGGCGCTGGTAGCGGCTATGGATGGACCGGCTCGCATGCTGGCAATCAGGACAGCGGCTGCTGTCGGCATCCAGCCTCATTGGGATGACGAGGTGATCCTCGTCTCGTTCAGCGAACCGCGCGACGCGGCACTCGGGGACGGGAAAGGGAATGTCCATGCCACCCACGATGGGGAAGCTGGGCGACCCTATCATCGGCCCGAGTCAATCCACCACCATCCACGCAAAGTGAGCAAGAACCACAGAAACGGGGCAATCCCAGGCCGGCGCCTGAGGCTAACGCTCGACGGCGAGGCCCTGCCGACCTCGGCCGACGGCCTGAACCCTGGCGAGCCCTGGATGAACAACGATACCCTGACCTTCGTCCCCAAGCCGCGAGACCTGCCATGAACTTTCGCCTCCGCTCCGCTGCTGCTCTGGCGGCCGCGCTCCTCCTGGTCGCGCCGGCGCTGGCCGGCCCGGACTATAACCCGGCGAAGAAGGCGCAGTACCCGAGCCCCAACCTCCTCGCGCCCGACGCCGACCGGATCACCCTGCGCGGCGCGGACGGGATCTCGTGCGCGCCCGGGGTCCCGTGCCGCATCCAGTCCACGAAGAGCCGCGTGATGTGGGGGCTGTCCGGCCCGGCGTCGTCGTCCGATGCGGCGCAGACGATCCAGAACACTGACACCTCGGCCGACACGATCCTGACGCCGATCACCGCGACAGGCCTGTTCTACGCCGATAACGTGCGCAATGCCGTTGTCGTCCCCGCTGGCACCAAGGCGGTCAACGTCTCGGCGCATGGGTGCTATTTGCGCAACGACAACTCGGTCAGCAAGGATCCGACCTATGGCGAGACCATCGGTGTCGGTGTCTGCGATTGGGGTGTCGCCCTCGCCAACGCCGACAATGCGGCCGTGTGGGGCGCGGCGCGATACCTGTCGGACACGGCCAACAACAGCATACCTGTCCCGGGGCGCCAGGGCGTCGGCCTGATCGCCT
>NZ_JTHF01000392.1 GCF_001043895.1 Methylobacterium indicum
CGAACCGAGCAGAAGGCTCTTAACGAGCTTCATGGAGACCTCCAAGATTTCGGACCCGAAAGGGGTGAACGACTCTGTTCCGAAGACCTTTTCGGCCTCGAGACCATGTCCCTCTTATGCCCCCGAAGATTCGGCCGCCGCACAGACATGGCCGAACCGCACCGGACTTCCTCGGTACGGTCGGAACAATCTTTCATGCCGCCGAGTTGATCAATCTTTCTCAAGGTCTAACAACGCTCGAGTGTCCCCTTGGTGTCGGAATGTGGCAGAATCACCACATTTGCGCTGCGACAACCGATCGACTGGTCTTGCGTAGAAGGCGTCGGTTCAGGATCTAACAAGCGAAAAATGGCGCTTTTTTTGATCAGATCCAAGAGCTAACAAAAAATCACAAATCAGATTTATAAGTATATTTTTGTAACACGATTTTGTTAGAGCAAAGCTCCTGCTGAGGGTCGGTGACGACCGGCGGCCAAGTGGGCGGGTTCGAGGGACGGAGATCGAAATTTTTAGCGCATGAAGTTTTTTCGGGTGCCCGATCGCCTCGTGACGGAGGGGTGGCCCCGGGTATCGGTGCCGGCGCGGCCTCCCGCCTCGTCCGGGACGTCGGTTCGATGCCCTTCGCGCGCGACGGCGATTCGGTGGCGGGCGGTGCCTCGACGATCTCGGCGACCGGACGACCGGACGACCGCCGTCCCAGACCTTCTTTACGAGCGCCCGCCGCGCCCGAAGCCGGCGACGTCTCCGTCGGATCCTCGTCTCCCCGTGGGGCGCAGGGCTATCCGGGAAACTTTCGCGCCGAGACGAGCACGGGCTTTTCCTCTCCCGGCCTGAGGGGAGACGAAAAACTTCCGTCGGACCTTTCCCCGGACGGCTCGGCATGGGCCGGGCGGCATGGGC
>NZ_JTHF01000393.1 GCF_001043895.1 Methylobacterium indicum
TCGACGGAGGAGCGGATGATCGTCAAGAGGTTGTTGAAGTCGTGGGCGACGCCGCCGGTGAGCTGGCCCACCGCCTCCAGCTTCTGCGACTGGCGCAGGGCCTCCTGGGCCTGGGCGAGCTCGGCCTGGCCGCGCAGCCGCTCCGTGACGTCGGTCACGAACTGGTAGCAGCCCATACGGACGCCTTGTGCGTCGCGCAGGGTGCGGAAGTTGATCTCGTAGGCCGGGCGGGCGCGCTCGGCATCGCCGAACTCCGCCACCATGGTGATCTCCTCGCCTGCCAGGCCCCGGCCCCAGCCGGCCCGGACCTGCTCCCGGTGCTCCGGCTGATCGGCGAGGAGGTCGAGCATGTTGTCGCCGACCTTCGGCCTCACGCCTTAGATCCGCTCGAACTCGTCGGCATTCGCCTTGTTGATCGCCAGGATGGTGTAGCCGAGGTCGGCCGCCATCACCATGATGTCGGTCCGCTCGACGATGGTCGCGAACAGGTTGCGCTCGGTCGTGCGGTCGGAGATCTGCTGCTCCAACGTCTCGTTGAGCTCCTGCAGCCGGCGCTCGCTCTCGGCGAGGCGCTGCTCGGCCTCCTTGCGCTGGCTCAGGTCGGTCGTCACAACGAGAAGGTTCTTCAGCTCTCCCTTCGCGTCGTCG
>NZ_JTHF01000394.1 GCF_001043895.1 Methylobacterium indicum
CCGCCCGCCGGTCCTCGTACGGGAAGTAGCGGTACCAGCTCTGCCAGGCCGAATCGGCGGCGGGCCGCGCCTCGCGCACCAGGGCGAGATACGCCACCGACAGGGCGTGCAGCCCGACCTCCCCCTTGCCGCCCCGCCGCCGGTCGCGGTCCCCGAAGGTGTAGAGCTGCTCGACATAGCCGAGGCTCTGGCCGGTCTGCCGCTCGACCCAGGCCCGCAGGCCCCGCTCCAGGGTGGGATGCGCCGGTTCCAGCGGCCCGGCCGGCAGCCCCTCGGCCCGGCCCTCGGGCTGGCCCGCCACCGGCACGGTGAGCACCCGCGGCTCGTCGAGCGTCGCTGCCAGGATCACGGCTGCGAGGCCGACCAGGGGTGCCGCCGCACTCGGTTCCGCCTCGCTCATCGTCCTGCTCTCCCGATCCGACGGGGGCTTAGCACGATGGGCGGTGCGAAAGGGTTATTGTCAGAGCCTCGCGGCCGGGAGCGTCGGGCGTGACGAGGCTTCAGGGTGCGATCCGGCGCGCCTCGATCCGTGGGGCGGCGGACTGAACGGTGACCGCGTTACGGCCGTCCCATCTCTCGATTACGCCGGCACCCGCACCGTCGCCCGCAAGCCCCCCAGCGGCGAATCGTACAGCGCCACGTCGCCGCCATGCGCGCGCGCGATGTCGAGGGCGATGGCGAGGCCCAGCCCCGAGCCGCCGGCATCCTGGCGGGCGTCGTCGAGGCGCACGAAGGGCTTGAACACCTCCTCGCGCTGCTCAGGCGGAATGCCCGGGCCGTCGTCGTCGATCGAGACGGCGAGCCAGCGCGCCTCCTGGCGGGCGGTGATCGCGATCGTGTCGCCGTAGCGCGCGGCGTTGGCGGCGAGATTGAACAGGCAGCGCCGGAAGGCGTCGGGCCGGACCGTCACGGTCGCCTGGCCCTCCAGCGTCACCTCGGAGACGTGGCCGCCCAGGCGCTCGACGTCGGTGCGCACGTCCTCCAGCAGGGCGCGCAGGTCGATGGCCGCGGCCGGCTCGCCGGAATCGCCCTTGGCGAAGGCGAGATAGGCCTCGAGCATCCGGCTCATCTCGTCGACGTCGCGCTGCAGGTCGTCGATCTCGGGGGTCTGGGGCAGCAGCACCAGGGAGAGCCGGAAGCGCGTGATGATGGTGCGCAGGTCGTGACTCACGCCGTTGAGCATCGTGGTGCGCTGCTCCATCGCCCGCTCGATGCGCCGCTTCATCTCGATGAAGGCGTGGCCGGCCTTGCGCACCTCGCGGGCGCCGCGGGGGCGGAAATCCAGCTCGCGGCCCTTGCCGAAGCTCTCCGCCACGTCGGCGAGCCGCAGGATCGGCCGGATCTGGTTACGCAGGAACAGGATCGCGACGCCGAGCAGCACCATCGAGGAGCCGCCCATCCAGAGCAGGAAGATGTGCGAGTTCGAGGCGTAGGCCTGGCTGCGCCGGGCGATCACCCGCATCACCCCGCCGGGGATCTCGACCCGGATCTCGATCAGGTTGGAGCGCCCCACCGTATCGATCCAGAACGGCCGGGCGATCTGGCGGCGGATCTCGTCGGACAGGGCCTCGTCGAGGAGCGAGAAGAACGGCCGCGGGCCGGGGGCCGGGAGCCTGGCGCCCTCCAGGATGTCGACGTCGAGGTTCAGGCGCTCGCTGGCGATCCGCTCCAGGGTCTCGGAGCCCTTGTCCTGGGGGTAGCTCTCGTAGATGTCGATCAAGGCCGCGACGTCGGCGGTCACGGCGGCCGAGAGGCGCCGGGTCACCAGCTGCCAGTGCCGCTCCATGAAGGTGTAGGCGATCACCGATTGCAGCAGCACCATCGGGGCGATGATGATGATGAGGGATCGGGCATAGAGCCCCTTCGGCAGCCGGTCGCCGATGACGCGGCCGAGGCGGCGCCAGGCCCGCCGGGGCGTCGGGAGCGTCCCGGCGAGGGTGGGGGGCGCCATGAAGACTAGTCCAGCACCAGCCGGTAGCCGACGCCGCGCACGGTCTGCACGTAGCGCGGATTGGCCGGATCGTCCTCGATGCGCCGGCGCAGGCGGTTCATCTGCACGTCGACGGTGCGCTCGTTGGCCGCCCCGTTGGTGCCGGTCAGCGCCTCGCGCTCGACGTTGCCGCCGCGGGCGAGCGCCAGGATGGTCAGGATCTCGCGCTCGCGCTCGGAGAGGCGGATCGCCTCGTCGTCGCGGGTCAGCTCGCCACGCTCGATGCGGAACTGGAACGGCCCGAACCGCACCGCGTCGAGGGGGGCGGCCGTCCCGTCGGCGGGGCCCCGCGCGTTGCGGCGCAGGATGTTGTTGAGGCGCAGGATCAACTCCCGCGGCTCGAAGGGCTTGGGGAGATAGTCGTCGGCGCCGATCTCGAGCCCGGTGACCCGGTCGTTCGGGTTCGAGCGCGCGGTCAGCATCAGGATCGGCACGCTCGAGGTCAGGCGGATCTGGCGGGCATAGTCGAACCCGGTCTCGCCCGGCATCATCACGTCGAGCACCACCGCGTCGAAGACGAGGCTGCGCCCGCGCGCCCGCGCCTCGGCGGCGCTCGCGGCGGCGGTGACGCGATAACCGTTCTCGCCGAGGAAGCGGGCGAGCAGGTCGCGCAGGCGGCGGTCGTCGTCGACCACCAGGATGTGGGGGGCGTGGTCGGGCAGCTCGGCCCGGGGGCTGAGGGCGGGGCCGGCGCTCACGGGCGGGCCCCGGTGCCTGCGGGCGTACCGAGCGGGCTCTCGGCCGGGATCTCCCCCGAAGGATCGCCGCCGCCGATGAGACGGCTCACCGCCGCGCGCTCCTCCGGCTCGATCATGGCGAGGAGGAACCGGCCCGCCGGCTCGCGGAGTGCGGGGCCGACCTCGGCCAGCGCCCGCCGGACCCGCTCGCCCTGGACGCCGGCGAGGCGCTGAGCGAGGGCGCGGCCCTGCGGCGTGCAGGTGAGGAGGCGGTGGCGGCGGTCGCTCGTGCCCGTCCGCTGCGCGATGTAGCCCTGCTCGATCAATTCCTTCAGCACCCGGTTCAGGCTCTGCTTGGTGATCCGCAGGATATCCAGGAGTTCGGCGATGGTGAGGCCGGGATGCCGGTCGACGAAGTGGAGCACCCGGTGGTGGGCGCGGCCGAAGCCGTACTCGGCCAGGATGCGGTCCGGATCGGCGACGAAGTCGCGGTAGGCGAAGAACAGGAGCTCGATCAGGTCGTAATGCGGCGGCGCCTCGTCCCGGGGCTCGCGCGAGGCGATCTCCCGCGACGGCGCCTCCAGAGAGGACGATTCTTGTCGAGAGGACGACTCTTGCCGAGAGGACGACTCTTGCGCGGGCCGTACCGGGGAGTAGCCTGCCTCCGGCTGGTCCTCGTTCGCGACGTCCGGGATGGGGGCCGGACGGGTCCGGGCGGCCTGGGTCACGGGTCGCACCTCTTCGCGAGACAAGTCGACGGGAGTTTCGGCCTTCGAGGGCCGTCGTCATTTATGTCAGTCTTGTTGACATATCTCAGCCCCATTGATACCCGTCAACCCCGCCGGCGAAACGAACGTACGCCCCGCGCCCCGCTCAAGCACGAACGTTGCGCGAGAACCAGCCAGGCGGAAACGAACGCATACGAGGATCATCGTCATGTCCGTCATTCCCTTCGACCAGCGTGAAGGCCACATCTGGTTCGACGGCCGCATGGTGCCGTGGGCGGACGCGAAGATTCACGTACTCAGCCACGGCCTGCACTACGGTTCCAGCGTGTTCGAGGGCGAGCGCGCCTATGGCGGCCGGATCTTCAAGTGCACCGAGCATTCGCAGCGCCTGCGCCGCTCGGCCGAGCTCCTCGACTTCGAGGTCCCGTACTCGGTGGCCGAGATCGACGCCGCCAAGAAGCTGGTGCTCAAGGAGAGCGGCCTCAAGGACGCCTATCTCCGTCCGGTCGCCTGGCGCGGCTCGGAGATGATGGGCGTCTCGGCGCAACACAACACCATCCATCTCGCCATCGCGGCGTGGGAGTGGCCGAGCTACTTCGACCCGGCGACCAAGATGAAGGGCATCCGCCTCGACCTCGCCGATTACCGCCGGCCCGATCCGCGCACCGCGCCGTCGGCCTCGAAGGCGGCGGGTCTCTACATGATCTGCACGATCTCCAAGCACCGGGCCGAGAACAAGGGTTATGCCGACGCCCTGATGCTCGACTGGGAGGACAACGTCGCCGAGTGCACCGGCGCCAACGTGTTCTTCATCCAGGACGGGGTGATCCACACGCCCCAGGCCGACCGCTTCCTCAACGGCATCACCCGCCAGACCGTGATCGAGCTGGCGAAGCGCCGCGGCTACGAGGTGGTCGAGCGGCGCATCCGCCTCGAGGAACTGGCGGGCTTCACCGAGTGCTTCATCACCGGCTCGGCCGCCGAGGTCACCCCGGTCTCGGAGATCGCCCAGTACCGCTTCACCCCGGCGGCGATGACCAAGACCCTGATGGACGACTACACCGCCGAGGTGCAGCCGCGGGCCGAGGCGGCCTGAGCCTCGCGACGAACGCGGAGATCGAAGGCCCCGGGCGGGAGACCGCCCGGGGCCTTCGCGCGTGGACGGCCGCGGTTTCCCGGGGACAAGCCGCTCCCCTGCATCCGGGGCGGGAACGCGAGCCGGGGCTTCCCCGTTGTCTGGATGGAACATTCAGAGAACACGGAAGCCCCCATGACCGCCAAGACCAAGAAGGCCGAGACCGGGACGCACGAGTCGGACAACCCGAAGCAGGATCCCAAGGATACCTCGAACCGCATCAAGGATCCGAAGGACTGGACCACCGGCTCCGAGCCGATGACCGGCGCCCAGGCCTCCTACCTCAAGACCCTGGCCGAGCAGGCCAAGGACGAGGACGCCTTCGACCCGGACCTCGACAAGGCCGAGGCCTCGCAGCGCATCGATGCCTTGCGCAAGGAGACCGGCAAGGACTGACGTCGTCGAGTCTCGACGATGAGCGACGGGGACGAGGCCGCCGACAGGGAGGTCTCTCCTCGCCTCGACCTTTCGGGGCCGGGAGCTGCGAGCCCGGCCGGCCTGCACCGGCCGTTTCAACCGCCGCGTTAACCTGAGATGAGGAGATCTTTCCTTAGTCTGCGGCCCGACGGATCGTGGGAGCGGGGCGTGCGGGACAGGACGCGGGGAACGGAGGTTGTCCGGCGATTCCGGGACGAGACGTCCGGATCGACGGCGATCGAGTACGCGCTCGTGGCCGGGCTGATCTTCCTCGCCCTGACGACGGCTCTCGCGGTCTACGGCAATTCCGCCGGCAGCCTGTTCACCAACCTCAGTACCCGCTTCCTCGCCGCACTCCAGTAGGGAGCGCAGATCCGCCGACGGGGCCCGCCGCTCACTCCGCCGCCAGCCCGGGCGCGTCGAGCGCCAGATTGTCCAGCGATTGCCGGATCTGCCCGGCCAGGATGTCGGCGAGCGGGTTCGGCTCGCCCGCCCGGTGGCGCATCAGCCCGATCCGGCAGGCCGGCAGGGCCGCGAAGCCGTCCTGCGGCCCCAGCACCCGCATGCCCGAGCGCAGCGCGCTCTCCGGCAGGACCGACACGGCGAGCCCCGCCAGCACCGCGGCGCCGACCGCGGTGGAATTCCAGCTCACGAACAGGATCCGGCTCTGGCGCCCGCCGCGCTCCAGCGCCTCGATGGCGGCGACCCGCCAGTTGCAGGCCGGCCGCCCGAGGGCGAGGGGCACCGGCTCCTCCGTGTGCACCGCGTGGCGGCTCGACGTGACCCAGAGGAGCGCTTCGGTGCGGATCGTCTCGACGCCCCGCCGCCGGTCGCCGCGTGCGCGTCCGCTCTCTGCCTTGTCCCGCGCCATGGCCTCGGTGACGATGGCGAGGTCGATGTCGCCGTCGGCGATCCGCTCGGCCAGCATGTCGGAGGGCTCGCACACCACCGTGACCTCGGCCCGCGGATGGGCCCGGGCGAAGCGGCCGAGGATTTCCGGCAGGTAGCGGTCGGCGTAGTCGTCCGGGAGCCCGAGGCGGACCCGCCCGGCGAGGTCGCCCTCGTCGAAGGTCGCCAGGCACTCGGTCTGCAGCCGCACGATGCGGCGCGCGTAATCGAGCAGGCGCTCGCCGTCCTCGGTCAGCCGCACGCCGCGGCCGGCCTTGAGGAAGATCTCCCGTCCGATCCGCTCCTCGAGCCGCTTCATCTGCATCGAGACGGCGGATTGCGTCTTGTGCACGGCCTCGGCCGCGCGGGTGAACGAGCCGCTCTCGGCGATCGCCACCAGGGTGCGGAGCTGGTCGATGTCGAGAGGATGCACCGGACGGCTCCGTTATCAATCTCCGTGATGTGACACATCTCAAGCATTCGCTCAACGCATTGGCCAAGCGGCGCTATGACGGACGCAGCGGAAGAGCGATGGCCGGCGCATGACGAGGTTCGCCGACAGCTCCCGCCGGAGACCACGATGACGATCAGCTTTGCCCCCCTCTTCGGTGTTCTCGCGCTGGCGCCCGGCTACGGCCGCAAGGCCGCGCAGATCGTGGCGCGGATCGTCACCCTGTGGATCAACCGCCGCGCCGCCTACCGCCTCGCCGAACTCGACGATCGCGGACTGAAAGACATCGGGCTGACCCGCAACGACGTGATGGGCGCCCTCGACCTGCCATTCATGCAGGACCCGACCCTGCCCCTGGTGCATCGACGCCGCGCGCGGCG
>NZ_JTHF01000395.1 GCF_001043895.1 Methylobacterium indicum
GCTCTATCCAGCTGAGCTACGGGGCCTGGCCGCCGGCGGTGGTAGCAGGAGCCTCGCCGGTCGTCCACGGGAGAGTCGGGCAGACCGCGTGCCGGAGCCGGGCCGTCAGCCGCCGGCGGCGCGGCGCTCCGGGGCCGGCGCGGCGGCGATGCCGCGGGCGCCCTCGGCGATCAGCCGGGTCACGAGGTCGGCGTAGTCCGCCCGGGTCAGGCCGGCACCGGGGCGGAACCAGAGATAGTGCCAGTTGACCATGCCGAAGAACGACATGGTGACGGGCTTGAGGAGCGGCGTGCCGGCGAGGTGGGGCGCCACCCCGGCAATCGCCTCGGAGAAGAGGCGCACCAGCTCGCGCTCGCTCGCCTTCAGCTCCGCCTGCCGCTCGGGGGCGAGCAGGCCGAGGTGGTTGATCTGCACCTTGTGCTGCGCGTCGGCGTCCCGGTAGGCCTCGAGCAGGGCCTCGGCGAGGCCGCGCAGGCGCGCCTCGGGCGGCAGGCCCGGGCGATCGGCGGCCTCGACGGCCTCCAGCAGCTCCTCGAGATGCAGCCGGATCACGTCGAACAGAATCTCGTCCTTGTCGCGGTAGTAATGGTAGAGGTTCGCCTTCGAGACGCCGCAGGCCTCGGCGATCCGGCTCATCGAGGCGCGGTCGTAGCCGTGGGCGGCAAACAGCTCGGCCGAGCGATCGAGGATCGCCCGGCGCTTGTCGTCGTAGTCGGTGGCGCGGGTGCGGGCCATGAGGTCTCGTCGCTGCTGGTCTCGTGTTACTCGCGGGGGCGCCGGTCGACGACGCGGCGGGCCTTGCCCAGCGAGCGCTCGATGCCGCCGGGCGGCAGCACGTCCACCGTCGCGGTGATTCCGATCGTGTCCTTGACCGCTTGGCAGAGCCGCTCGGCCGCCGCCTCGCGTAAGTCCGCGATGTCGGCCTCCGGCCGCGCCTCGACGCGGATGGTCATGGTGTCCATCCGGCCCTCGCGGGCCAGCACCACCTGGTAATGCGCCGACAAAGCCGGGATCGTCAGGATCTTTTCCTCGATCTGGCTCGGGAAGACGTTGACGCCGCGCACGATCATCATGTCGTCGGAGCGCCCGGTGATCTTCTCCATCCGGCGCATCGCCCGGGCGGTGCCGGGGAGGAGCCGGGTCAGGTCGCGGGTGCGGTAGCGGATCACCGGCATCGCCTGCTTGGTGAGCGAGGTGAAGACCAGCTCCCCCTCCTCCCCGTCCGGCAGGACCGCGCCGGTCTGCGGATCGACGATCTCCGGGTAGAAATGGTCCTCCCAGATGTGCAGGCCGTCCTTGGTCTCGACGCATTCGCTCGCGACGCCCGGTCCCATCACCTCGGACAGGCCGTAGATGTCGACGGCGTGGAGGTCGAACGCCTCCTCGATTTCCTGGCGCATCGCGTTGGTCCAGGGCTCGGCCCCGAAGATGCCGACCTTGAGCGAGGAGGCCCGCGGATCGAGCCCCTGGCGGCGGAACTCGTCGAGGATCGCCAGCATGTAGGAGGGCGTCACCATGATGATGTCGGGCTTGAAGTCCTGGATCAGCTGGACCTGGCGCTCGGTCATGCCGCCCGACATCGGGATCACCGTGCAGCCGAGCCGCTCGGCACCGTAATGGGCGCCCAAACCGCCGGTGAACAGCCCGTAGCCGTAGGCGACGTGGACCAGCATCCCGGGCCGCCCGCCCGCCGCCCGGATCGAGCGCGCCACCACATCGGCCCAGGTGTCGATGTCGGCCTTGGTGTAGCCGACCACCGTCGGCTTGCCGGTGGTGCCCGACGAGGCGTGGATGCGCGCCACCTCCTCGCGCGGCACCGCGAACATGCCGAACGGATAATTCGCCCGCAGGTCCGCCTTGGCGGTGAAGGGGAAGCGGGCGAGGTCGGGGAGGTCGGAAAAGTCGCGCGGGTGGACGCCGGCCTGATCGAAGGCGGCGCGGTAATGGGGCACGTTGGCGTAGGCGTGGTGCAGGGTCTCGCGCAGCTTCTCGCGCTGCCAGGCGGCGAGGTCCGCCCGCGAGGCGGTCTCGAACCGGTCGAGCTCGGCGGCGTCCGGCACCATGCGGGCGAGCTTGCGGGGGGCGATCTGGAGCATGGCGTTTCTCCCTGACTGAATTTTTATGAAGTTCTACCTTCGATCATCGACAGTTCTGACACCCTCGTCGTCATCCCGGGGCTCGCCGGAGGCGTGAACCCGGGATCCATAACCGCTGACGGTGCAGGACTTGGTGGCCAGCCCTCCACCTCTTCCTGACACGTCGGCGGCGATGGATCCCGGGTTCCGCTTACGCGGCCCCGGGATGACGCGGGGGTGGAAAACTGGTGGATCGATCAGCCGGAGGCCGATCCCCCCTCCTCCGCCAGCACCGTCCCCGGCACGGTGCGCGAGTGCCCGCGGAACTCCGCCACCACCCTCCCCTCCGCGTCGGTGACCGTCACGTCGTAGATCCCGGAGCGCCCCTCGCGCACCCGCTCGACGGCCCGGGCCGTCAGCACCTCGCCGCGCATCCCCGGCCGCAGGAAGGTGACGGCGCAGTGCTGCGCCACCGCCCGCTGATCGTAGGCGTTGCACGCGAAGGCGAAGGCCGAATCGGCCAGCGCGAAGAGGAAGCCGCCGTGGCACGAGCCGTGGCCGTTCGTCATGTCGTCGCGCACCCGCATCGACAGGACCGCCTCGCCGGGCCCGGCATGGTCGAGGGTCATGCCGAGTCCCTGGCTCGCCCGGTCCTCGGCCCACATCGCCTCCGCGCAGGCGCGGGCCAGGGCCTCGGGGCTCACCGCTTGCGCCCGGTGAAACGGGCGGGACGCTTCTCCAGGAAGGCGGTGACGCCCTCGCGGTAATCCGGCGAGCGCCCGGCCTCGCCCTGCAGCTCGCTCTCGACCTGAAGCTGCGCGTCGAGGTCGTTCGTCTCCGAGGCGTCCAGCGCACGGCGGATCAGGGCGAGGCCGTAGGTCGGCGCCTGCGCCAGTTGCGCGGCCAGCCGATGCGCCTCGGCCATCAGCTCGGCATCGTCGATCACCCGCCAGATCATGCCCCACGCCTCCGCCTGCTCGGCGGTGATCGGCTCGGCGAGCAGCGCCATGCCGCGGGCCCGGGCCCGGCCGGCGAGGCGCGGGAGCAGCCAGGTGCCGCCGGCATCCGGGATCAGCCCGAGCTTGGCGAAGGCCTGGAGGAACTTGGCCGAGCGGGCGGCGAGCACGAGGTCGCCGTGGAAGGCGAGGCTGGCGCCCGCGCCCGCCGCGACCCCGTTGACGGCGCAGATCAGCGGCATCGGCAGGTCGCGGATCTGCCGGACCAGGGGGTTGTAGAAGGCTTCGAGCGTGCGCGAGAGGTCGGGCTCGACGTCGGGCGCGAAGTTGCGCGCCGAGAGGTCCTGGCCGGCGCAGAAGCCGCGGCCAGCGCCCGTGAGGATCAGCGCCCGGCACTCCGGATCGGCGGCGGCGTCGCCGAGCGCCGCGCGTAGCGCGAGGTGCAGCGGCTCGTTGAAGGCATTGAGCCGGTCGGGCCGGTTGAGGACCAGCATGCGGTAGCCGGCATGGCGCTCGACCAGCACCGGGGTCTCGCTCGTCTCGCTCATTCGGTTCCGTCCTCCCCGCCCCGCCATGTCGGCTTCGAGAAGCCGCCGGCGCGATCTATTGACCAACCGGACGGTAAATTATAAAGCTGCGCGGGTGAAGTCAAACGCGGCCTCTTAGCCGAACGCCAGGGTGGACGGGCGCCGCGCGGACTTGCAAAGCACGACCGGACGGGCTCAACGAAGCCCGGGACGCCAGCGACCGGATTCCAACCGGCGCGGCCCGAAGGGGAGGACATGACCATGAGGCGCATCGTCTGGGCGCTCGCCCTCGCCGGCACCGTGCTGGCCGGACCCGTGCTGGCGCAGCCGATCAAGATCGGCGTCACCATCGCCAAGACCGGCCCGGCGGCCTCGCTGGGTATCCCGCAGGCCAATACCGTGACGCTGCTGCCGACCGAGATCGGCGGCCAGAAGGTGGAGTGGATCGTCCTCGACGACGCCACCGACACCACCAAGGGCGTCGCCAACGCGCGCAAGCTCGCGAGCGACGATCACGTCGACGCCATCGTCGGCTCCTCGGTGACGCCGGTCTCGCTGGCGCTGATCGAGGTCGCGGCCGAGGCCAAGGTGCCGCTGATCAGCCTGGCGGCCTCCTCCAAGATCGTCGCCCCGATGGACGACAAGCGCCGCTGGGTGTTCAAGGCGCCGCAGAATGACGGCCTGATGGCCGAGGCGATCGCGGCTCACATGGCCAAGGCCGGCGTGAAGTCGGTCGGCTTCATCGGCTTCAACGACGCCTATGGCGACGGCTGGCTCGCCGAGATCACGCCCCGGCTCGAGGCCAAGGGCATCAAGCTCGCCGCGACCGAGCGCTACGCCCGCACCGATACCAGCGTCACCGGCCAGGTGCTCAAGGTGATGGCGGCGCGTCCCGACGCGGTGCTGATCGCCGGCTCGGGCACCCCGGCGGCCCTGCCGCAGAAGACGCTCAAGGAGCGCGGCTACGCCGGCAAGTACTACCAGACCCATGGTGTGGCCAATGCCGACTTCCTGCGCGTCGGCGGCAAGGACCTCGAAGGCACGGTGCTGCCGGCCGGCCCGCTTCTGGTGGCCGAGCAGCTTCCGGAAGCGAACCCGGTGCGCAAGGTCGCCCTCGACTACACCAAGGCCTACGAGGCGAAGTTCGGGGCGGGCTCGCTCGCGACCTTCGGCGGCCACGCCTACGACGCGCAGGTGCTCCTGGCGAACGCGATTCCCGTCGCGCTCAAGACCGCCAAGCCCGGCACCCCTGAATTCCGCTCGGCGTTGCGCGACGCGATCGAGGGCCTGAAGGACGTCGTCTACACCAACGGCGTGGTCAACATGACCCCGACCGACCATGTCGGCCAGGACGACCGCGCCCGCGTGATGGTGACGATCGAGAACGGCAAGTGGAAGCTGCTGCCGGCGACGAATTGACGGGCGGCTGCGTGATCTGTTCGGAGATCTCTTAAAGCGCGGGATCCCCTCTCCAGGCGATGCCGGGCTTGCCCGGTATCGCTGCAAGGTGTGGGAGAGGGGGACGCGCTTAAATTCCCTCGGATCGATCAAGCAGAACCCGTGTGAGATCGCCCAAGCCTCAGGATGAGGTCGTGGGTGGGACCATCTGAAGAAAAAACTTTCCCAAAGACGCCCAGGATACCCTTCCGTGGACGCCACGATCCTCCTTCTCCTCCTCCAGGACGGCGTCGTGAACGGCGCGATCTACGCGCTGATCGCCCTGTCGCTGGTCCTGGTCTTCACCGTCACGCGGGTCATCCTCATCCCGCAGGGCGAGTTCGTCGCCTACGGGGCGCTGACCCTGGCGAGCCTGGAGGCCGGCACCCTGCCGGGCACCGTGCCGCTGCTCCTCGGCCTCGGCGGCCTCGCCTTCCTGGCCGATTGTGCCGAGGGACGGCACAGCCTCGACGGGCGCGGGCTCCTGCGCCTCGCGCTCCGGGACCTCGCCCTCCCGGGGATCGTTGCCGCTTCGGCCTGGATCCTGGCGCCGATGAAGCCCGGGCTCTTGATCGAGATCCTGGTGACGCTCGCCATCGTGACCCCGATGGGCGGCTTCCTGCACGCGGTGGCGTTCCGGCCGCTGGCGCATGCCTCGGTGCTGGTGCTGCTGATCGCCTCGGTCGGCGTGCATCTGGCGCTGACGGGCCTCGGCCTCGTCTTCTTCGGTGCGGAAGGGTCGCGCACCCCGCCCCTGTCGGAGGCCTCGTTCCCGGCCGGGCCCCTGCTCATCAGCGGGCAGTCGCTGTGGATGATCGGGCTGACGCTGGCGATCATCGTCGGCCTGTGGCTGTTCTTCTCGCGCACCCTGCTCGGCAAGGCGCTGATCGCGACGGCCGTCAACCGGCTCGGCGCCCGGCTGATGGGCATCGCACCCGCGCTCGCCGGCCGGCTCAGCTTCTCGGTCGCGGCCTTCATCGGGGCGCTGTCGGGCGTGCTGATCGCGCCGCTCACCACCGTCTATTACGACACCGGCTTCCTCATCGGCCTCAAGGGCTTCGTCGCGGCGATCATCGGCGGGCTCGCGAGCTATCCGGCGGCCGCCGCCGCGGCGATCCTCGTCGGCATCATCGAATCCGTCGCCTCGTTCGAGGCCAGCGCCTTCAAGGAGGTGATCGTGTTCATGGCGATCATCCCGGTCCTGCTCTGGCGCTCCCTGCGCTCGGCCCCGGTGGAGGACGAGGAGTGACCATGCCCACCCGTCTCGCCCCCACTCCGCTCCTGACCGGCCTCTTCACCCTCCTGGTCGTCGCCCTGCCGGTCCTGCCCGGCGTGCCGCCGTTCTGGCTCACGCTGATGACCTATGCCGGCCTCTCGGCCATCGTGGTCACCGGCCTCGTGGTGCTCACGGGCGTCGCCGGCATCACCTCCTTCGGGCAGGCGATGTTCGTCGGCATCTCGGCCTACGCCACGGCGCTACTGACCACGCAAGGGGGGCTCTCGCCCTGGCTGTCGCTGCCGGTGGCCCTGGTGCTGTCGGCCGTCGCCGCCTGGGCGATCGGCGCCATCACGCTACGCCTGTCGGGCCATTACCTGCCGCTCGGCACGATCGCCTGGAACATCTCGTTCTTCTACGTGCTCGGCAACACCGACGCGCTCGGCCGCTACGACGGGCTCACCGGCCTGCCGCCGATCTCGCTGTTCGGCCATCCGGTGCTGGGCGGCGGCGAGGCGATGCTGCTGACCTGGGGATTTCTGGCGCTGAGCCTGTGGCTCACCCACCGCCTGCTGCGCTCGCGCACCGGCCGGGCGATCCGGGCGCTGAAGGGCGGGGTCGTGGCCGCGGAATCCTTCGGGGTCGACACGGCGCGGGTGAAGATCGTCGCCTTCGTCTATGCGGCGATGCTGGCGGCGCTCTCGGGCTGGCTCTACGCCCATATCCAGCGCGCCATCAACCCGACGCCGTTCGGCATCAATGCCGGCATCGAGTACCTGCTGATGGCGGTGATCGGCGGGGCCGGCTCGATCGGCGGCGGCGTGTTCGGCGCCGTGCTGGTGACGGTGCTGAAGGACCAGCTCCAGAACGTGCTGCCCCTGGTCTTCGGCGCACAGGGCAATTTCGAGGCGATCGTGTTCGGGGTCCTGCTGGTGCTGATGCTCCAGCGCGCGCCGGATGGCCTGTGGCCGTTGATCGTGCGCCGCTCGGTCGCCGCGCCACCCGAGCGCGGGCCGGCGCGCGAGCCCCTGGCGCCGCGCCCGGCCGCCGCACCAGGCACGGTCCTGCTGGAGGCCGCCAACCTCAAAAAAACCTTCGGCGGGCTCGTCGCGGTCAACGACATCGGATTCGCCGTGAGGGCCGGCGAAGTAGTGGCGCTGATCGGGCCGAACGGTGCGGGCAAGAGCACCACCTTCAACCTCGTCACCGGCGTGGCGCGGCTGACCTCCGGGGCGGTCCGGCTCGGGGGCCGCGAGGTGACCGGCCTGCCGGCCCGCCGCATCGCCCGGCTCGGCTGCGCCCGCACCTTCCAGCACGTCAAGCTCGTCGCCGGCATGTCGGTGATCGAGAACGTGGCGCTCGGCGCCCATCTGCGCGGCTCGGCCGGCCCATTCCGCGGCGCGCTCGGGCTCGATGCGGCGGAGGAGGCGGCGCTCTTCGCCGAGGCCGAGAGCCAGCTCGCCCGGGTGGGATTGACCGCCTGCCGCGACCTGCCGGCGGGCAGCCTGGCGCTCGGCCAGCAGCGCATCGTCGAGATCGCCCGGGCGCTCTGCCTCGGCCCCCAGCTCCTCCTCCTCGACGAGCCGGCCGCCGGCCTGCGCCACCAGGAGAAGCAGAGCTTGAGCGATCTCCTGCGCCGCCTGCGCCAGGAGGGCCTCGGCATCCTGCTCGTCGAGCACGACATGGATTTCGTGATGGGCCTCGCCGACCGGCTGGTGGTGATGAACTTCGGCGCCAAGCTGTGCGAGGGCGCGCCCGCCACGGTCCGCCGCGACCCCGCGGTGGTCGAGGCCTATCTGGGGAGCGCCGCATGACCGTTCCGATGCTCGAGGCGCAGGCCCTCTCCGTCGCCTACGGCAAGGTCGAGGCGGTGCGGGGCGTCTCGCTCAGCGTCGCACCCGGCCGGCTCGTCACGGTGCTGGGCGCCAACGGCGCCGGCAAGACCACGCTGCTCAACGCCCTGATGGGCGTGCTTCCGGCCCGCGGCCGCATCCTGTTCGAGGGGCGCGACCTGACGCGGCTCCCCGTCGAGGCCAGGGTGGCGCTGGGCCTGAGCCTGATCCCCGAGCGCCGCGAGCTGTTCTCGACCATGAGCGTCGAGGACAACCTGACGCTCGGCGCCTTCCGGTTCCGCAACACGGCAAAGGGCCGGGGAGGCGGCGGCGACCTCGGCGAGATGTACCGGCTCTTCCCCCGCCTGGCCGAGCGCCGGCGCCAGCAGGCCGGCACCCTCTCGGGCGGCGAGCGCCAGATGCTCGCCATGGCCCGGGTGCTGATGGGCCGCCCGCGCCTCCTGATGCTCGACGAGCCGAGCCTCGGCCTCGCCCCCCTCATCGTCGCCGAGGTGATGCGCACGGTGGCGCGCCTGCGCGACGAGGGGGTGGCGATCCTGCTCGTCGAGCAGAATGCCCGCGCGGCGCTCCGGATCGCCGATCACGGCTACGTCCTCGACGGTGGCCGCGTCGTGCTCGAGGGCGACAGCCGCACCCTTCAGAACGATGCCCGGGTGGCCGAAACCTACCTCGGGAGCCTCGGGGCCGAGGCGGGACCGCCCGACCGGATCGTCGCGGCGGGCTGACCCGAGGGTCCGCCCCGGAAGGCCGGCGGCTCCGCGGGCCGGGAGCGGCTCCACCCGCCAGGGCCGCATCCGCGGGCGCGCGGGATGCAACCGCGCCCTCCCCGCGCGGATCCGCCATCAAGGGCTTGCCGCCACCGCGCTCCCCGGGTACCTACGGACAGGTTTCGCGTCATCGTTCTTGCGGCTGGGTCCTTCGGCCCGCTAGCGGGCCAAGCGCCAGGACGCCGAAGACGAAGCCTGAGGGCCTGTAGCTCAATGGTTAGAGCCGACCGCTCATAACGGTCTGGTTGCAGGTTCGAGTCCTGCCGGGCCCACCACCATTTCCGGAATCCCTGACAATCTTGTGCAGCTTCGACCGCGGCGTCGAAACATCCGCTACGACGTGGATGATCTGCTTCATCAACGATTGGAAGTCGGACCAAACATCCGGGACCCGGGCAGCGCGCATCCGGCGCGGCGGATCTTCACATACGTGATGGAACAGGCCGGAAGCAGCCGTTAGCCTCTCAACGGTCGCGGCATTGCGTGCCCGACCGTCCCCGCTGGCCCGGTCCTCGACCGGGTGGACGACCATCGGGGATGCTGCCGAGGCCCCCAACTCGACTTGGACGCCCTGCTCGCTCCCGCCGGCAGGGCCTCTTTTTGCGCCGCCTCACGGGCGACGATGCCGCGTTGTCAGCGCGCCGCGATCTTCTCATCCTGGCCCCACCGGCGGATCGCCGGCATCCCCTTGGTCGGACGCGCGCGGGAGGAGCGGCATGGAGGATTACCGGGCCGAGTTGCTGCGCCAGGTCCGCCTCGGCGACATCGCCACCGGCGAGGCGGCGGGCGCTTGCCTGCCGGGCCTGCTGCGCCGCCTGACGCATCACGAGACCCGCGCCGGCACCGCCGCGCTGCCCTGGCGCCTCTATCACCGCTGGCGCCGCGACAGCCTGCGCCGGCAGGTGGCCGATGCGCGCTGGCACGTCGAGCAGGGCCGGGCCGCCCGGATGGGGGACCTGGCCGCGCGGCGCTGAAGACTGCTTACGCGCAGCTCTCGGCGATCAGCCGGCGCAGGAAGGCGGCGCACTCGGCGAGTTCCGCGGTCTCGACGTACTCGTCCGCCTTGTGGGCGCGGGCGATGTCGCCGGGGCCGATCACCACCGAGGGCACGTCGCCGAGGCTCTGGAAGAGGCCGGCCTCGGTGCCGTACGAGACCTTGGCGTGGCCGTTGCGGCCGGCAAGCCGCTTGGCGACCGTGACGAGGGGCGCATCGGGAGCGATGTCGAGACCCGGATAGTCGATCACCGGCTCGACCGTGAGGCCGCAGGCCGGATCGCGCGCCTGCATCTCGGGCACCAGCACGTCGCGGGCATAGGCCAGCACGGTCTCGGCGAGGCCACGCGGGTCGTCGGCCGCGATGGCCCGGAACTCGAACCCGACGGTGCAGCGGTCGGGCACGATGTTGAGCGCCGTGCCGCCCTGGACGAGGGCGGTGAGCCCGGTCGTGTGGGGCACGTCGTAGAGGTCGTCGCGGGCGCCGTCGCGGGAGAGACCCTCGGCGGTCAGCCGCACCCGCTCGATGAAGCGGGCGGCGTACTCGATCGCGTTGACGCCGGTGGGCGCCAGCGCCGAGTGGCAGGCCCGGCCCCGGAAGGTGACCTTGGCGCCGTACTTGCCCTTGTGGCCGATCACCACCGCCATCCCGGTCGGCTCGCCGACGAAGCAGCCGAGGGGCTTCACGCCCCGCTCCCGCATCTGGGCGATGAGCGGGCGCACGCCGAGGCAGCCGACCTCCTCGTCGTACGAGATCGCGAGGTGCAGCGGGCGGGTGAGCGGCGCGGCCGCCATCTCGGGCAGGAGC
>NZ_JTHF01000396.1 GCF_001043895.1 Methylobacterium indicum
TCGCTGGCGATCAGGCCCTGCTCCTCGCCGAGGTTGGACGAGACGAAGGGCAGCTTCCGGAAGCCGCTGACCGGCGGGACGCCATAGGTGGTCTCGAAGGCAGCCGCCATGATGGCGTTCGCGCCTCTGGCCCTAGCCATAGTGCTCTCCTGAATGTTCTAGAGGTTGAGGGTCAGGCGACTCGGGCGAACTCGCCGAACATGCGACCCGCAGCCCGGACGTAGGCGGCGTGCGCAAGCTCAGGTGACGGGTAGCGACCGAGATGCACTCGGCGGGTGTTCTTGGTAATTGCAGCGCGCCATTTGCCCGTCTGCTTGCAGAAACTAACACCCTTGAAACCAGATGTATTTGTGCAATATATCCTGCTGTTCTGCATATTCTTCGAAGAATCGGCGATGCGAAGGTTCGCGATGCGGTTATCGTCAGGCCGCCCGTTGATGTGGTCCACTATGTCGCTCGGCCACACACCGTGGACGAAGAGCCATGCAATGTGGTGAGTCCAGTAGCGGTGTCCGGCGATCTCGATGCGAAGGTGGCCTGTGGCGGTCGGGAAGCCTGCTGGTGCCCCCACGACGACACGCTTGCTCGGCTTCTTGCGCCAGAAGAGACATCCTGTCTCAGGGTCGTACCGTAGGAATTCGTGCAGCCGCGCGACCGCGGCCGCATCTCGCGGTGCCGCCCCCATGGTTCTCTCCTGTGATGGTTCAGTTCAGGGGATCGGAGGTGCCGTAGACGGCGACGATCTCGACCAGCGCCAGGCGCGAGACGGCCGCGCCCTCCGCCGTCAGCGGTTCGGTAGTGGCGGCCTGCACCATCAGGTAGTCGCAGAGGCCGCCGAGGGTCCGGTCCGCCGCCACGGCCGCGCCGATGGCCTGCAGCATGGCGTCCAGCCGCA
>NZ_JTHF01000397.1 GCF_001043895.1 Methylobacterium indicum
CACGGTGCATTTCGCCGGCGACCTGCCCGAGACCTTCCTGCGCGACCGCAAGGACGACTACCTCTACGTCGACATCAGCCACGCGGCGATGGAGCCGGATTTTTTCCGCAACGCCCAGCGGGTCGCGGCCTGGACGTACTGGCTCGCCGGAGGCCTGGCGGACGGCCGCCGCTTCCTCGGCGGGGATCAGGCCGGCGTCGCGGACCTCGCGCATTATCACCTGCTCTGGCTGATGCGCGGCGGCGGGCGAGCCGAATCGGTCGACCGGCTGCTCGGCCTGGCGCCGCTCCACGGCTGGATCGAGCGGGTCGCGGCCCTCGGGCATGGCCGTCCGCGGGAGATGACCGCCGAGGCGGCGCTCGATGCCGCCCGGGATGCCGAGCCGGCGCCGGTCGAGCCCGTGAACGCGGTGCCGGAGCTGATCGCGGCAGCGCCCGGCGACGCCGTGACGGTGACGCCGGACGACTTCGCCCGCGTTCCGGTCGAGGGTCGGCTCGTGGCGGTCGACGCGGAGCGCATCGTCATCCGGCGCGACGAGTCCCGGGTCGGGGCGCTGCACCTGCATTTCCCGCGCGCCGGGTTCACGGTGGCGAAGGGCTGACGCTCCGTCGCGACGGCGACCGACGCCGGCCGGCGAAGGTCTCCGTCTTTTTCCGGTTCGTGACAGAACCGATCGGCCCATGCCGCGTTACGCGCCCATGGCCGATCCCCGCCGCCAGGCTTCCCCGACCACCGAGCTGATCACGCGGCTGATGCGCGTCGTGCGCACCTGCCCGGAGGCGACGGCGGACATCCTCGAACTCGTGCTGCTGGTGAGCCAGATCGAGGCGATCCCGGCGGTCGATCGCGACTACCGCGACGCCAGGCGGGTGATCGCGCGGCTGCGCAACCCGCTCTGGGACATGACGCCGGATCAGCGTCAGGTGTTGAAGCAGGCCGCCGACACGATCCGCGACGCCTGCCGCCTGCGCGAGAGCGACATCCCGTCCGATCCGATCGGGGATGCGGGCGAGCGGGCCCGGATCGAGCGCGGGCTCGCCTCGGCCCTTGCGGGCGAGTTCACCCCGGCCCAGATCGCCCGGGTGACCGGCGCGACCCTGGCGGTGCTCCAGGCCGCGACCGGCGACGGACCGGAGGAGGGGACATGATGATCGGCGATTATCCGGTCGAGGGACGGGGCTACTGGATGTGGCTCGGCGGCGTCGCCCTGCTCGGGCTGTTCAACTTGTTCGTGATGCTGGTCCTGCATTGAGGGTTCCGTGCCGGGATCCCGGGTTTCCGGTGTGTTTCCGCCCGGATGCCGGTTTCCTGGACGGAACCCGCGCGGCGGGCCTCGACGGCGCCCGGCCCGCTCCCCACATGCGGCCGGCACCCCACTCGGAGAGCTTGAGAGCCCAATGACGAGCCCCCTTCGCCCGACCCTGGCGCTCGCCGCCCTGATCGCCACCGGGCCCCTCTTCGGGCCCCTCCTGGCCGTGGGCCCCGCGCTCGCCCAGGCCGCCAAGGTGCGCGAGCACTCCGTCGCCTCCGGCAAGCAGGTCCGGCTGGTGATGGTGCCGAACCTGAAGAAGGATTGCTCGCTCGGGCCGCAGCCCGAGCTGAAGGTGACGAGCCCGCCGAAGAATGGTGCCCTGATCCAGCGCGCCGGCAAGGTGAAGACGCCCGCCACCTATCGCTGCCCGAACGCCGACGCCAACGTCCAGGCCCTGTTCTACGAGAGCAAGGCCGGCTTCACCGGCACCGACGAGGTCACGGTCGAGATCAAGGGCACCGACGGCAACGTCAGCACCCAGACGATCAAGCTGACGGTCGGCGGCAAGGATGCGCCGAAGGACGGGGCCAAGGACGGCGCGAAGAAGGACACCACCGACCTCTGACGGCCGGCCCCGCGCCGAAGAGCCGAAACGAATCCGGAACGTCGCCCGCGCGGGCGACGTTGCCCTCACATCCCGCGGGGCGCCCGACGGCGCGTCGGGGGGTGTGGAAAAACTGGAACAGGCGTGTCCTTTACGGCACAGGCCCGGTCGATGCCCGGCTTTCGCATTGGCAGGCTTGCGACTTTCCCGTTCGTCAGGACCGGCGCCCCGCCCGCAGCCGGCCTGCATACAGCCTTCCGGCCGCCGCCGCACCCCCCGATCCGCCACCGCGCTGCGACAAACATGGGGATATCGATTGCATCCGAGGCGGGACAGGATGATCCTGGCGATGTCGTGAGGGTCCGGAATGCCAATGCCGTCAGCGAGCGACCTCTTTCAAACTTTCGCACGCAGCTACGAGTCCCGCCGG
Source organism: Methylobacterium indicum (assembly GCF_001043895.1). Lineage (GTDB taxonomy): Bacteria > Pseudomonadota > Alphaproteobacteria > Rhizobiales > Beijerinckiaceae > Methylobacterium > Methylobacterium indicum. The sequence continues at coordinate 2,287 of NZ_JTHF01000397.1, forward strand.
GACTCCGAGATGACGCTCTCCGAGTATCTCGAAGCGTGCCGTGACAACCCCTTGATGTACGCGAGTGCGCCCGAGCGTATCCTCGATGCGATCGGCAAACCCGAGTTCATCGATACCGCGCGCGACCAGCGCCTGGGCCGGATCTTCATGAACCGGACCATCCGCACCTACCCTGCCTTCTCCGAATTCTACGGCATGGAGGAGACGATCGAGCGGATCGTCTCGTTCTTCCGCCATGCCGCGCAAGGCTTGGAGGAGCGCAAGCAGATCCTCTACCTGCTCGGCCCCGTCGGCGGCGGCAAGTCGTCGCTCGCCGAGCGGCTGAAGGCCCTGATGGAGGTGCACCCGATCTACGTGCTCAAGGCCGGCAACGAGATGAGCCCGGTCTTCGAGAGCCCGCTGGTGCTGTTCGACCCCGAGACGATGGGGCCGATGATCGAGGAGCGTTACGGCGTGCCGCGCCGGCGCCTGACCGGGCTGATGAGCCCGTGGTGCCTGAAGCGCCTCGACGAGTTCGGCGGCGACATCTCGAAGTTCCGCGTCGTCAAGGTCAACCCGTCGCGCCTGCGCCAGATCGGCATCGCCAAGACCGAACCGGGCGACGAGAACAACCAGGACATCTCGTCCCTCGTCGGCAAGGTCGACATCCGCAAGCTCGAGACCCTGAGCCAGGCCGACCCCGATGCCTATTCCTACTCGGGCGGCCTCAACCGGGCGAACCAGGGCATCCTCGAATTCGTCGAGATGTTCAAGGCGCCGATCAAGATGCTGCACCCCCTGCTCACCGCCACGCAGGAGGGCAACTACGTCGGCACCGAGAATATCGGCGCGATTCCCTTCACCGGCATCATCCTCGCCCACTCGAACGAGGCCGAGTGGCAGAGCTTCAAGACCAACAAGAACAACGAAGCCTTCATCGACCGCATCTACGTCATCAAGGTGCCGTACTGCCTGCGGGTGACCGAGGAGCAGCGGATCTACGAGAAGCTGGTCTCGGGGTCGGAACTCGCCAACGCCCGCTGCGCTCCCGGCACCCTGGAGATGCTGGCCCGGTTCTCGGTGCTCTCGCGCCTGCGCGAGCATGCGAACTCGAACGTCTTCTCCAAGATGCGGGTCTATGACGGCGAGTCCCTGCGCGAGGTCGATCCCCGCGCCCGCTCGATGCAGGAATACAAGGACACCGCGGGCGTCGACGAGGGCATGGACGGGATCTCGACCCGCTTCGCCTTCAAGGTGATGGCCGCCACCTTCAACCACGACACCACCGAGGTCTCGGCCGACCCGGTCCACCTGATGTACGTCCTCGAACAGTCGCTGCGCCGCGAGCAGCTGCCGCCCGAGACCGAGAAGCGCTACCTCGAATTCATCAAGGGCGAGCTGGCGCCGCGCTACGCCGAGTTCATCGGCCACGAGATCCAGAAGGCCTACCTCGAATCCTACCACGATTACGGCCAGAACCTGTTCGACCGCTACATCGACTATGCGGACGCCTGGATCGAGGACCAGGACTTCAAGGATCCGGAGACCGGGCAGCTGCTCAACCGCGAGCTGTTGAACCAGGAACTCACCAAGATCGAGAAGCCGGCGGGCATCGCCAACCCGAAGGATTTTCGCAACGAGGTGGTGAAGTTCGCCCTGCGCTCGCGGGCCCAGCATGGCGGGCGCAACCCGTCCTGGACCTCCTACGAGAAGATCCGCGAGGTGATCGAGCGGCGGATGTTCAGCCAGGTCGAGGAGCTGCTGCCGGTCATCTCCTTCGGCTCGAAGAAGGACAGCGAGACCGAGAAGAAGCACGGCGAGTTCGTCGAGCGGATGAAGGACCGCGGCTACACCGAGCGCCAGGTCCGGCGTCTCGTCGAGTGGTACATGCGCGTCAAGCAGGCGGGCTGAGCCCGGACGGATCCGCGGGCGGCGTCAGGCCCGCGGATCCCACTCCCTCGGATCACCCGCTCGCCGTAGCGGGACCGAGCCGGAAACGACAGGATGGCGTGATCGGAGAGCGCGAAGCGGATGCACATCATCGATCGACGCCTCAATCCCGGCGGCAAGAGCCTGGCGAACCGGCAGCGCTTCCTGCGCCGGGTCCGCGACGTGGCTCAGCGTGCCGTGCGCGAGGCGGCCCGGGAGAAGGACATCAAGGATCTCGGCAAGGACGGTCACGTCACCGTCCCGGTGGACGGCGTGCGGGAGCCGAAATTCACCCGCAATCCCTCGACCGGGGTGCAGGACCACATCCTGCCCGGCAACAAGACCTACATCGAGGGCGACCTGATCGAGCGCCCGCCG
>NZ_JTHF01000398.1 GCF_001043895.1 Methylobacterium indicum
TGAAGCAGCACCCCCTCTCCCACCCGGGAGAGGGGACCCCGCACCGTCAGGGTGCCATCACCTTCGGAATCGCGCCGCGCAGGCGCGAATAGCCTCGGTTCGACAGCGGCCAGGCCCGCTCGTCCCAGGCGCGCCGAATTCGGCGGCAGCCTGCCGGCAGGGCGTCGGCGGAGGGGCCGACGGGGGCCCACGGCGTCACGACCGGCAGGCCGCCGGCCCAGCCGTCCCGCATCGGCTCGGCCGGGCAGCCGAAATGCGCCGCCGCCCGGGCCAGGGCATCCGCCATCGCCGCCGCATCCGCCGCCCGCACCGTGTCGGAGGCTTCCTCGTCGGAGGTGAGGAGGCCGGCGACGCGCGTCACCCGGGCGTTGCCGAGAGGCAGGGTCTCGGGGGCGAGGTCGTCGAGGTGGAGGAGCAGGGCGACCGGCCCGTCGGGGGCGGTATCGGCATGTGCCAGCGGCACCTCCCGGGGCGGGATCTCCTCCGCCAGGGAGGCGGCGTCCTCGTTCAGGCCGGCCGGATCGTGACGTCCCCGCGTGAACTCGCGGATGTTGTCGCGCCGGGCGAGATACGGCTTGCCCCGCGTGTGCAGGCCGGCGACCCAGCGCCACGACAGGGTGTTGCTCGCCGGGTCGCCGTCGAGGAGGTGGCGCAGGAAGAACGCCGCGCCGAGCTCCCAGGGCAGGCGCAGCGTGAAAATCCAGATCGAGGCGAACCACATCCGGGCGTGATTGTGCAGGAAGCCCTGCTCGACGAGCTGCGCCGCCCAGGCGTCGAACCCGTCGAGGCCGGTCTCGCCCGCCACCGCCCGGTCATGGGTCCGACGCAGCCCCGGCTCGTCGGCGAGGCGCGCCCGCGCCGCGTCGCGCCCGGCCCGATAGCGGGCCCAGGTTTCCGGATGGGTCTCGAGATGGCCCTTGAAGTAGGTGCGCCAGAAGACCTCCGAGACGAACTTGTCCGCTCCGCGCTCGCCGAAGGCCGAGAGCGCCGCCCGGGCGACCTCCTCCTCGGTCAGGAGACGGCGGCGCAGGTAGGGCGAGAGGCAGGAGGTCGTCGGCGCGTCGTCCCGGCCGGGATCGGTGTTGCGGGTGGCGGCGTAATCCGCACCGGAACCGGCGAGGAAGGAAGCGAGGGCGTCGAGGCCGGCGGCCCGGGTCATGACGGGGTGAGGCATGACCCGAGATCTAGGCCGCCGCACCGGCGCGGCAGCGTTCGGTCCGAATGCTGGCGTGGAACTGGGCGGATCGGCCGCAACCCGCCGAACTCACGGCTCTCCCGGCAGCGCCGAGGCCTCCAGCCGCCGGGCCGTCCGGCCGAGCAGGGCCTCCCGCAGCCGGAGCGCGTCGCCCCGCGAGAGAATCCCGGAGAGGCGATGGCGCATAGCGGCGCAGCCGGACGCGTGCAGGGACGAGGCGGAGGCCAGCAGCGGCGGCGGCGCAACGGACGACGCGACGAGGGGCGCCGGCCCGGCGAGGGCCCGATCGAGCAGGTCCCGCATCCGGGCGCGGCCGCCCTGCCGATCCGGCAGGGCCTCGGCCGCCGTCACGAGATCGCCGTCCCGCCCGATGGCGCGGCAGGTCTCCTCGCCCCCGCTCGCCGCCATGGCGTCGAGGACAAGGCGGCCGAGATCCGCCAGGGTGGCGTCGTCGGCGCCGACGAAGGCCGCGCGCATCGCCCCCACCGCCTCGGCCCGGATGAGGTCGAGGCCGTCGCTCTCGCTGCGACCCTGGCGGTAGGAGTTCCGGTAGCGGGCGGCGATTCCGTCGAGCGCTCCCGGCCGGCGCGACGCGAGCGGTGCGAGAAGGTCGACGGCCCGGATCACGGCCGCCCGGGCGCCGGCGAGGGAATCGTCGTCGTCGAGGGTCGAATCCGGCAGGTCGCCGGGACCGACCACCCGGGTGACGGCCCCGGCAGCGCGCAGCCGCGCCGCGTCGGGAATCCAGATGTCGCGGGAGGGGGTGGCGAGCGCCTGATCGACGAAGGCCGGCTCCAGGCCGGCGGCGAGGTAGCGGCCGCGCTCCTCGCTCGCATCGACCGGGATCATGGCGCCGAACGCGCCCGGCTCGTAGGGGGCGTGGAAGCCGAGGCGGCTGTCTTCCATGATCAGGCGCTCGCGGCCGCGTACGAAGGCGAGCGTGCAGGCCGAGACGCAGTAATCCGGCACGTAGGTGACGAGGCCCCGCTCGGCCACGAGCTCGCCGATCGCCGTTCCCTCGTCGACGAGGCCGCCGTCGCTGGTGAGGTGCAGCCGCACCACCCCCGGATGGGCATCGAGGAGCCGGCGCAGGCGGTCGGCGGCGCCGTCGTCGAGGTCGCCCCACAGGCGCACGTCGCGCCCCCCGGGGCCGAGCGTGATCCGGGTCGACGCCCCCTCGGCCGCGGTGTCGGGGGGCGTCGACCCGGATCACGC
>NZ_JTHF01000399.1 GCF_001043895.1 Methylobacterium indicum
AATGAGTCAGTGCACTAGCTGGCCATCTTGGATGTACGGAAAACACTTGTTTGCCGTGCAGCGACTTAACCGCGGGAGACCAGCGACACGTTGGCACCGAAAGGTGACAAAGACTCAGGTCAGTCTGAGAGGCTTCGGACTAGCGTAGTCATCCCTAATATAAGAACTAACAACACAATTTTGTAACGAACTAGATAAATAAAGAAACTTGATCGAATGCTTATTCGCTGCATATATCCTTGGCAGAAAACGATGGAGCTATAATGTGAATAAAATTTATAAAATACTTAATGTGAGTGAATGTCTATAATTTTAGGATCGGAGAAATAGAATGTTAGACGAGATACACATAGATCTGAGCACCGCCCAAAAAAGCTCACAGCATACAAGAAATCTGCTTATTGACGCCAGGCGCAAGACAAATATTGCAGATTATGAATACACCAAAGAAGTTCGCATTGCGCCCGGTGAAATACCACATAGTCATCCTGTTCTTACCTTAAATAATAGGCTTTCTAAAAATAACGATCTAATATGTACCTATATCCACGAACAAATGCATTGGTATGTTACATGGTTCTCGCATGTAAACTCCAATAAATGGCATTATTTAATTAATCAAATAGAAAATAAATATCCAGATATACCAATCGCATTCCCTGAGGGAGCAAATACTTATTTTTCCTCACTTCTCCACGTGCTTGTTAATTGGCTTGAGATCGAAGCGGCCTCTGCTGTTCTCGGCAGGGAAGTGGCGATCGAAACCACTTCCAAGAATTGGGTCTATAGCGGTATTTATAAAATCGTTCTTAGAGATTGGGATGAGCTATCGATGCTATTCAATCAAGCCGGTGTCGCTCCCATTCGTCTGGCTACGGACATGACGCCAGAGGACCTCGCACTCGCAGCCAGGATGGACGAAGCGCCGATCGATTGATGGCCAACCTATGATATCGGCTTTGGGGCGAGAGTGATCTCGCTCTTACTCAAAAGGCGTGTGGCGGAGGAAGTTCGCCACAGCCAGCGATCTCGGGTTTTGGCAAGCACTTGTTCGCCAGAAAGCCAAGTATGACATGCTGAATGACTGACCGCCTAAGGCGGGAAGCGGGCGTTCAGAGCGGGATACACGCGGCCTGAATTTGATCGATTTCGTACATTTGATGTAGCCACTCCTCCATAGATCGCCGCATCTTCACATCGACGTGCCCGATCCCGTCGGAGATACAGACGACTTCAAATCGGCGTTGCGCCGCATCAGCTGCTGTTAACCCTACACAGCCGTCCATGAACACACCTGTCAATAAAAGCTTAGTTACACCGTCAGCGTTCAGTGTCGTCTCGAAATCAGTATGAAGGAATACACTGTTCTGTGTTTTCACAATGCGTTTGGCGGAAGGCGGCGCCTTGTAACCATCAACAGGCTCAGCATCTGGTGTACCTTCAATGAGGCACGAATAGTTATATTTAATCATCAATCTGGACCAAGTACTCCTGTCGGGCTGATGGATTGTAACGACATCGTAGATTGGCAAATTTGCCTGCGCGAAGTGCGAAGCCAAGCCATCGATAGCAGGAAGTATATTGCCCACCTGATCTGAGCGTTCTGGTGTGCGAAACATCCATCGTTGCATGTCTATGATGACGAGTGCGAGCATGGATCTGGCGAGCGCTCCGTGTTGATCGAAATCATATTCTAAGACATCGCCTCGGTGTCAGAAAAAGTCCACACCGGGTCGAACGTAGCCCTATGAAGCGCTCGTCAGTGTCCAGTCGGCCACCTCGAATGTCGGAAAACACCTGTTTTCCGTATGTCTAAGCGAGTCAAACCCTACCAAGACACCGCCCTCAGGCGGCAGCCGCCTCCCCGTCCTCGAACCGGAGATGGGCCACCGCGTGGTTCGGGTCGAGCTGGGGCGCGAGATGCAGGGCGAGATCCCGCGGGCCGAGGTGGCACAGGTCGCGGTTATGGTCGTCCTCGCGGGGGTCGAGGTAGCTCACCAGCACGCCGGCGGCCTCGGCGCGCGCGCGCAGGATCGCGGCACCGCGCTCGCCGGCTGGATCGGCGTCGCGGGCTATGTAGAGGTGGCGCAGGCTGGGAGGGAGGATGAGGGCGCCGAGGTGCCCCCCCGAGAGACCGGCGACGTGCGGGACCGCCGGCAGGAGGAGCTTGAGCGACAGCACCGTCTCGACACCCTCGCCGGCCACCATCAGATCCGGGACCGTGCCGCGAAAGCGCACGCCGTGGCCGAGCTGCTGGCCGAGCCCCCGCCGCGGGTCGCGCAGCGCGGCCTTGCCACGCCCGTCCGGAGCGAGCCAGGTCCGGCTCACGCCCATGACGGCGCCCGACAAGTCGGTGATGCAGGCGATCAGGGCCGGGTGCCAGGTATCGGGGCCCGGCTCCTTCTGGGTCGGCTTGTACAGGCAGCGTGGGTGGAAGCGCAGGGAGGGCTCGCCGACGGCATATTCGAGGCCTCGCGAGCGCAGGTAGGCCGCCGCCGGGGTGCCAACGATCGAGCGGCCGTAGCCCCACAGCCGCCGGGCAGACCCGGTCGTGTCGGAGGCGGGCGAGAGGCGGCGGGCCGGCTCGGGCACCGCGGGCTCGGGCAGGCTTAGGAACGCCCTGGCTTGCGCCAGGGCCTCTTTCCAGCGGTTGCCGTTCTGGAGCACGATCACGTCGAGGAGGTCGCCGTGCTCGCCGGTCGCGGCATCGGTCCACTTGCCGCGGGCGCCCTTGCCGGTGCTCGGCCCGGTGAGGCGGACATACATCGATGCCCCCTCGGAGTTGAAGGCATCCCCGACGCACCAGAACCGGCCGGAGCGGTAGCCGTTCGACAGGTAGCGCCGGCAGAACGCCTCGGCGCGGTCGGCGAGCTGGCGCGAGAGATCGGCGGGGGTGGGATGGGTCGGCATGGTCGGCCTCCGACGAATTCGATCATTAAGCGTGAGCGGCGGCGGCGACGCAACGTAAGAGCGCATGTCGCTCCATCATCGCGGCCAGGATCGAGGGCCCGCGCTCCCCGACGGGGATGAACAGGCGGGTGCGGAACGAGATCACCTCGGAGAACAGCCCGATCGACTTCAAGCCGGCCCGCGCGCTCTCGCTCGCACCCATCACCTCGATGCGGTGCTCGCCCATCACTCTCACTCTCCGCACCTGGAGCCCGCCGGAGAGCTGGAGGCTCGTGCGCCCGCCATGCACCGCCGCGTAGGCCTCGGCCGGGTCCATGGCCGGTCCGGCGCCGAGGTTGAGCCGTTCGCGGGTGACGTGCAGGTCGTGGGGGTCGACCACGCGCCCGACGATCCGCTCGCCGTCGTCGGTGACGAGGCGGAAAACGCGCATGTCGATACCGGGCAGGCGGTCCCAGATCGGCAGGAGCAGGCCGGTGACGACGTAGAGGGTTCGCTCGTCGAATTCCGGCAGGGCCGCCAGCTCCGCCTCCCAGGCGGCCAGGAAGACCTCGGCCGGCATCTCCTCGAACGAGGACCGCGCGTACTGGTCCCGGTCGAAGAGCTGGCGCTTGAGCGGGCGCACCAGCCGCACCCGCTCCACCACGGAGCCGTCCTCGCGCGTCTCGCTCGCCGCCTTCCCCATCAGCCCCGGCCGGCCGGTCGTGGCGTTCACGACCGGCCGGAAGCCGGCCGCGATCAGGTCGAGGGCGCCGGCGCGATCGAGCGGCTGGAGGCGGCGGCGCTCGGTGATGGTCAGGAGGCGGGTATGCGCGCCGCTCGCCGGGTGGGTGTAGGCGACCTCGCGGGCGGTGACCTTGAAGGATTCCGCCGTCAGGACCTCGACCCCGACATCGTAGACGCCGGCCGAGATCGCCCCCTCGATCACCTGGGCCAGCCTTTCCTCGAACGCCTCGAACAGGCGGTTCTGCATCGCGATGCGCAGCGCGAGCACGCGGTTGAGGAAGCGGCCGATCGGCGGCAGCTCCTCGTGCACCGCCCCAGTGTCGGAGGTCAGCGAGAGGCCGGTCGACGCCTCGAACTCCTGGAGCGAGCATCCCTCGATCTCGCCCCGCACGATCGCCCAGTAGAGCTGGCGCAGCGCGGTCGCGGCGTAGGGGCCCTCGAGGTTGTCCTCGGGGCGGAACAGGCCCTGGCCGCCGGTCTGGCGCTGGCCTCGCGTGATGGCCCCGAGCGTGTCGAGGCGCCGCGCGATGGTCGAGAGGAAACGCTTCTCGCCCTTCACGTTGGTCGTCACCGGGCGAAACAGCGGAGCTTGCGCCTGGTTGGTGCGGTTGGTCCGGCCCAGGCCCTGCACGGCCGCGTCGGCCTTCCAGCCGGCCTCGAGCAGGTAGTGGACGCGCAGGCGCTGGTTCTTCGCGCGGCGATCGGCATGGTAGCTGCGCCCCGTGCCGCCGGCATCCGAGAACACCAGGATCCGCTTCTCGTCGTCCTGGAAGGCCTGGGTCTCGGACAGGTTGGCCCCCGCAGGCCGGTTCTGGAGCACGAGCCGGTCGACCCCGTCCGGGCCCGCCTGGCGCACGATCCGGCGCGAGCGGCCGGTGATCTCGGCGACGGCGCCGGTCCCGAAGTGGTGGAGGATCTGGTCGAGCGCCGATTGCACGGGCTTGAGCCCGCACAGGTGCTCGATCAGGCCGTCGCGGGCCTCGACCGCCTCGCGGCACTGGATCGGCTGGCCGTCGGCGTCGAGCGCCGGCCGGGACAGTACGATGCCGTCGGCATCGCTGTAGGGCTCGTAGAGTTGGGTTGGGAAGGCGTGCTTGAGGTAGTCGATGACGTACTCGCGCGGGGTGACGTCGACCTGGAGATCGCCCCATTCCTCGGACGGGATCTCGGCGAGCCGGCGCTCCATCAGCGCCTCGCCGGTCGAGACGACCTGGACGACCGCGGCGTGGCCGGCCGCGATCCCCGCCTCGATCGACGCGATCAGCGAGGGGCACTTCATCGCCGTGAGCAGGTGGTTGAAGAACCGCTGCTTGCTCGACTCGAACGCCGAGCGCGCCGCGGCCTTGGCGTGGCGGTTCAGCGTGCCGCTCTCGCCGGTGACGCCGGACGCCTTCAGCGCAGCGTCGAGGTGGGTGTGGATGATCTGGAAGGCGTCGGCGTAGGCGTCGTAGATCGCCGTCTGCTCAGGGGTCAGCGCGTGCTCGAGAATCTCGACCGTGACGCCGGCATAGGACAGCGAGCGGGCGGTGTAGAGGCCGAGCGCCTTGAGGTCGCGGGCGAGCACCTCCATCGCCGCGAGCCCGCCCTGCTGCATGGCGGTGACGAAGTCGGCCCGGGTCGGGAACGGGAAGCTGCCGCCGCCCCACAGGCCGAGCCGGTGGGCGTAGGCGAGCTTCTCGACCGTCACCGCGCCGGTGGCCGAGACGTAGAGCACCCGGGCGTCGGGCAGGCGGTACTGGAGGCTGAGGCCGGCGCGCCCCTGCTGCGAGGCCTCGACCACGCCGCGCTCGCCCGAGCCGCTGGCGGCGTTGGCCAGCGAGTGTGCCTCGTCGATCGCGATCGGCCCGTCGAAGTCCGCGCCGAGCCAGTCGACGATCTGGTCGAGGCGCGAGCCGGACCCGTTGCGCCCGGCCCCGCGCAGGGTGCCGAAGGTCGCGAACAGGATGCCCTCCGGCAGGACGATCGGCTTGCCCGGCGCGAAGCGCGACAGGGGCACGATCTGGAGCGGCTCCTGGCCGAGGTGGCGCCAATCCCGCTGGGCGTCCTCGAGGAGCGCCTCGTTCTTCGAGATCCAGAGCGCCTTCCGGCGCCCCTGCATCCAGCTGTCGAGGATGATGCCGGCGACCTGGCGGCCCTTGCCCGCCCCGGTGCCGTCACCGAGGAAGAAGCCCTGGCGGAAGCGCACGGCGCCCTCGGCGCCTTCGGCCGCGGCGGACAGCTTCGTGCCGGTCTCGTCGAGCGTCCACCAGCCCGGGAGGTGGCGGGCATGGGCCGCGCCGGCATAGATCACGGTCTCGAGCTGGCAATCCGAGAGCAGGCCGCCGGACACGACCGCCGCCGGCAGGTGCGGGGCGTAGGCCGGCCGGGGCAGCCGCACCGAGGCCATGGCGGTCGATTGCACGAGGCCGGTCGGGTGCGGGTGGGCGCCCTCGATCCGCAGGGTCTCCAGGGCATAGTCCTCGTAGAGCGCGGCATCCGCGTGCAGGATGGCGGGCAGCTCCTCGATCACCTCGTAGGCGAGGGGACCCGCCGGCGCTGCGGCCGCGGCCGCAGC
>NZ_JTHF01000004.1 GCF_001043895.1 Methylobacterium indicum
GACCACGACCGCGCAGGTGCCCCACGCGCCGATCCCGCCGGTTCAGATCCCGCCCCCGGTCGTGCACCCCGCCCCGGTGCAGCCGGTCCACGCGCCGACTGCCGCGCCGCACACCGTGCCGACCGCCCAGATGCCGCCGCTCACCCCCCAGCCGAACACCGACCACAAGGTCGGCTGAGCCGCCGCCATCGTGGAGGGGTGCGCGCGGCCAGGCCGGCCGCCCCGTCCGCATCGAGCACCTCCAGGCCGGCGCAGGACCGCCCGCGGGCCCCGCCTCTCAACCGGAACCTGCGCGGCGCCGACTGGCGCCGGCGCCGCGGCGTGCTAGACAGCCCGCGCGGGGCGCCCGCCCGAGAGTCGCGCCGCGCGAGTAGCAGGGCCGTCACGCCATGTTCGATATGAGTTGGGGCGAGGTGATGCTGATCGGCGGCGTCGCGCTCGTCGTCATCGGCCCCAAGGACCTGCCCAGGGCCCTGCGCACCGTGGGCCAGGTCACCGGTCGCCTCAAGCGCATGGCCGGCGAGTTCCAGAGCCAGTTCAGCGAGGCGATGCGCGAGGCCGAGCTCGACGACGTCCGCCGCGAGGTCGAGGGCATCAACCGCAGCGTGACCTCGGCGACGGCGACCGGCTTCAACCCGGTCCAGACCATCCGCAACGAGATCAAGGGCGCGGTGGACGGTACGGCGGCCACCAAGCCGACGACCCAGGCGCTGCCCGGCTCCGATCCGCTCGTCGCCTCGGCCGACCCCTACGCCGCGACGATCCCCGATCCGGCACCCGTCGATCCGGCCGCGCCGCCGGCCTACCAGCCGCCCGAGCCCGCCGCCGAGAAGCCGACCCACGAGGCGCTGGCCGCCGCCACCGCGCATCTCAAGGCCGAGGCCGCCCGCGCGGCGCCGGAAGCCGCCGGTTCCCACACGGCGGAGCCGTCCACGTCCCCCGATACCGCCAGCACGGGCCGCAGCGCATGATGACCGAGGCCGACGAAGCCGAGATCGAGGCCTCGCGTGCACCCCTGATCGAGCACCTGATCGAGCTGCGCTCGCGGCTGATCAAGTCGATGCTCGCCTTCGGGGTGATGTTCTTTATCTGCTTCTTCTTCGCCCAGCACATCTACAACGTGCTAGTCTATCCCTATGTCAGCGTGGTCGGGGCCGACAAGGCGCGGCTGATCGCGACCCATTTCCTCGAGCAGGTCTTCACCAACATCAAGCTGAGCGTGTTCGGCGCCGGCTTCCTGTCCTTCCCGGTGGTCGCGACCCAGCTCTACGCCTTCGTGGCGCCGGGCCTCTACCGCAACGAGCGCCGGGCCTTCCTGCCCTACCTGATCGCCACGCCGATCTTCTTCCTCCTCGGCGCCCTCGTCGTCTACTTCCTGGCGATGCCGCTGCTGATCAAGTTCTCGGTCAGCCTGCAGCAGATCGGACAGCCCGGCGAGGCCACGATCGAGCTTCTGCCCAAGGTGGACGAGTATCTCTCGCTCATCATGACGCTGATCTTCGCCTTCGGCATCGCGTTCCAGCTGCCGGTGATCCTGACCCTGCTGGGCCAGGTCGGCCTCATCGACTCGAAGTTCCTGAAGGAGCGGCGGCGCTACGCGATCGTGCTGGTCTTCGTCGCCGCCGCGGTGCTGACCCCGCCCGACGTGATCAGCCAGCTCTCCCTCGCGGTCCCGATGCTGCTCCTCTACGAGGCATCGATCGTCTCGGTCCGCGCGATGGAGAAGCGGCGCGAGCGCGAACGGGCGGCCGAGGAGGCGGCGGGGGGCTGAGCCCTCCCGCCCGGTCTCCGAGCCGCCCCCGGGGGCCGCGCGAGCGGCGCCCGGGTTGATCCCCTCAGTCGAGTCGCCGACCCAGCCGCCCGGCGAGATCCTGGATGTACTGGAACGCCGTGCGGCCCGAGCGCGCGCCGCGGGTGGTCGACCATTCGAGCGCCTCGGCCCGCAGCTGCTCGGGCGCGACCGTCAGGCCGTAGCGGGCGACATAGGCGTCGATCATCGCCAGGTACTCGTCCTGGCTGCACTTGTGGAAGCCGAGCCAGAGGCCGAAGCGGTCGGACAGCGAGACCTTCTCCTCCACCGCCTCGCCCGGGTTGATCGCGGTGGCGCGCTCGTTCTCCATCATGTCGCGGGCGAGCAGGTGGCGCCGGTTCGACGTGGCGTAGAAGATCACGTTGTCGGGCCGGCCCTCGATGCCGCCGTCGAGCGCGGCCTTGAGCGACTTGTACGACGTGTCGTCCCCGTCGAACGACAGGTCGTCGCAGAACACCACGAAGCGGTGCGGGTCCGGGCGCAGCCATCCCATCAGGGCGGGCAGGCCCTCGATGTCCTCGCGGTGGATCTCGACGAGCTTGAGCGGTCGCTCGGGCCCCCGCGCGTTGATCTCGGCATGGACCGCCTTGACCAGCGACGACTTGCCCATGCCGCGGGCGCCCCAGAGCAGGGCGTTGTTGGCCGGCAGCCCGCGGGCGAAGCGCTCGGTGTTGTCGAACAGGGTGTCGCGCATCCGGTCGATGCCGCGAAGAAGGCCCATCTCGACCCGGTTGACCCGCGGTACCGGCTGCAGCCGCCCCTCGGGCTGCCACACGAAGGCGTCGGCCGCCGCGAAGTCGGGGGCGGGGATCGCCGGCGGGGCGGCGCGCTCCAGGGCCGCGGCGATGCGCAGCAGCACGGGCATGAGGTCCGAGACGGGGGAGGGGGTCTGGTCGGTCATCGCGGGGATGCAGGCTCCTTGCGCAGGGGCGGACGTGCGGGTGGCGCCTCTTAATCCCAAGGCACCACGGACGAAAACCCGGTCGGATCGGACGGGGACGCACCCCACCCCGCAATTGCTTTCGGGTCGTCGGTGGCTATAGTCCGCGCGCTTTTGCAAGGCCGGCGGAGACCCGCCCGGCCCGTTTTCGTCTTGTTTCGGGAGACCTCGAGAGTGATCACGCCCGCCTTCGCGCAGGGAGCCGGGGCGACCGGCGGCACGGACATCCTCGTGCAGGTCGTCCCCTTCATCCTGATCTTCGTGATCATGTACTTCCTGATCCTGCGCCCGCAGCAGCGCCGCGCCAAGGACCACCAGGACATGGTCAAGAACGTGCGCCGCGGCGACACGGTGGTGACCACCGGCGGCATCGTCGGCCGGGTCGCCAAGGTGACCGAGGCCCCTGAGATCGAGGTCGAGATCGCCCCGAACGTCCAGGTCAAGGTCGTCCGCACCATGATCGCCGAAGTCCGGGCCAAGGGCGAGCCGGTCAAGGCCGCCTGAGCCCGCGCTGACGCTGGGAGAGGCCCGGACAAAAAGGCGCCGGGCCGCCCTATCTGACCTTCATTCGAGACCGGTTGGGACGCCGCGGATGCTCCGTATCTCCACCACGAAAGCCGTCGCGACGCTCGCCGTGATCCTGGTCGGCCTGATGCTCGCCGTGCCGAGCTTCTTCACGGCCGATCAGCGCAACGGGTTCATCAAGTCGCTGCCGTCCTGGTTCCCGACCTGGATCGTGCCGACCCGCGCCATCGTGCTCGGCCTCGACCTCCAGGGCGGCTCGCAGATCGTGCTGGAGGTCGACCGCAACGACCTCGGCCGCACGATGGCGCAAGGGCTGCGCGACGACGTGCGCCAGGCCCTGCGCGAGGCCGGCGTCCAGAATTACGGCGGCATCCAGCTCCAGCCCCGCGGCGTGCAGCTGCGCATCGCCGACGAGGCCGCCCGCGCCAAGGCTCTGCCGAAGCTCCAGGCCCTGTCGCAGCCCGTCACCGACGCCACCCTCGGCCAGACCGGCGCCCGCACCCTCGACGTGCGCGAGGAGCCGAACGGCCTGATCCAGCTCACCTACACCGATGCCGGCTTCAACGCCCGGGTGCGGCGGGCGGTCTCCCAGGCGATCGAGGTCATCCGCCGCCGCGTCGATCTCGGCGGCACCACCGAGCCGTCGATCCAGCAGCAGGGCGCCGACCGCATCCTGGTCCAGGTGCCGGGCCTCCAGGATCCCGCCCGCCTCGAAGAGCAGCTCGGCAAGACCGCCAAGCTCGAGTTCCGCATGCTCGCCGACAGCCCGGCCGGCGACGTCGACATGCTGCCCTCCAAGGACGCCAACGGCCAGAAGGTGCCGGTGGAGCGCCGCGTCATGGCGGACGGCGCCGACCTGACCGACGCCCAGCCGGGCTTCGACCAGAAGTCGAACGAGCCGATCGTCAACTTCAAGTTCAACCTGCGCGGCGCCCAGAAGTTCGGCCAGGCGACGAGCGAGAATGTCGGCCGCGCGATGGCGATCGTCCTCGACAACGAGGTCGTGTCGGCCCCCCGCATCCTGCAGCCGATCACCGGCGGCCAGGGCCAGATCTCCGGCCGGTTCACGGTGCAGCAGGCCAACGACCTCTCGGTGCTGCTGCGGGCCGGCGCCCTGCCGGCCAAGCTCACCGTGATCGAGCGCCGGACCGTCGGCCCGGGTCTCGGCCGCGACTCGATCGAGGCCGGCAAGCACGCCACCATCGTGGCGACGATCCTCGTCGTGGTGCTGATGTTCGCCGCCTACGGGGTGTTCGGCCTCTTCGCCAACATCGCGCTGCTGGTCCATGTGGGCCTGATCCTGGGCCTGATGTCGGTCCTGGAAGCCACCATGACCCTGCCGGGCATCGCCGGCATCGTGCTCACCATCGGCACCGCGGTCGATTCGAACGTGCTGATCTACGAGCGCGTACGCGAGGAGGTGCGGGCCGGCCGCTCGATCCCCTCGGCGCTGCAGGCCGGCTTCGACCGCGCCTTCGCGACCATCGTGGATTCCAACTCCACCATGGCGATCGCCGCGGTGATCCTGTTCTTCATGGGCTCGGGGCCGGTGCGCGGCTTCGCGGTGGTGTTCATCCTCGGCATCCTGACCACGGTCATCACCGCCGTGACCCTGACCCGGATGATGATCGCCCTGTGGTACCAGCGCCTGCGGCCCAAGGTTCTCCCGATATGAAGACCCTGCCGATCTGATTTTTTTGCAGACGGGCGGCGACGAGCCGCCCGTCTCATGCGCTGCGCTCCGAGCGGGGCGCGCCGACACACCCCTTTCGAGACCGACGATGCGCCTCCTCCGCCTCTGGCCCGACGAATCCCACTTCGACTTCATGCGCCTGCGGCGCTTCAGCTTCCCGCTCTCGGCCTTCATCTCGGTCGCCACGGTGGTGCTGTTCCTGCAGGTCGGGCTCAATTTCGGCATCGACTTCAAGGGCGGCACGCTGGTCGAGTTGCGGCCCAAGGCCGGCGTCACCGCCGATGTCGGCGCGGTGCGCCACACCGCCAACGATTTCGGCTTCGGCGAGACCGAGGTGCAGGAGCTCGGCCAGGGCTCGATCTCGGTGCGCTTCCCGCTCCAGGCCGGCGGCGAGACCGGCCAGACCCTGGTGATGCAGAAGGCGCATGCCGCCTTCGACAAGGACTACGCCTTCGACCGGGTCGAGACCGTCGGTCCCCGCGTCTCGGGTGAGCTGGTCCAGTCGGGCACGATCGGCGTCGTCCTGTCGGTCGTGGCGGTGCTGCTGTACCTGTGGTTCCGGTTCGAGCGCGAGCTGGCGCTCGGCGCCATCGTCGGCACCCTGCACGACATCGTCATCACGGTCGGGTTGTTCGTCATCACCCGGATCGAGTTCAACATGACGTCGATCGCCGCGATCCTGACGATCGTCGGCTACTCGTTGAACGAGACGGTGGTGGTGTTCGACCGCACCCGCGAGCTGATGCGGCGCTACAAGACCATGCCGACCGAGGAGCTACTCAACCTCTCGATCAACTCCACCATGTCGCGCACCGTGATGACCGCTTTGTCGACCGCCCTGTCGCTGCTGGCGCTGGTTCTGTTCGGCGGCGAGGCGATCAAGGGCTTCTCGGTCGTGATGCTGGCCGGCGTGGTGATCTGCACCTACTCGGCGATCTTCGTCTCGACCCCGTTCCTCATCTATATCGGGCTCCAGGCCGGCGGCACCCGCTCGCAGGCGCGGGATCCTTCCAGCCTGAAGCAGGCGGCCGAGTAGTGGCCGGCGGGGGAGCCTCCGGGTCCGGGCGGCTGCATGACGGCTTCGTCCCGGGCCGCTACCCGATCGACACCTATGGCGGCGGCGGCTTCCGCTTCGCCGACATGTCGCATCGCGGCTCGATCCTGGCGCTGCCCTCGGGCGTGCGCGCTTGGGACGTGACCGACCCGGCCGGGATCACGCCGGAGAGCCTCGCGCCCCTCCTGGCCGAAGCCGGAGAAGCGAACCTCCTGTTGCTCGGCACCGGATCCGAGATCGTGTTCGTGCCCGATTCCCTGCGCCGGCACCTGAAGCAGGCCGGGATCGGCCTCGACGTGATGCAGACCGGCGCGGCGGCGCGGACCTACAACATCCTGATGGCCGAGAACCGCAAGGTCGCGGCCGCCCTGATCGCGGTACCCTGAGATCATCATGAGCGAGGCCGAGCCCCGGGATCCGGCCTGGGCCTACGCCCATTGCGAGACCCTGGTCCGCGAGGGCGATCCCGACCGCTGGTACGCCAGCCTCTACGCCCCGGCCGAGAAGCGCCCGCATCTCCACGCGCTCGCCGCCTTCAGCCTGGAGGTGGCGCGGGTGCGGGAGGCCGTGTCGAGCCCCATGCCGGGCGAGCTGCGCCTGCAATGGTGGCGCGACGCGCTCCAGGGCGAGGCGCGGGGCGACGTGCGGGCCCATCCGGTCGCTGCCGCCCTCGACGACACGCTGGTCAAGGCGCGCCTGCCGCGCCAGCCCCTCGTCGATCTCGTCGATGCCCGGGTCTTCGATCTCTACGACGATCCGATGCCCTCGACGAACGACCTCGAGGGCTATTGCGGCGAAACCGCCTCCTGCCTGATCCGCCTCGGCAGCCTGATCCTGGCGGACGGCACGGAGCCCGGGGGCGCCGCCGCGGCCGGACATGCCGGCGTCGCCTACGCGGTGACCGGGCTGTTGCGGGCGCTGCCCTGGCACGCCCGCAGCGGCCAGGTCTACCTGCCGGCCGATGTGCTGAAGGCGCACGGCGTCACCCGCGAGGACATCGTGGCGGGCCGGGGCGGCCCGGGGCTCGCCGGCGCCTGCGCCGACCTGCGGGCGCTGGCCCGCCGGCACCTCGCCGCCTACGCGGCCGAGCGGGCGACGCTCGCCGCCGTCGCGGCTCCCGCCTTCCTGCCGGTCGCGATGGTCGAGACCTACCTCAAGGCGATGGAGCGGCCGGGCTACGACCCGCTCGCGACCGTGATCGACGTGCCGAACTGGCGCCGGATCTGGCGGCTGTGGCGGGCGGCGCGATCCGTGCGATAGCGCCCGCGGCAGTTTCTGTCCCTCGTCATGGATTGTCCCACCCCCGACCTCATCCTGAGGTGCGAGTGAAACGAGCCTCGAAGGAGAGCTCCAGAACTCTCTGCGTTGTCTGGAGCCCTCCTTCGAGGCCTCCGCTTCGCTCCGGCACCTCGGGATGAGGTTGCGAGTGACACGGGATCCGCGGAGGAAATCTTTCGAATTCCTCCGCGGCTCATTGCCTACTCCGCTGCCTCGGCCGGCAATGGGGCCGGCGCCTCGCCGAGCCATTCGCCGAGGGCGGCCCTGGCCCGGTCGGTCATCGCCCGCTTCTTGGCCTGGGCCTTCTCGGGGCCGCGCAGGCGCTTGCCGTCCGGCGCCTTCGGGGCCCGGTCGAGGGGCGGGAAGAGGCCGAAATTCACGTTCATCGGCTGGAACGACCGCGGCTTGCCGGGCTCCTCGGCGGAGAGGCCGTCGTCGGAGACATGCCCGCCGGTGATGTGGCCGATGAGCGCCCCGAGCGCCGTGGTGACCGGCAGGGGCTCCAGCGCCCGGCCCTGGCGCTCGGCGGCGGCGAAGCGGCCGGCCATCAGGCCGATCGCCGCGCTCTCGACATAGCCCTCGCAGCCGGTGATCTGGCCGGCGAAGCGCAGGCGCGGCTCGGCCTTGAGCCGCAGGGTCGCGTCGAGGAGGCGCGGGCTGTCGAGATAGGTGTTGCGGTGCAGGCCGCCGAGACGCGCGAACTCGGCATTCTCCAGGCCGGGAATCGTGCGGAAGATCCGCACCTGCTCGGCGTGCCGCAGCTTCGTCTGGAAGCCGACCATGTTGTAGAGCGTGCCCAGCGCGTTGTCCTGGCGCAGCTGGACGATGGCGTAGGCCTTGACCGTCGGGTTGTGCGGGTTGGTCAGGCCGAAAGGCTTCATCGGCCCGTGGCGCAGGGTCTCGGGACCGCGCTCGGCCATCACCTCGATCGGCAGGCAGCCGTCGAAATACGGGGTCGAGGCCTCCCATTCCTTGAACGAGGTCTTCTCGCCCTCGACCAGCGCCTGGATGAAGGCGGCGTATTGCTCGCGGTCGAGGGGGCAATTGATGTAGTCGGCGCCGGTGCCGCCCGGGCCCGCCTTGTCGTAGCGGGACTGGAACCAGGCCTTGCCCATGTCGATCGAGTCGCGGTGCACGATCGGCGCGATGGCGTCGAAGAAGGCGAGCGACTCGGCGCCGGTCAGCCCGCGGATGCCTTCGGCGAGGCCGGCGCCGGTGAGCGGGCCGGTCGCCACGATCACGCTGTCCCAGGAGGCCGGCGGCAGCCCGTCGACCTCCTCGCGGGCGATGGCGACGTTCGGATGCGCCTCCAGCGCCGCGGTGACCGCGCGGCTGAAGCCCTCGCGGTCGACGGCGAGCGCCCCGCCGGCCGGTACCTGGTGGGCATCGCCGCAGCGCATGATCAGCGAGCCGAGGCGGCGCATCTCCTGGTGCAGCAGCCCGACGGCGTTGAGCGCCGCGTCGTCGGAGCGGAAGGAGTTGGAGCAGACGAGCTCGGCGAGGCCGTCGGTCTGGTGGGCCTCGGTGCCGCGCACGGGCCGCATCTCGTGCAGCACCACGGACAGGCCGGCCTCGGCGATCTGCCAGGCGGCTTCCGAGCCGGCGAGGCCGCCGCCGACGACGTGAATGGGATGGGATCCGGACATGACGCGGCATATCGGATCGGGTGCCGGGGATGCAACACCGCCGGAGCGCGGCGGATGGCGGGGCCCGGACAAGCGAACGCCCGCCGGAGAGGGCGGGCGCGCGAGACGATGGGTGGCCGATTGGCCTTCGATCGACTTGGGGTACTCGGTACGCGACTTGGATACGCTACGCGGGCGCTTACGCGACCGAGCGGGCGATGCCCTGGATCTCGAAGCGGCTGATGCCGAGATCGTCGAGCTCGCGGTCGGACAGACGCGACAGCTCGTGAACGGTCTCGCGGTAGCGGAGGTAAGCGCGGATCTTGCTGAGGATGAGGGAGACGAACATCGGTTTTGACCTCTGAGCAGGCACCCGGTGCGAACCGTTTCGGCACTGGCCGCCTGCTTCTGTTGCAACGCACCATATGGGAGTTGGCTGCCGTGGTGTGAGACGGGACTGCGTAAGCCAGCCATGCACAATTCACATGCAGCGCGCAGGGAATCGTCAAGAAACCGCGCTGCCCTCCGATTTGGCAGCACTCTGGCGCATGAAGCGCAATTCCCACGGGGATTTAGGCACTATGCTGCAGGGCCCCGAGGGAACGGGCTGACGCTGGGACCGGGGTGCCGCGGGACCGTACGGACGCGCGATCGAGGCAGTCGCTGGCGACATGGTGTGCAGTGCAATGTCGGCCCGTCGCAGTGCCGATGTTTTGGGCATTCCGTGACCCGAGCCGCGCGGCCCCGGCTCCTCATCGGGTCGCTCGCTCGGCGGTCGCGACGCGCGCCGACGGGTCGGTCGGCCGGTACAGGAGCGCCGGCGAGCCGGCGAGACGATCGAGGAGGCGATAGCCGAGATCGGAGCCGCGCACCGCGAGCAGGATCGCGAGGCCGGCGACGAGATGGCCCGCCGCGACGTCCATCACGTAGTGACCTCCGCAGCCGACGGTGGCGATGGACATGATCCCGTCAAGGACGATGGCGGGCAGGCGCAGGGACGGGAAGACCCAGAACGACCATGCCGACAGGACCGCCGAGGCGGCATGGAAGCTCGGGAACGAGATGATCCCGAGTTCGGGCCGGCCCGAGAGATCGCGCAACGCCCCCGACCGCAGCGCGTCGTAGGCCGCGACGTCCGTCGCGCCGTGGGGCCATGACGGGGTGCCGCGCCAGGCCGGATCGAGGAAGGCGACGATGCCGCGCGTCGGCGCCGCGATGCTCAGGATCGACGTGAGGAAGATCGCGATGGCGAAGGCGGCGAGATAGCGGTCGAGCGCGCGATACCGACCGGATGCGGCGTAGAGGCCGATCACCACGACCATCTGCGGGATCATGCAGCGATAGGACACGTCCAGGACGGCCCGGATCCCCGGATTGGCATCGAGCCACCGCATCCAGGCGACGTGATCGAAGCCGAGCGCCAGGTCGATTCCCCTGACCGTGTCGTCCACGAGCGGCAGCGCGAAGGCCTGCGCCTGCCACGGGAAGACGAGGGTGAAGTCGAGGATCGCCACCACGGCGACGCAGGTCTGCAGCGGTCCCGTCAGTCGATCCCGCATCCGCGATCCCGACGGCAGGCACAAGGCGAAGCACAGGCCGGCCAGGACCGCGAGCAACCACAGATCGGTCCTCCGTATCGTGAATCCGAACAAGATTGTCATGCCTTGCATCACGATGCTGCACAGGCAAAGCAAAGCAAGCAGGAACGGAGAAAGCGACGCGGTGGACGCGGTGACGGGGGATTTCGATGCCATATCGCGGCGACCTGCAAGATAGGAAGCCCATCAGGCTTTGGGCCGATTAATTTGAGATGAAAATCATTTCGGCAGATATGCGATTGTCTTAAGCTACGACATATATAACTAGATCGATGACAGAAATTTATAGTGATCTTCTCGGCGTGAATTGCTCTAACAATATTGAGCGAAGTCGATCGATGCCGCCATCAAGACGAAACAGTTCGCTATTTTTTCGATCGCTCGATCGGGCGGCCGCGCCGGCTTCGGTGGAGCGCGCGGGAAGGCGAACGGCGCCGGCGCGATTCCGCGGCCGCCGACATCAATCGGGGAGAAAGCCGCCGGCGGACCATCGTGCCGCTCCAGGCTCCGCTTGGAGGCCGGCCGCGCGCGGCGCCGGAAGACCGGCCCGGAGGCCCGAGCCGGCGCCGCCGTGCCTCAGTGCAGCCGCGGCGTGACCAGGAAGGTCGAACGGTCGGCCGAGACCACCGGGATGCTGAGGGTCCGGCCGTCGCGATGCACGGTCAGGGGCACGGTGATGCCGGCCGGCCCCAGCGCCCAGACCGCGCGCAGGAAGCTCGCGAGGTCGGTGACGTCCGACTGCCCCACCGCCATCAGGATGTCGCCGGCCCGCAGGTCGGCGATCTCGGCCGGGGCGCGGGGGGAGAGGCCCATCACCACGACCTGATCGTCGATCTCGGTGGCGTAGAGGCCGAGCCAGGGCCGGGGCGGGCCCGAGACCCGACCCAGCGTCGTCAGGTCGGCCAGGATCGGCTTCAGCAGGTCGATCGGCACCGACATGTTGATCGGCCGGCCGTCGCGCCCGCTCTGTTGCAGCTGGAGCGAGCCGATGCCGGTCAGTTCGCCCGCCGGGCCGATCAGCGCCGCCCCGCCCCAATGCGGATGGGCGGGCGAGGTGAAGATCGCGTCGTCGAGGAGATATTCCCAGTAGCCGGCGAATTCCTGGACGGCGACCACCTCGGCGGCCACGGACCGGGAGCGGCCGCCCGCCCCGGCCATCACCAGCTTGTCGCCGATGCGCAGCGAGGCGGCGCTGCCGATCGGCAGGTGCGGCAGGTCGAGGGAACCCAGGGCCTGCACCAGGCCGAGCCCGGTGGCGGCGTCGTAGCCGACGACGTGGCCGGGCAGGGTGCGGCCGTCATGGGCGGTGAGCCAGATGGTCTCGGCTTCGGTGATGAGGTAGCCGATGGTCAGCACCAAACCGTCCTCGCCGATGACGACGCCGTTGCCGGCCCGCTCGGTCCCGAGAATCTCGGCCGTGTAGGCGCCGTCCGGCACCCGCGAGGACAGGGCGACGATCGCCGTCAGGGTCTGGTCGAGGTCGTACGAATAGGCCGCCGGGCGGGGCTGCACCGCGGAGGGGATCTTCCAGTCGCCGGGCGCCGCCATCATGGTCTCCTGCCGGGGCTCGGCGCCCCGCGCGTCCTGTCGTAGTGCGTCTCGGACCGGACGGTCCCGCCCGCACGGTTCCGTTATAGGTCGCAGGGCCCGGCCCGACAGGCGCCCGCAACGCAGAACGCCCGGCTCGGGAAGAGCCGGGCGCCGGACGAGCCTCGCACCGGCGAGGCCCACGGATCGATCGTCTCGATCGGTCGGTTTTCGATCAGTACTTGCGGATGAGCGGGACCGGAGCCGGCTCGGGCGCCGCCGCCACGGTGTAGAGCGGGGCGACGACGCGGAACCAGCCCTCGGTCGAGTAGGCCTCGCGGTTGGTCGCGAGACCGGTGACCGGCGAGATCTGGCGGGCCGAGGTGGCGACGTCGCGGGCGACCCAGGCCTGGACCGAGAACTTGCCGAAATCGTAGCCGACGAGGCCGCCCAGCGCGAAGCGGCCGCCGCCGCCGCCCACCACCGTGCCGCAGCTGGCGAAGTTGCCGGCGCAGGGCGCGCCGAAGGCCAGCGGGCCGCGGTTCGGCAGGTTGGCGGTGCCGTAGCCGATGGCGCCGATCTCGAACTTGCCGAACTTCTTGGTCGCGGTGAGGTCGAGGTTGAGGGCGTCGGTCGGGAACTGGCTGCCGTAGAAGCCCGGGATCCCGTTGCGGCCGCTGAAGCGGGCCGGCGTGTCGTAGAAGTTGTAGGTCAGGTTGGCGGTGACGTTCCAGCCGTCGCCGGTGTAGCTGATGGCGAAGCCCTGACGATAGGTGTTCGAGGCCAGGATCGGCAGGCCGCCGCCGCGGCCGGCATTCAGCTCGTTGAGGTACACGCCGGCGAGGTAGCTGACGCCGATGTTGTTCCCGAGATCCCAGGCGAAGATGCCGCCGACGAAGGTGCCGACGTTGATGCTGGTGTCACGGCCGCCCGGCGCGCGGGAGAAGGTGAACACGGTCGGCGGCGCGACGGCCAGCTCGACGCGGGCGCCCAGAACCTTCCACGGGGTCGACCAGACCAGGACCGGGATGTTGACCGCGGTGTCGGTCGAGGTGAGGTTCGGGCCGTCCGGGCTGCGATAGGTGAACGTGTTGATCGCGTAGACGCCCTCGGGCAGCGGCGCGCCGATCGCCAGGCCGACCTGCTCGCCGGGCACCGTCGTCGTCTGCGCGTAGGATGCCGTCGCCGACATGCTGAGGGACAGGGCAGCCGCCCCCGCGGCGAGCCAATGCTTGATCATGAGATTTCCTTCCCAACCGCTCGCGAAGCAGGGCCCGCCGCTCATGCGTCGACATCGTGCGCTATACTTTGCGCACTTGCATCGACACCTCGCTTCGTACGGCCCCCGCCGGGTTGCGCAGTCTGAACGGGATAATCTTCCAACAGCCACGCTCGGAGCGCCAGCCCTTTGCTCACCCGCGACGCAGCGGCTGCGCAGGCGTTGCGCAAATGACGCATTTCCGACACATGCCGGGACGGCTGCATTGCGCCGTTACAGAGGCGCATTCCAGATCGAAAACACCCGCTTGGTGCAGTGCACAGGCCGTTTCGCGACCTCCGAAGCATCGCTTCGCGGGTGTTTTTCGTCTCTTTGCCTTACTCGGCGGCCTGCTTGCCGGGGGTCTTCTTACCGGAAGTCGTCTTGCCGGGCGGGCGCTTGCCGGCCGCAGCCTTCTCGGTCGTCGGCTTCCGTGCGGGCAAGGCCGGGCGCCGGGCCAGAACCTCGCGCAGGAAGCGCCCGGTATGGCTCGCCGCCGATTCGGCGATCTCTTCCGGCGTTCCTTCCGCCACGATGACCCCGCCGCCGTCGCCACCCTCGGGGCCCATGTCGATCACCCAGTCGGCGGTCTTGATGACCTCGAGGTTGTGCTCGATCACCACGACGCTGTTGCCCTGGTCGACCAGCTCGTGGAGCACCTCCATCAGCTTGGCGACGTCGTGGAAGTGCAGGCCGGTGGTCGGCTCGTCGAGGATGTAGAGGGTGCGGCCGGTGGCGCGCTTCGACAGCTCCTTCGACAGCTTCACCCGTTGCGCCTCGCCGCCCGAGAGCGTGGTCGCCTGCTGGCCGACCCGGACATAGCCGAGGCCGACCCGGGCCAGGGTCTCGAGTTTTTCGCGGATCGCCGGCACGGCCTTGAACAGCTCGGCCGCCTCCTCCACCGTCATGTCGAGCACGTCGGCGATCGAGCGCTCCCGGTACTTCACCTCCAGGGTCTCGCGGTCGTAGCGCTTGCCCTTGCAGACGTCGCAGGTGACGTAGACGTCCGGCAGGAAGTGCATCTCGATCTTGATGACGCCGTCGCCCGAGCAGGCCTCGCAGCGGCCGCCCTTGACGTTGAACGAGAACCGGCCGGGCTGGTAGCCGCGGGCCTTGGCCTCGGGCAGGCCGGCGAACCAGTCGCGGATCGGCGTGAAGGCGCCGATATAGGTGGCGGGGTTCGAGCGCGGGGTCCGGCCGATCGGCGACTGGTCGATGTCGATGACCTTGTCGAGATGCTCCAGCCCCTCGATCCGGTCGTGCGGCGCCGGATGCTCCAGGGCGCCGTTGAGCTTGCGGGCCACCGCCTTGTAGAGCGTGTCGACGACGAGCGTCGACTTGCCGCCGCCCGAGACCCCGGTGATGCAGGTGAAGGTGCCGAGGGGGATCTCGGCGGTCACGTTCTTCAGGTTGTTGCCGCGTGCGCCGACGAGGCGCAGCATCTGCGGCGCCGGCGTCTCGCCCTTGGCGGCCGCGGGCGTCGTCTTCGCCTTGCGCCGCATCTTCGGCACCCGCACGGAGAGGGCGCCGGTCAGGTATTTCGCCGTCAGCGAGTTCGGGTCGGCCAGCAGCTCGGGCGGCGTCCCCTGCGCCACGATCCGCCCGCCATGGATGCCGGCGCCAGGGCCGACATCGACGACGTAATCGGCCTGGAGGATCGCGTCCTCGTCGTGCTCGACCACGATGACCGAGTTGCCGAGATCGCGCAGGCGCTTGAGCGTGCCGAGCAGCCGCTCGTTGTCGCGCTGGTGCAGGCCGATGGAGGGTTCGTCGAGGACGTAGAGGACGCCGGTCAGGCCCGATCCGATCTGCGAGGCGAGCCGGATGCGCTGGCTCTCGCCGCCCGACAGCGAGCCCGAGCCGCGGGCGAGCGTGAGGTATTCGAGGCCGACATCGACCAGGAAGGTCAGCCGGTCGCGGATCTCCTTCAGGATCCGGGCCGCGATCTCGTTCTGCTTGGGCGTCAGGTGCTCGGGCAATTCGCCGAACCAGCGATGGGCGTCCCGCACCGACAGCACCGTGGCGTCGCCGATGTCGAAGCCGGCGATCTTGACGGCCAGGGCCTCGGGCTTCAGGCGCTTGCCGCCGCAGGCCGAGCACGGCGTCTCGGCCATGAACCGGCCGATGTCTTCCCGGGCGGTGTCGCTGTCGGTCTCCTTGTAGCGCCGCTCCAGGTTCGGGATCACGCCCTCGAACGGCTTCGAGACCTCGTAGGCGCGCAAGCCGTCATTGTAGGCGAAGCGGATCTCGTCGCCGTCCGAACCGTAGAGCACCACCTGGCGGGCCGCCTCGGTGAGCTTGGCCCATGGCATGTCGGTGCGGAAGCGGTAGTGCTGCGCCAGGGCTTCCAGGGTCTGGCCGTAATAGGGCGAGGTCGACTTCGCCCAGGGTGCGACGGCGCCGCGCGACAGGCTCAAGGCCTCGTCGGAGATGACCAGCGTCGGGTCGATCCGCATCTCGTGGCCGATGCCGCCGCAGGTCGGGCAGGCGCCGAAGGGATTGTTGAAGGAAAAAAGCCGGGGCTCGATCTCGGGAATCGTGAAGCCGGAGACCGGGCAGGCGAAGCGCGACGAGAAGGTGATCGGCTCGGGCGCCTCGCCCTCCTCGGGGGTATCGGCGAAGGTCACCACCGCGATGCCGTCGGCGAGCTCCAATGCGGTCTCGAACGAATCGGCCAGCCGCGAGGCCATGTCGGCCCGCACCACGATCCGGTCGACCACCACGTCGATGTCGTGCTTGAGCTTCTTGTCGAGCTTCGGCACGTCGTCGATGGCGTAGTACTCGCCGTCGATGCGCAGGCGCTGGAAGCCCTTCTTCTGGAACTCGGCGATCTCCTTGCGGTACTCGCCCTTGCGGCCGCGCACCACCGGCGCCAGCAGGTAGAGCCGGGTCTTCTCGGGAAGCGCCAGCACCCGGTCGACCATCTGGCTGACGGTCTGGCTCTCGATCGGCAGGCCGGTGGCCGGGGAGTACGGGATGCCGACCCGCGCCCAGAGCAGGCGCATGTAGTCGTAGATTTCCGTGACGGTGCCGACCGTCGAGCGCGGATTCTTCGAGGTGGTCTTCTGCTCGATCGAGATCGCCGGCGACAGCCCGTCGATCTGGTCGACGTCGGGCTTCGACATCATCTCGAGGAACTGGCGCGCATAGGCCGAGAGCGATTCGACGTAGCGGCGCTGCCCCTCGGCATAGATGGTATCGAAGGCGAGCGACGACTTGCCCGAGCCCGACAGGCCTGTGAACACCACCAGCTTGTCGCGGGGGATCGTCAGGTCGACGTTCTTGAGGTTGTGCTCGCGGGCGCCCCTCACCGAGATCACGCGGGTCTCCGCGGAACGGTCGAAGAGCTTGTCGAGAGAGGCCATGCGGGAAGGCTCCGGGCCGCCAGCGACGGAGCGCGGCCAGGCTTGATGGGACCGGGGACCGGCCGGGAGCCCGCGGGGACGAGAACCCTGTCGACCGTGATGGTGACCAGATGGGGCCGCCCAGACGGATAACCAGATGGGGCTCCCGGGGCGGGGCGCCGGGCAAGTCTTCGTTGACGAATAGAACAAACTGCGTACAGCGGCAACCGCCGCGATCTCACAGGCTGAGCGGCGCGTTGTCGACCACCTCCTTCATGACGAAGAAGGTCCGGGTCTGGCGCACGCCCGGCAGGGCGATCAGGGTCTCGCTGTGCAGCCGGTTGAAGTCGGCCATGTCGGAGACGCGGATCTTGAGGAAGTAGTCGAAGTCGCCGGCGACGAGGTGGCAGTCGAGCACCGTCGGCATGGCGAGCGCCGCCGCCTCGAAGGCGGAAAAGCTCTCGGGCGTCGAGCGGTCGAGCACCACCCCGACGAGGACCAGGGAGCCGCGCCCGACCTTCTCCGGCGCCACCACGGCGCGGACCCCCCGGAGATACCCTTCGTCGAACAGGCGCTGGGTGCGGCGGTGGCAGGTCGCCGGGCTGGTGTTGACGCGCTTGGCGAGCTCGGCATTGCCGATGCGGCCATCCTCTTGCAGCAGACGGAGAATTTTCAGATCGATGCGGTCGAGGCCACCGGTCATGAAAGATCCTTCCGTCTGACGGCTCCTGTGTGATCGGATCTAGCACATGAGATCGGGTCTTGCCTCGTTTCGTTGCATCGACACGGGCAAGTTCGAGAGCACCTTTCACGGGATCGCGGTTAGGATCAGAGCGGCTTCCACACAGGACCCCGGCGATGATTCCTTCGATGCTGTCGCAGTTCGAGCGCTACCCCCTGACCTTCGGGCCGACCCCGATCGAGCACCTGCCGCGCCTGACCGCGCATCTGGGCGGCGACGTGCAGATCTACGCCAAGCGCGACGACTGCAATTCGGGTCTCGCCTATGGCGGCAACAAGCTGCGCAAGCTCGAATACATCGTGCCGGACGCGATCGCCTCGGGCGCCGACACCCTGGTGTCGATCGGCGGCGTGCAGTCGAACCACACCCGCATGGTGGCGGCGGTGGCGGCCAAGATCGGCATGAAGTGCCGGGTGATCCAGGAAGCCTGGGTGCCGCACGAGGATGCGGTCTACGACCGGGTCGGCAACATCATGCTGACGCGGATCATGGGTGCCGAGTCGCAGCTCGTGGACGAGGGCTTCGATATCGGCATCCGCGACAGCTGGAAGCAGGCGATCGAGGACGTGAAGGCCAAGGGCGGCAAGCCCTACGCGATTCCCGCCGGCGCCTCGGTGCACAAGTTCGGTGGGCTCGGCTATGTCGGCTTCGCCGAGGAGGTACGCCGCCAGGAGGCCGAGATGGGCCTCCACTTCGACTACGTCGTCGTCTGCACCGTCACCGGCTCGACCCATGCCGGCATGCTGGTCGGCTTCTCGGCCGACGGCCGCGCCCGCAACGTCATCGGCATCGACGCCTCCTGCACCCCGGCCCAGACCAAGGCGCAGGTGCTGGAGATCGCCCGCAACACCGCGGCCCTCGTCGGGGCCGGCGAGATCGTCGCCGACGACGTGGTGCTGAAGGAAGACTACGCCTACCCGGTCTACGGCGTGCCCTCGAAGGAGACCGTCGAGGCGATCCGCCTCGCCGCCCGGCTCGAGGCGATGATCACCGACCCGGTCTACGAGGGCAAGTCGATGCAGGGCATGATCGACCTCGTGCAGAAGGGCTTCTTCCCGAAGGGCTCGAAGGTGCTCTACGCCCATCTCGGCGGTGCGCCGGCACTCAACGGCTACAGCTACACGTTCCGCAACGGGTGAGGGGGTCGGGGTTCGTTCGACACGTCACCGGTCGTTTCGCAGGCCCCGGATCGTCCCTCCTCGATATCATCCCGGGCTCGACGGCGAGAGCCCGGGATTCGGACCGGCGGATGCCTCAGGACGGGGCGCACCGCCTGCCGCATCGTTCTCCCCGATCGGAGTCTTCGCGATTCCGCCTCCGCCGCTCAGCCTGGGATAGGCCCGGAGAACGACGTCTCGTCGCGGAACGCAGCGCGACCATCGCGAGATCATTCTCCGCTGGGGCCGGCATCGATTCGCTCGAGAAAACTCAAAACACCCGGAGATCCAGCGCAGAATCCGGCTGCAACGCGATCGGGCGCTGTCCTACCGGTCGTCCGCCAAATCATCTCGCGCTCGCTCCGTTGCCAGCGCCGGCGCGCCGAACCACTGCGCCCGCATCGCCTCGCGCAGGAGCGCGCCGACCGCCGGGGCGTGCGGCCGGCCGCGGACGGTGACGAGGGCGACCTCCCGCCAGAAGTCCGGCTCGACCAGCGGCCGGGCGACCACGCCGGGATGCGTGACGCAGGAGCGCGGCATGAATCCGAACCCGAGCCCGGACGCGATCATCGCCAGGATCCAGTCGTCGCGCTCGCTCCGGTAGATCGTCTCGCAATCGGTGCACCCCTGCGCCTCCCAGACCGGGCCGACGGTGCCGCGGAACTCGCAGTTGAGGCGGTGGACGTAGTGCTGGCCGTTGAGGTCGCGGGGGCGGACCGCGTCGAGGGCGGCGAGCGGGTGGGCGGCTGCCACCGCGATCACCATCGGCTCGCGAAACAGGGGGAGGTGGTGCAGGCGGGCATCGGGCTCGCGGCCCGGCAGGCAGTAGAGTGCCACTTCCAGGCTGCCCGCCAGCAGGCGCTCTTCCAGCGCGCTCGCGCTCGCATCGACGATGTCGAGTTCGAGGTCCGGGTGCCGCGCCCGCAGGCCCCCGATCAGCCCGATCAGGGCGTCGGGCTGGATCGTGCACATCACCCCCAGCGTCAGGCGGGTGCGGCGCTGGCGGCCGAAGGCGCGGGCCTCGGCCTGCGCCGCCTGCGCCTTGGCGTAGACCTCCTCGAGGTAGGGCCGCACGGTGCGGCCGAGCTCGGAGAGCCGCGTGCCGGTGCGCTCGCGGTGAAACAGCGCCCCGCCCAGTTCCGCTTCCAGGAAGTGGATTGCCCGGGTGAGGGAGGGCTGGGTGACGTGGCAGGCCTGGGCCGCGCGGGTGAAGTTGTGCTCCTCGCACAGGGCGAGGAAATAGCGGATCTGGTGCATTTCCATGGTCGCCCTCCGCCGCGAGCCTCCAGTCCGGGAGCCCCGGCACCGCGGGGACGGATGAGGCTAACACCGCGGGGGCGGAGCGGAAACGCGGCCGTGACGGGCCGGTGCGGGTCCGCGCGTCAGCACCACGGGCACGAGCGCCAGGCCGGGGGATCGGAGGGCCGGGACGGCTCGAACGGACGGGCCGTCGCGCGGGGGGCCCGGATCGGTGCCGCGCGCAGGCCGAGGTCGTCGTAGCCGGTGTAGCGCGGCGGCGCGGGCATCGTGGTGACGATGGCGGCCTCACGGCTTTCCGGGTGCAGGAGCGACTGCGTCCAGGCCTGGGCGGAGGTCGAGAAGGCGGCGAGCACGGCGCCGGCGAGGAGAAGGTGGCGCATCGGAGGATGTCCCTTCGCGGGAGGGGGCGGGATGCCCCCGGTCGAGGAGGATCATCGTCCCGGCGGTCCCCCGCGGGCCAATGCCGTTCGCCTATCGTGGCGATGCCGTCCGGCTCTCGCGGCGGTTGACGCGGGGCGGCGACCGGCGCCTAACGCCGTGTCCTCATGCCCCGCGAAGGAGCCCGCCATGAGCCTCGAATCGCGTCTTGAATCGAGCCGCCTCGTCTACGTGCTGAACGGCCCGAACCTGAACCTGCTCGGCAAGCGCCAGCCGCACATCTACGGCAGCGAGACGCTGGCCGACGTCGAGGCGTCGTGCCGGGCGCTCGCGACCGAGCTCGGGCTCGAGATCCGCTTCCACCAGTCGAACCGCGAATACGAGATCATCGACTGGATCCACGAGGCGCGCGAGACCGCCAGCGGCCTCGTCATCAACCCGGCCGCCTTCACCCACACCTCGGTGGCGATCCTCGACGCGCTGAACGCCTTCGACGCGCCGGTGATCGAGGTCCACATCTCGAACGTGCACAAGCGCGAGGCCTTCCGCCACCATTCCTACGTCTCGCTGCGGGCCGACGGGGTGATCGCGGGTCTCGGCACGCAGGGCTACGGGCTGGCCCTGCGCCGGCTCGCCCAGCTCATCGCCGCGAAGGCGTGAGCGATGGGCCGGGCCGGAACGGAGGTCGGGCCGCATACCGGTATCCGGCGGCCCGATCTGGTACCGGGGCACCATTGCCCGGACCGCGGCGGCCGGTATGACCGCGCTCCCCTGAAACAGACGGGATTTCCCGCATGAGCAGCATCCGCAAACCGACCCTCCTAAGCAGATTTCGCCGAAGTGGACACCGGTTCGGCGGCAAAAATCTGCGACAAGACAAGAGCCTAAGCGGGCGAAGCGTTGGCCTGCCAACGCAAGTCTGCTTAGGCGCCGTCCTGGGTCTTGCCCTCGCCGCTGCGGGCCCGGCCCTCGCCGACGACACGCCGACGACGGCGGGTGCCGTCGACCGACTGAAGGGGTTGGCGAACGAGGCGGTCGGCAGCGCCAAGCGCGGCGTCGGCAACCTGACCGAGGACGAGGCGCTGAAGGCCGAGGGGCGCGAGCAGAAGCTCCGGGGCCAGGCGCAGCAGGAGCGCGGCAAGGCCAAGGACACCATCGAGAACGCGCTCGACAAGTAGGGTCCGCACATACCCGGAGAGCTCCGGACGGCATCGGGGACGATGCTCCCGCGTCGCCCCCGAGACTCCTCGACCGCTGCCTGCTGGGGTCAGTTGGTCGAGAACCGGTAGTTCAGGCCGGCCCGCACCACACCGAAATCCGTCTTGGGCCGGCCCAGCCCGTAATAGGCCGTGGTGGCGGTGTCGTAGACGAGGCCGCCGCTGCCACCATTGCGGTCGAGGCTGACGTAGAGCGCCTCGATCCGGGCGCTCAGCCGCTCGGTGATGGCGTATTCGACGCCGCCGCCGGCGGTCCAGCCGGTGCGGAAGGTGCTCGGCAGCGTACCGGTATAATACGAGGCGGTGGACGGCGTGCTGCCCCCACCATAGGCGAAGCCGCCGGTGCCGTAGACGAGGAAGCGGTCGAAGGCGTAGCCGATCCGGCCGCGCACCGTGCCGAACCAGTCGAGGCTCGGACCGATATCGGTGAAGGTCGTCGTGCCGACGAGCCCGCTGCGGGGCCGCCCGAAGGTGGTGCCCTGGATGTCGGCCTCGGCGCCGATGACGAAGCCGGAGCCCGGCGTGAACTGGTAATTGTAGCCGATCTGGCCGCCGCCGACGAAGGCGGCGTCGCGGCTGCCGGGCGTCACCGTGCCGTAGGTCGCGTCCGTGAAGGTGCCGCCCCCTCCGCCGAAGCCGGCGCCGGCATTCACGCCGGCATAGAACCCGGTCCAGGTGAAGACCGGGACGGGGGTGAAG
>NZ_JTHF01000040.1 GCF_001043895.1 Methylobacterium indicum
GACGCGGTCGAGGAGGGGAAGAACCAGATCGGACAAGGGGTAACGCTCGCTCGTGTCGAAGGCGGACCCCGCCCGGCCTCGCGGCCCCGGGATCCTCGCAGATGGCGGCCGTTATACCGCAAGCGGCCGTTCGCGCCATCGCCGGCCCGCGAACGCCACGGTTGCGACCGTATGCTGCACAACAACTCCCAAGAACATCCTGAACTCACGGTGAATTTCGCCCGCGAGGCGACAGCTGCGCGGGGATGCGCTAGGCTGCGAGTCGACGGCGCGATTGCGCCAATACGCATTCCCGCACGGAGTTCAGATGGGACGATCGATACCGGCGTGCGGGCTCGTCCTGAGCCTCGTGCTGCTGGCCCCGGGTCAGGCGCGGGCGGTGCCGCTCTATCCGGCGCTCGATCCCGCCTGGCTGCCGCACTGGCCCAGCTGCCGGCCGACCGACCGCACCTGCGACACCATCTCGCGGCGGCGGATTCCCGTCTGCACCTGGCGTGTGCGACCGACACCCGAGGGCCCGCGGCGGGTCCGGATCTGCGCGTGATCCGCTCCGGCAAGATTGGCCCGGGCAAGATCGGCCCGGGCAAGATCGGCCTGGACAACACGGGCCTGGACAAGACGGGCCCGACCGAGACTGGCTCCAGGAAGACCGGCTTCGGGACGGCATGGCCTGCCGCAAGCCTTGCCTGCCTGCTGTTCCTGGCCCTGCCGGCGACAGCGGAGGCCCGGACGTGCCTGGGCGACTTCGCCGGCGGCACGCAGCCGGTGCTGACCAATCCGCGGCTTGCCGCGGATACCACGCTCCTGTGCTACCAGGCCTTCGCGGTCCTCTATTCGGGCCTCGCCCGCACGCCGCTCTACGCCGCCGAGCACCTCACCGCGGCGCGGGTCGAGGCGGCCCGCCGGATCGACCGGGTCGATGCCTTCCACGAGGAAATGCAGCTGCCGGAGGCCGCCCGCTCCGAACTCGCGGATTACGCCGGCAGCGGCTGGGACCGGGGCCACATGGCGCCCTCCGGAGACATGCCGAGCCCGGGCACGCAGAGCGAATCCTTCAGCCTCGCCAACATCGTCCCGCAGAACCCGGACCTCAACCGCCGGCTCTGGGCCGGGATCGAGAGCAGCGTGCGGGCGCTCGCGATCGAGCGCGGCGATCTGTTCGTCGTCACCGGACCGCTGTTCGAGGGCGCGAGCGTGCAATCGCTGCGCGGCCGGGTGCTGATCCCGACCCGCCTGTTCAAGGCGGTCTATGACGCCAACCGGGGGGAGGCGGGTGTCTACCTCGCCCGCAACGCCCCGGGCGAGGAGTGGGAGGCGATCTCCCTCGATCGGCTCGCGGCGATCGGCGGCATCGTCGCCTTTCCGGACCTGCCGGATTCCGTCCGCCGGCGC
Organism: Methylobacterium indicum; assembly: GCF_001043895.1. Lineage (GTDB taxonomy): Bacteria > Pseudomonadota > Alphaproteobacteria > Rhizobiales > Beijerinckiaceae > Methylobacterium > Methylobacterium indicum. The sequence continues at coordinate 1,393 of NZ_JTHF01000040.1, forward strand.
ATCATGCCCCTGCCGGAGCCGAAGCGCGACGAATATGTCGGCGGGCCGCGCAGCCGCCGCGAGCCGGGCTTCCTCGACTGGCTCGCCGCCGAGCTGCGCCGCGCCGCCCGCCGTGCCTGGCGCGACTTCCTCCGTTCGCTGCTCTGACGGACGCTTCTCATGCCCGCACCCGCGAAGTCCGCCTTCACCCCCTTCGCCGACGATGCCGCGGTCCAGACCCTCGGCGACCTGACGCTGGAGAACGGCACGACGCGCATCGCGCTCCACGGCTCCCTCGATTTCGCCCGCGACCGGGAGAGCCTGGAGCGGGCCCGCGCGCTGGCAACGACGCTGACGGCGATCGTCACGGCTTTGGAGGACGAGGCCGACCTGCCGGAACGGGCGGAGGAGGCCCGGGGGGCGACCACCGAGGTCAAGAACCCGTTCGGGTGAAGGGCGCCTCGTCCCGCCGCCTTGCACCCCCCCGGCGGCCCTGGTAAGCGCGGGAGCACTCCCCATTCCCGCGCGCGGCCGGCCGCGTCGACGCCCGGCGATCCGATCGTGTCCCGGGAGATGGCCCGAATCCGGCAGACGCCGCCCGATCCGGACCGCGCGCCAGAACTCTGAAGGATCACCGCCATGGCCCGTGAATTCATCTACCACATGCGGGGTCTGACCAAGACCTATTCCAGCGGCAAGAAGGTGCTCGACAACGTGCACCTGTCCTTCTACCCGGACGCCAAGATCGGCGTGCTCGGCGTCAACGGCGCCGGCAAGTCGACGCTTTTGCGCATCATGGCGGGCATCGACACCGAGTTCAACGGCGACGGCTTCGTGGCCGAGGGCGCGCGGGTCGGCTACCTGCCGCAGGAGCCGCAGCTCGATCCGGACAAGACCGTCCGCGAGAACGTGATGGAGGGCGTCGCCGAGTCCCAGGCGATCCTCGATCGCTACAACGAGCTCGCGATGAACTACTCCGAGGAGACGGCGGACGAGATGACCCGCCTCCAGGACGAGATCGAGGCCAAGGGTCTGTGGGATCTCGATTCCAAGGTCGATCAGGCGATGGACGCCCTGCGCTGCCCGGGCGACGACGTGGCCGTGGCCACCCTGTCGGGCGGCGAGCGCCGCCGCGTCGCGCTCTGCCGCCTGCTGCTGTGGCAGCCGGAACTCCTGCTCCTCGACGAGCCGACCAACCACCTCGACGCCGAGACGGTCGGCTGGCTCGAAGGCCACCTTCGGTCCTACCCGGGCGCGATCCTGATCGTGACCCACGACCGCTACTTCCTCGACAACGTCACGAGCTGGATCCTCGAACTCGATCGCGGCCGCGGCATTCCCTACGAGGGCAACTACTCGTCCTGGCTGGTCCAGAAGCAGAAGCGCCTCGCCCAGGAGGGCCGCGAGGAGGAGTCGCGCCAGCGCACCATCGAGCGCGAGCAGGAATGGGTCTCGGCCTCGCCGAAGGCCCGGCAGGCCAAGTCCAAGGCCCGTATCGCCCGCTACGAGGACCTCGTCGCCAAGGCGCAGGAGAAGGGCCCCTCGACCGCCCAGATCGTCATCCCGATCGCCGAGCGGCTCGGCAACAACGTCATCGAGTTCGACCACCTCGAGAAGGCCTTCGGCGACCGCCTGCTGATCGACGATTTGTCGTTCAAGCTGCCGCCGGGCGGCATCGTCGGCGTGATCGGCCCGAACGGCGCCGGCAAGACCACCCTGTTCCGGATGATCAACGGGCTGGAGACCCCCGACAAGGGCGACATCCGGGTCGGCGAGAGCGTCAAGCTCGGCTACGTCGACCAGTCCCGCGACGCCCTGAACCCCGACGCCACCGTGTGGCAGGAGATCTCGGGCGGCAACGACATCCTGTATCTCGGCAAGCGCGAGATCAACAGCAGAGCCTATTGCGGCGCCTTCAACTTCAAGGGCTCCGACCAGCAGAAGAAGGTCGGCGTGCTGTCGGGCGGTGAGCGCAACCGCGTCCACCTCGCCAAGATCCTGAAGAGCGGCGCCAACGTGCTGCTCCTCGACGAGCCGACCAACGACCTCGACGTCGACACCCTCCGCGCGCTGGAAGAGGCGCTGGAGGATTACGCCGGCTGCGCGGTGATCATCAGCCACGATCGCTGGTTCCTCGACCGGATCGCGACCCACATCCTCGCCTTCGAGGGCGACAGCCACGTCGAGTGGTTCGAGGGCAACTTCGCCGATTACGAGGCGGACAAGAAGCGGCGCCTGGGCGTCGATTCCACCATCCCGCACCGGATCAAGTACAAGAAGTTCAGCCGCTGAACCGTGATCGGGGCGGCGCCGGCCGCCCCGCATCATCTGGATCCGGACAACAAAAAAGGGCCCCGCGGGGCCCTTTCTCGTGTCCGGCATCCGGTGCCGGGCTTACCTCGTCGCCGAGTACAGCGAAGCGCCGGAGGCGATCGGCGAGGTGACGGTGGAGAAGACGCTGAGCACCTTCTGGACCTCGGTGAAGGGGGCGTTCGAGACGTAGACGAGGTCGCGGTTGCGCATCCGGAACGCCTGGGAGACGAACAGGCTGTTGGGATCGCGCATGTTGATCCGGTAGACCACCGGCACGAAGTTCGACGTGAGCAGCGGGCTGTTCGGGTGCAGGCGGCGCACCACGGAGGCCGGCTCGAACCGGAACACGAACACGCCGGCCGGATCGGCCTGGACATCGCGCAGGCCCCCGGACTTGGCGAGGGCCTGAGCCAGCGTGATGCCCTCGGCCGAGAACGGGATCTCGTAATTCGCTCCCGTCGCGCCGACGGCCAGGAAGGTCTGGGGATCGCGCACCAGGGTGAGCGTGTCGCCCGGCCGCAGGAAGATGTTTTCCCGCGGGTTGGAGACGACGGCGGTGAGCGGCACCGTCGCGGTGGTGGAGCCGCGCGACAGCCGCACGAAGGTCTCGTTCACCGGCGCCGCGACGCCGCCCGCCGTGGCTATGACGTCGAGCAGGCGGTCGCCCTTCTCGGTCAGGGGCACGCGACCGCCGCCGAGGTTGGAGACCGGCCCGCCGCGGCTCGCCGCCGCCAGGCGGGCGCCGCCGCCGGGGGCCGCGGCCTCGCCCAGCACCGTCACGCTGGTGCTGAGCGGCGAGTTGACCGTGAGGAGCACCTGCGGCTGGATCGCCTTGCCGGCGAGTTCCTGCTCGATCTGGGCCTGCACGTCCGGGGCGCGCTTGCCCGCCACCTTGATGCGGCCGGCATAGGGCACGGAGATCGTGCCGTCGCGGGCGACGATCTGCTCGGGGATGCTGGAGGATTTCGAGCCGGTGGACAGGCCCCCCATCATGGGGGCGGAGAACAGGCCGCCGCTGCCCGCCTCCCAGATCGTCACCGTCACCGCATCGCCGACGCCGATCACCGGCTGCACCGAGGGGCGGCGGTCGCCGAAGGAGGCGAGGAGGCTGTCGAGGGGCCGGCCGCGCAGCGCCTCGACCACGGCGGCGTCGACGTCGATGATCTCGTAGCGGGCAAGCAGGCCCTGGTCGGTGGCGACGTCGGCCCCGTCTGCGATCGCGCTCGCCGTCGGGCCGGCCGCGGGCAGGAAGCTGCTGCAGCCCCCGACCAGGCAAGCCATCGCCAGGACCGCTGGCATTCCGACGCGCACCATGCCTCACCCTCCAGAACCACGCGGGGCCGTCCGCGACGACCGCTCGGTCTCTCTCGCTCGACGCCGGTCCCGCCGCGGGCCGCCCGGATTCGGCCCGGTCCGCGAAAACTCCGACGAATGCGGCCGCCTGCGGCCACGCTTCGCCACCCTTCCTTTAGCACTCGGGACCGCCGCGATCGAATCGACGGGGCGGCCCGGGGGCCTCCGGTGTGCACAAGTCCCGCCGGTGTGGCGCCACGCCCACGGCCCGGGACCCTGCGGAAGATCCGGCGCAGGACCCGGCCCGGGAGCCCGTCGACCGGAAATGCGTCGCGAGCGTGGCGGTTGGCCCGTCCGTGGCACGGATGCATCGGCCGTGTGGATCACGGGCATGACGTCCGCTCTCCATGTTCCTGCCCAGATCACCAGCCTAATGGCCGTCGTCGTCCGAGGGACGACCGACCCTTCGGGACGCTCCGCATTGACGTTGTGCAACACCGCGATTTTTTCGAGACTGTTGCATTCATGCCATTGTCGACACCGGAGTCGTCGGTACTGTCCGCCTCGTCAGCGGCTCGCGCGCGATTCGCGCGCCCCGAATGTCCGTCCGGGCAGGCTGCATCCGCGGTCCGCTCGGTCCTTCGCCGTCCCAGGGCTCCGCCGGCAGGTCGTCTGCGGCCGCCGGCCCCGCCCAGACCCGAGGTGTGCCCGTGAGTGCTGATCCCGTGCGTAACGTCGACCAGGCCCGCCAGGACTCCCGCTCTCAAGACGCCCGCTCTCAGGATTCTCGCGCCATGCAGCCGGGCCGGCGCCAGGTGTTCCTGTTCCTGCAGGGCCCGATCACGCCGTACTTCGCCCGGGTTGCCGACGCCCTGGAGGCGCGGGGCCATCGCTGCCTGCGGGTGAACCTCTGCTTCGGCGACTGGATGTTCTGGCGCCGCGCCGGCGGGGTGAACTTCCGCGGCACCCGCGAGACCTGGCCGGCCTTCATCGCCGACCTGATCGACCGCGAGGGCGTGACCGACCTGATGCTGCTCGGCGAGCAGCGCTACTACCACAAGGTCGCCGTCGCCGCCGCCAAGGCGCGCGGCCTGAACGTCACGGTGACGGATTTCGGCTACCTGCGTCCGGACTGGATCACGCTGGAGCGCGACGGCATGTCGGGCGACAGCTGCTTCCCGAAGGACCCGGAGGCGGTGCTGGCGCTGGCCGCCCAGGCGCCGGAGCCCGATCTGGTGCCGCGCTACCGCGACAGCTTCTGGCTCCAGGCGGTCTGGGACATGGGCTACCACCTGATGAGCAACTGGCTCTGGTGGCTGTATCCCGGCTACAAGTCGCATCAGGTGCACCACAACGCCCTGATCTATCTGGGCACCGGCCTGCACATGCTGCGCTCCAGGCGCACCGGCCCGCGGGTCGACGCGCTGGTCCGCCGCCTGCGGGAAGCCGGCACGACCTATTACGTGCTGCCGCTGCAGATGGAGAACGACTTCCAGCTGCGCGCCTACTCGCCGTTCTTCGACCTGAAGACGCCGATCCACGCGGTGATCCGTTCCTTCGCGGAGCACGCGCCGGCGGAGTCACGGCTGCTGGTCAAGATCCATCCTCTCGATCCCGGCATCCGCAACTGGGCGCGCATCGTGCGCCGCTCCGCGGAGAAGTGGGGCGTGTCCGACCGGGTCGACTTCGCCGATGGCGGCGACCTCGGCAAGATGCTGGACGGCTGCCGCGGCGTCGTCACGGTCAACAGCACCGTCGGCCTGTGGTCGATGCGCGCCAACAAGCCGACCATGACGCTGGGCGCCGCGATCTACGACATCCAGGGCCTGACCTATCAGGGCGCGCTGGAGACATTCTGGACGCAGGCCGAGCCGCCCCGGCGCGAGCTATGGGACGCCTTCATCAAGGCGATCGTCGCCAACATCCAGATCCGCGGCGTCTACTACAAGGCCGAGGGCATGGCGGCGGCGGTCGAGGCCACCGCCTCGCGCCTCGACCTCACCCAGGGCGCCTGGCTCGAGACCCGCTCCCGGGCGCGCACCCTCGACACCGGCGACGAGATGCCGGGCATCGAGGCGCTGCAGAACGCCTGACCGCGATCCGCTTCGACCGAGAAACTAGACGGGGCCGGAAACGGCCCCGTCTTTTTTTGCGAAGGCCGCCTACGCGTCGACCGGCGCCCCCGATCACCCCCGCCGCAGCACGCCGCGCCAGATCACCGACCAGACCTGCTTGAGGACGGCCTCGGGGGTGCGGGCGCGGCGTGCCAGCTCCGGATCGCCGGCCGCCAGACGCTGCACCAGCACCTCGGGCGGGCAGGGCAGACCGGTGCGCGGATCGACGTAGCGCGGGTAGAGAACGAGCGCGCCGGCCACCAGTTCGTCGAGGGTGAGGCGGCGGGTGCGGCGCGGGCTGCCCGGGTCGTCGGTGAGGCCCCAGCCGGCATAGAACGGCAGGCCGTGGGTGGTCACGGCCTTGCCGCGCAGGAGCGCCTCGAAGCCGATGAGCGAAGTCACGGTCTCGACCCGGTCCGCCGCATCGACGGCGTCGATCGCCGAGACGTCGCGCAGCACCACGTCGGCATGGGCCGCGACCACGTCCGGCGGGACCCAGCCGGGCCGCAGGCCCGCCTCGACGTCGGGATGCGGCTTGAAGGCGATGACGGCGTCCGGGTTGCGCTCGCGCGCGAGCCGCAGGAGCGCGGCGTTGCCGGAAACCGACCCGCCGCCGAGGCGGATCGAGGCGTCGTTCTCGACCTGGCCGGCGACCAGCACCACCGGGCCCGGTCGCGGCATCGGCGGCATCGCGGCACTGCCGACATTGTACTTGCTGACCCGCGCGGCGATCACCGCCTCGCGTAAACGCGCGGCCCGGGCGAGGAGGTCGTCCGGGAAGGCCCCGGTCTCGAGCAATTGCTCGAGGTCGCTCGGACCCGTGGCGTCGTAGTAGACGCCGCTGGCGTCGAGGACGTGCGAGGCACCCGGGCGCAGGGCGACGCCGAGGCCGATCGAGCGCAGGAAGCCGTCCTCCATGCGCAGGAGCGGCAGGCCCGCCCGGGCGCAGGCCTCCTCGGTGCCGGCCGGCATCCGGCTCGCCCAGGACACGACGCGGCGCATCCCCGACAGCTCGTCGGACGTGACCGGGGCATCGCCCCGGCGCACCACCGGGCGGTGGCCCGGCGCCGACAGGGTCTTGGTGATCCAGTCCCGCTTCCAGGCCGAGAAGCCGACGCAGAGCGTGGGCACCGCGTTCTCGCGCCAGCGCGACGCGACGAGGTCGAGGATCGCCACCGCATCCTCGAACCGCACCGGCGCACCCGTATAGGGATCGAAGTAGCGCGAGCAGACGAGGTAGGCGGCGGCAAAGACGTCCTCCGGCTTGCGCCGGCGGGTGCGCCGGGGCAGATGCAGACGGTCGTCGGTGAAGCCCCAGCCGGCATAGAACGGCAGGCCGAAGCAGGTCACGGGCGTGCCGGCGAGCGCCGCCTCGAAGCCGGAATGGGCCGAGACGACGTAGACGCGATCGCTGTCCTCGGCCACCGACCAGGCGGTCACGGGGTCGCTCACGAGACGCGCCCCGGCCGCGGTCGCGGCAGCCTCGTCGATATGCCCGCGCCGGCCGATCGGAGCGGCCGGGTCCATCACCACCAGGCGCTCGGCCTCCGGCGCGTCCGCGGCGGCCGCCTCCAGCATCGCCCGGAAGGCGCTCGCACCGGCGAGACCGAAGCCGACCGTCGGGTCGCCGACCGCCTGGTCGACGATGACGACGCGCCGGCGCCCCGCATTCCGGCCCGGCAGGTCGCGGCGGCGCGGGTCGTTGTCGAGGCCGAGCCGTCGCTCGCGCAGGCGCGCGATGCCGGCTCTGGCCCGGCCCATCAGCTCGTCCGCCTCCCAGCCGCCTTCCTCGAGCATGACCTCGAGCTCGCTCGGCGCGGTCGCGTCGTAGTGGATGCCGAGCCCGTCGATGATGTAGCTCAGCGAGCGCTCCACCCGGACGTCGCCGAGGCGCAGGAAGCCTTCGTCCCAGCGGTCGCTCAGACGCACCCGCCGCGAGGTCGGCTCGCTGCCCAGACGCCGCGAGCGTCGCGGGCCGGGTCCTTCCGACTCCGACGGCATCCGGGGCCACAACCGCTTCAGCTTGCCGCGATCCATCCGCCTCTCACTCACTGCGGACCGTGCCGCCCGGGCGCTCGCGACCCGGAGCAGGCGCCGTTCCACACTCATTCCGGCCCGTCAAGCACACGCACCGGGCGAGGTCGCGGGGTCCGCGCCGCGCTCCGGCGCAGCAACCGCGGCCCCACGCCGTCCCTCCTTAGACGAATTCCGATGAACCCAGTCCTGCCGGTGCGGGATTTTTTCGCGCGCCCGCCGGAGCCGGCATGCTACAGGCGCGCGCCATGCCGCGGCATTCCGATCGTCAGGAGAGAAGCCATGCCCGTCATCCTGATCACCGGCGCCTCGAGCGGCATCGGCGCGGCCCTGGCACGGCATTACGCCGCCCCCGGCACGACGCTGGTCCTGAACGCCCGCGGGCCTGAGCGCCTGGAAGCCGTGGCCGAAGCCTGCCGGGGCAAGGGCGCGACCGTCGAGACCCGGGCCCTCGACGTTCGCGACCGGGACGACGTGCGGGTCTGGATCGGCGAGGTGGATGCACGGATCGGTCTCGATCTCGTGATCGCCAATGCGGGGGTCAATGGCGGCCACCCGCAGGGCGGGCTCGAGACCGAGGAGACCGCCTTCCTCGTCCTCGACGTGAACCTGATGGGCGCCCTCAACGTCGCGCTGCCGGCCGTCGCCCGGATGGCGGAGCGGGGCCGCGGGCAGATCGCGCTGATCTCCTCGCTCGCGGCCTACGCGCCGCTCCCCGACGCCCCGGCCTATAGCGGCACCAAGGCGGCGCTGCTGGCCCACGGCCTCGCGTTACGCGAGAAGCTGGCGCCCCGCGGCGTGCGGATGAACGTGGTCTGCCCCGGCTACGTGAAGACCGCGATGGGCGCCGACTACGAGGGCTGGCGCCCGCTCGAGATGAGCGCCGAGGCGGCGGCGGCGCGCATCGCCAAGGGGCTCGCCCGCGACGAGGGGGTGATCGCCTTCCCGGCGGCGCTCGCCGCGGCGGCGCGGGGCGCCGCGCTGATCCCGGAATCCTGGCGGCGCCTCGGCATGCGCGGCTTCAGCTTCCGCATGAGCGAGCGCCAGCAGCGCTGATCCCACCTCAAAACAATCCCGTCGCGGAGAAGACCCGGTTGCGGATCGCCCTGTTCACCCTCGAAGCCCTGCCCAACGCCCGGGCCGTGCGCCGCTTCGTCGCCGACAACGCCGCGCGGATCGCCTTCGTCGGCCTGTCCGACCCCGAGCGGCCGAGCACCGGCGGGCTGACCGGGCAGGTCCGGCGCCATCTCGGGCGCTCCGGCCCCGGCTTCCTGCCCTATCTCGCGGTCAATTTCGGGCTGCCCGACCTCGCCCGGGGCCTCGCTCCCGCGACCCAGGCGCTGTCGGGCAGCCGCGACGTGCCGGAGGCGACCCCGCTGCGCACCCTGTGCCGGCGCCTCGGCCTGCCGCACGCCACCATCACGGACGTGAACGGGCCGGAGACGACCGGGCACCTGCGCCAGCACCGCGCCGACCTGATCCTGTCGTTCCACTTCGACCAGATCTTCGATGCCGCGACCCTGGCGGCGGCGCCGGGGGGCGGGCTCAACGTCCACCCCTCGCTGTTGCCGCGCCATCGCGGCCCGGTGCCGACCCTGCACGCCCTCCTCGACGAGAGGCCGCAATTCGGCGTCACGGTGCATCGGCTCGCGCCGGAGATCGATGCCGGCGGGATCCTGGCCCAGGAGGCGGTGGCGCTGCCCTCCGGCGTCACCGCCTCGCGCGCCGCGATGCTGCTGCACGAGGCCGGACGTCCGCTGCTCGAGAGTGTCCTGGCCGAGGCCGAGCGGGCGGGGGCGCTGCCGGAGGGGCGGCGCGTCCCGGTGCTGCCCTATTGCGGCTTTCCCACGCCGGGCCAGCTGCGCGACCTGAAGCGGCGAGGCCGGCGTCTGGTCGATGCCGGGGACCTGCGCGAGGCGCTGAGCCTGTCGCTCCGGCCGTGAGGCCGCGCGGGGTTCGACCCGAATGAACGAAGCGCGTCCGGCTTCGTTGTGGCCATGATACCCCCACCCTGTACGGAGGAATTCATGAGCCACGCGCACAAGCCACTCGACCGGCAGGTGATCGTGATCACCGGCGGCTCGAGCGGCATCGGCCTCGCCACCGCCCGGATGGCGGCGCGGGCCGGTGCCCGGGTCGTCCTCGCCGCGCGCAACGCCGAGGCGCTGGCGGCGATCCAGGAGGAGATCGAGGCGGCGGGCGGGGAGGCGACCCATGTCGTCGCCGATGTCGGCCGGCGCGAGGACGTCCAGGCCATCGCCGACAGGGCGGTGCAGCGCTTCGGCGGGTTCGATACCTGGGTCAACGATGCCGGCATCTCGCTCTACGGACGCCTGGAGGAGGTCTCGGACGAGGATCACGACCGCCTCTTCCAGACCAACTTCTGGGGCGTGGTCTACGGCTCGCTGGTGGCGGCCCCGCATCTACGCCGGCACGGCGGCGCGATCATCAACCTCGGCAGCATCGCCTCCGACATGGCGATCCCGCTCCAGGGCATGTACTCGGCGAGCAAGCACGCCATCCGGGGCTTCACCGACGCCCTGCGCTCGGAACTGGAGCAGGACCGGGCCCCCGTCTCGGTGACGCTGATCAAGCCCTCGGCGATCGACACGCCGCTGCCGCAGCACGCCCGCAACTACCTCGACCGCGAGCCGAAGCTGCCGCCGCCGGTCTACCACCCGGACGAGGTCGCCCACGCCATCCTGCACGCCGCGGTCTATCCCCAGCGCGACATCATCGTCGGCGGCGGCGGCCGGGCGATGACCGGCCTCAAGAAGCTCGCCCCCGGCACCTTCGACCGGCTGGGCGCCGTGATGGCTTCGCAGCAATTGCGCTCCGAGCCGCCGCGGGACCCGCACGGCGCGCTCCACCGGCCGGCCCAGGACGGCCATGTCCGCGGCGACCATCCGGGGATGGTGCGCCACACCAGCACCTACACGCGGGCGAAGCTCCACCCGCTCACCACCGGCGCCGTGATGGCGGGCGTCGGCCTCGCGGCGGCGGCGCTGATGAAGCGGCGGGCCTGAGACCGCTTCCCCGGACCGGCATGGCGTGGAACAAGCCCCGCCATGCCGCCCACGATACCGACCCTCCTTCTCTACGCCGCCGCGGCTTTGGCCGAGATCGCCGGGTGCTTCTCGGTCTGGGCCTGATGGCGGCTCGGCGCCTCGCCGCTCTGGCTCGTGCCGGGAGCCGCCTCCCTCGGGGCCTTCGCGTTCCTGCTGGCGCTCATCGAATCGGAGGCCGCGGGGCGCGCCTTCGCGGCCTATGGCGGCATCTACATCGCGGCCTCGCTGGTCTGGCTATGGGCCGCCGAAGGCCAGCGGCCAGACCGGTTCGACTGCGCGGGCGCCGTCCTCTGCCTCGCCGGCGCCGGCGTGATCCTGCTGGCGCCGCGGGGATGAGACGGAGGGCCGGGCGACCGGCTCAGACCGCCGTCCAGTCGCCCGCCGCCTCGAAGGCGGCGGCGGCCTGGTAGATCGCGCCCTCGTTCCAGTCCCTGGCCGTGAGCATCAGGCCGACCGGCAGGCCGTCGACGAGCCCGCAGGGAATCGACATCGACGGGTTGCCGGTCACGTCCATCGGCGAGGTCGAGGCCACCATCTCGAAGGCCCGGATGATGACCTCCTCCAGCGGCGCGCCCGGCTCCGGCAGCTTCGTGGCGGTACAGGGGAGGGTGGGGCACAGCAGGAGGTCGTACCGGTCGAAGGCCCGGGCGAACTCGGCGCGCACCTGCCGGGCGATGTTCTGGGCCTTGGCATAGTAGCGGCCGCGGTAATGCGTCAGGCCCCACTGGCCGATCAGCATCGAGATCTTGAGGGTCTGCGAGAGGTCGTCGGCCCTCTCGCGCCAGCCGGCATGCCAATCGAGCAGGCCGACATCGTAGGCGCCCTTCCAATTGAAGCCCATGCCGTTGCCGAGCATCATCTGCTGCGTCAGCCCTTCGAGGGCGATCGGCTGCCAGATCGCGGCGGCGAGCCGGTAGGCCGGGACCGAGACCTCCTCGACCACGGCGCCCAGGGCTTCGAACCGGGCGGCCCCGGCCCGGACCTTGTCGGCCACCGCCTCCTGCATGCCGGGGGCGGCGAAGCCCTCCAGCATCAGGCCGATGCGCAGGCCGCGCGCGCCCTTGCCCAGGGCCTGCGCGTAGGCGGCGACCTGCGGCGCGCCCTGGCGTGGGTCGAGCCCGTCCGGACCGGCGAGCACCTCAAGCAGCAGGGCGTTGTCGGCGACGCTCGCGGTCATCGGCCCGGTATGGTCGATCGTGGTCTCGATCGGCATCACGCCGGTATAGGGCACGAGGCCGTGGGTCGGCTTCATGCCGTAGACGCCGCAATACGCGGCCGGGATGCGGATCGACCCGCCCTGGTCGCCGCCGATCGCCAGGTCGACCTCGCCGGCCGCGACGAGGGCGCCGCTGCCCGAGGACGAGCCGCCGGCCGAGTAGCCCCGGCGGCGCGGGTTGTGGACCGGCCCCGGATCCGAGGTGTGGCTGCCGCCCGAGAGGCAGAAATGCTCGCAGGTCGCCTTGCCCAGGATGGTGGCGCCGGCTTCCAGCATCCGGGTCACGATGGTGGCGTCGGCGACGGGCACGAAGCCTTCGAGGGTCGAGGCCCCGTTCATCATCGGCACGCCGGCGAGCGCGACGTTGTCCTTCAGGGCCACGGTCTTGCCCTTGAGCTTGCCCTCCGGCGCACCCGTCACGGTGCTCTTCCAGGCCCAGGCACCGAGGGGGTTGTCCTCCGGCGCCGGCCGGGTGCCGGGGGTGCGGGGAAACCTCACCGGGGGCGTCACGTCCGGCAGGGCGTCGACGAGGTCGTAGGCGTCGAACGAGGCATCCATCAGGGCGCGGTAGGCGGCGGCCTCCTCGGGCGTCAGCGTTAGGTGGAGGCTGGCGGCGAGATCGCGGACCTGGGCCGCGCTCGGGCGGGTGATGGCCATGGGGCGTCTCCTCGTCTGGTCGGCGAAACGAGGAGGCGTCGTTCGCCGCCTCCCCTCCGCCCGGGCTTCCCGCCCTCCGGCGCCATGACGGGCCGGCACGGGCATGATGGACCGGGAGGCAAGAACGCAGCCAGGCCGCGCGGCGCATCCCCGGCACAAGGTGCACGGCCCGGACGCACCCCGGATGATTTTCTCCGGCGATGCCTCCAAAGAGAATTTTCAACCACCATACAGCACGGATGTAGCGATAATTTCTTATGTCGCTGCCATTCTTGCGCTGCGGCAGGACGATACCCTAAGCGGGCGCGATCCTTTCCGTCAGACGGCCAGCCATGACTCTCACGCGACGCAGCATCCTCGGGGCAGCCCCGGCCCTCGCAGCCGGGGCCGTGCTGGGTTCCGGGACGCAGGTTCTCGCGCAGGGGCGGAGCGCCCCCCTGCGGGTCGGCCTGATCCCGATCCTGGCGGTGGCGCCGATCATCGTCGCCGAGAAGGAGGGCTGGCTGAAGGAGGCCGGGCTCTCGCTGGGCATCACGACCTTCGAGTCCGGCCCGAACATGATCCAGGCGCTGGCCTCCGGCACCCTCGACGTCTACGTCGCCGGCGTGGCGCCGCTCGGCGTCGCCCGCTCGAAGGGCATCGACGTGAAGGTGGTGGCGGCCACCTCCGTCGAGGAGAACGTCTTCGTCGCCGGCCCGAAGCTCGCCCGCTTCGCCGAGGCCGGCATCGCCCCCGCGGAGGTGTTTCGGCGCTACCGCGCGGCGAACGGCACGCCGGCGCGGCTCGCGACCCAGCCCCTCGGCTCGGTGCCCAACACCACCCTGCAGCACTGGCTGTGGGAGGTGGCGAAGGCCGACCCGAAGGACGTGACCATCGTGTCGATGGGCATCGACGCGACCCAGCAGGCGATCCTCGCCGGCGCGGTCGAGGGCGGGATCCTGCGCGAGCCCGCGGTCTCGATCGTCACCGGCCGCAACCCCGCGATCCGCCTGATGGCGCTCGGCGGCGAGATGTTTCCCAACCAGCCCGGCACGGTGGTGGCGGTCACCCGCGCGCTCGTGGACAAGGAGCCCGACGCCGTGCAGGCGATCGTGACCGGCGTCGTGCGGGCGATCGACCTCATCGGCCGCGACCCCGAGCGCGTCGCGCCGATCATCGAGGCGAGCCTCGGCAAGGGCCTCGTCGACACCGCCACGATCCGCCGCGCCCTCGTCTCCCCGGCGACGCGCTTCTCCGCCGATCCCCGCGCCATCGTCGAGGCGACGGCGGCGATGCAGCGCTACCAGGTGAAGATCGGGGCGCTCGACCGCGAGGTGCCCCTCGACGGGCTGTTCGAGCCGCGCTTCTACGAGCGCGCCGTGGCGGGGAAGTGAGACCGGCCCCGTGAGAGCCCGCGCCACCGCGGCCCTGCTCCCGCTCGTCGGGCTCGCGGCCTTCTTCGCCCTGTGGGAGGCCGTGCCCGGTCTCGGCCTCGTCAACCCGGCCTTCCTGCCACCGCCCTCGGTGCTGCCGGAGGCCTTCCTGCGCGAGCTGCGCTCGGGCCAGTGGCTCGCCGCGGTCGGGGGCAGCCTCGGCCACTACCTCGCGGGCCTGGGCCTCGGCGTCGGCCTCGGCATCGCCGCCGGCACCCTGACGGGGATGTCGCGCACCGCGGAAGGGCTCACCGCCTGGGTGGTGCGGGTGCTGCGTCCGGTGCCGGGCCTCGCCTGGGTGCCCTTCGCCATCATCTGGTTCGGGGTCACCCCGGAAGCGGCCCTGTTCATCGTCGCGATCGGCGTGTTCTGGATCGTCTACTTCGCCGCCCACGGGGCGATCCGCGGCGTCGATCGCGACCTGATCGAGCTCGCCGCCGCCTTCGGCTTCCGCTCCGGGCCCGAGCGCCTCGTCACCGTGGTGTGGCCGGCCGCGATGCCGGGGATCCTCGTCGGCGTGCGCACCGCCATCGGGCAGGCCTGGATGGCCGTGGTGGCGGCCGAGATCTTCGGGGTCGCGGGCCTCGGCCAGCGGATGATGCAGGCCTCGACGCTGCTCGCGACCGACATCGTGGTCGTCTACATGCTCACCATGGCGCTGCTCTACGGCGTGTTCGACGCCGGCTTCACCGCCCTCCAACGCTGGATGCTCAGATGGCGGGCCTGATCGCGATCCAGGGCCTCGCCCTCACCTTCACCCGCGACGGCACCCGGACCACCGTGCTGTCGAATCTCGACCTCGACATCGAGCCCGGGGAGTTCCTGGCGATCGTGGGTGCATCGGGCGTCGGCAAGTCGACGCTGCTGCGCGTCATCGCCGATCTCGTCAGGCCCAGCGCCGGCACGGTCACGGTGAGCGAGCCGGAGCCCGGCCGCCGGGCCGTCGCCCTGGTCTTCCAGGATTCGCGGCTGCTGCCCTGGCGCCGGGTCCTCGACAACGTCGCCTTCGGGCTCGAGAAGCTGCGCCTGCCCCGGGCCGAACGGCGACGCCGGGCGCTCGCGGCGCTCGCGCGGGTCGGCCTCGCCGATCTCGCCGGGCGCTGGCCGTTCCAGCTCTCCGGCGGCCAGCGCCAGCGGGTGTCGCTCGCCCGCGCGCTCGCGGTCGAGCCGCACGTCCTCCTGATGGACGAGCCGTTCTCGGCCCTCGACGCGCTCACCCGCGAGTCGCTCCAGGACGAGCTCTCCCGGCTCTGCCGCGCCTCCGGCCAGACCGTGCTTTTCGTGACCCACGACATCGAGGAGGCGGTCTACCTCGCCGACCGGGTGGTGGTGCTGGCGGGCAGTCCCGGCCGGATCGTCGCGGCGCACCGGATCGCGGCGGCCCAGCCGCGCGACCGGGCCGCGCCGGAACTCAAGGCGATGACGCAGGTGATCCGGGAGGAACTGATGGGGGCAGGGGGCTGACGAGCCGGCCCCCGCCGCCCCGGGGCGCCGTCCCGCTCAGCGCCGCAGTCGGTTGCCGAGCACGAAGCCGAACAGCCCCATCAGCACGATGCCGGTCCCGCCCTGCACGCCGACCAGCAGGTTGGTCACTCGGCCGACCGGCTTGATGCCGATCTCCGGCGGGTTCGCCGTCATCATGTTGAGGGCGCTGTAGCTCAGGAGGTCGAGGGCGTTGTAGGTCGCCGCGCTCGTGCCCTCCGGGATCAGCCCGCCGGTGAGGCCGAACAGCCCGGCGAAGACCACGATCAGGATCGCGAAGGCGCGAAACAGCCGCGACAGGCTCTCGCCGTAATCGCACAGCCACTCGACGAAGCGGTCGGCGATCCAGCGGTAGCCGTGGCGCAGGAGGCCGCGCCGGTCGCGCCCCTGATCGCGCCGCTGCCAGGCGGCCCGGAACAGCGCGCCGGCATGCAGCCGCCCCATGCGCCGACGCCGGCGATAGGCCCAGCCGGCCTCGTCGCGGCTGCCGATGCTCTCGAAATTCTGCTCCAGGGCGAGGTAGCTCGCCTTCGCGGCCTCGTAGTCGCCGGCGATCTCCTCGCCCACCGCCTCGCCGATCTGCGCGGCCCGGAACCGGGTGCCGTTGAGCCAGGCGCCGGCGAACCGGGCCGCCCGCAGGTTGCAGGACGTCAGGTCGAGCCGCACCAGGGTCGCGCCCGCGAGGTCGGCCTCCGACAGGTCCGCTCCGTCGAGCTTGGCGCCGGTGAGCTTGGCGTTGCGCAGGCGCGAGCCGACGAGCCGGGCCTTGGTCAGGCTCGCGCCCTCGAAATCGGCGTGGGTCAGGTTGGTGTCGGAGAGCGTCACCTCGTCGAGACGCGCGCCGCGGAAGGTGGTGTAGTCGGCATCCGCCCCGGTGAAGTCGGCGCCCCAGAGGTCGGCGCCGGAGAAGTCGGCTCCGTCGAGCAGGCTGCGGGGCAGGCGGGCAAAGCGCAGCGAGGCGTCCCGGAAGCTCGCATCCTCCAGCATCGCCTCGGTGAAATCGGCCTGTCCGCCGGCCACGCCGACGAAGCGGGCGCCGCTGAGGTCGGCCTTGCCGAAATCCGCCTCCTCGATCAGCGCGCCGGAAAAGTCGGCCGAGCGGGCGAGCGCGCCGGGAAGCCGGGCCCGCTTCAGGGTGGCGCCGGTGAGATCGGCCTGTTCGAGGGTGCTGCCGGGGATCTCGGCCCCGGCGAGGTTCAGCCCCTGGCGGTCGGCGTCCCACCACGCCGCCTCGCCGGCCAGCGGCGCGAGCCGGTCGCGGCTCAGGTTCGCCGCGCGCAGGTCGAGGGCGTCGCGGCGCAGGGCGCCACCTTGGGCGCCGATCTCGGCGAGGAGCGCGCCGACGCGCGGGTCGAGCGGGGTCTGGGGTCGAAGGGTCATCGCTCGGAACCGACCGCGCGTGACGAGCCCGTCCATGCCATGGCGCAGGGGTGTTCCTTGTCGAAGCCGAAGAAATGCCGGCGGTATCAGCCACGGACCCGCCGGGAATGCAACGGCGGGGCCAAGGGGCAAAGGGGCTACCTGGGATGACCGAGAGCGAGCCGCTCATCCCGAGGCCGGGTCGCCCTCCACCGGCCCGACCCGCGCCGCCCGCACCTCCGCCAGGAAGGCCCGCGCCAGGCGCGACAGCGGCTCGGCCTCCGACCACAGCATGAAGGCCTCGACCGGGGTCACGGGCACGAAGGGGCGGACGACCACCGGATGCGCGCCGCCCTGCGAGGGCGAGAACGGGTCGACCACCGCGACGCCGACGCCGGCTCCGGCGAGCACGCAGGCGGTGTTGCAGTAGCGGACCTCCACGGCGGCGGCGAACGGCACGCCCTCCCGCGCGAAGCTGTCGCGCACCGCCTCGCCGAGGCGGGTGCCGCGCTCCAGCCCGATGAAGGGATGGCGCGCGAGATCGGCGGGCGTGACGGCGTCGCGCTCGCTCAGCGGATGATCGGGCGCCATCACGCAGACCATCTCGCCCCGGTGCACCACCTCGTGGGCGATGCCGACATGGTTCGACAGGCCGAGCGCGAAACCGAGCTCGGCGACCCGGCTGGTCACGCCCTCGACCACGCCCTCGTAGCGGCGCACGTCGAAGAACAGCCGCGTCTGGGGCCGCCCGCGCATGAAGGCGGCGAGCACCCGCGGCAGCAGGCCGTAGGCCAGAGGCGGCGTCGCCACGAGGGCGAGGTGCCCGTGCCGGTTCTCGCGCAGGTCGCGCAGACGGCCCTCCAGCTTGGCGTGGAGCGCGAAGATCGCCTCGCTCTCCTTGTAGAGCGTCATCGCCTCGGCGGTCGGAAACAGCCGGTTGTTGATGCGGTCAAAGAGCGGGAAGCCGGCCTGCGCCTCCATCGCCTTGAGGGCGTTGCTGACGGCCGGCTGCGACACCGCCAGTTCCTCGGCCGCTGCCAGGGTAGTGCGGTGCCGGACCACCGCCCGCAGGATCTCCAGCTGCCGCAGGTTCATCATCACTCCACATTATAGTCTGACGGTATTTATCATAGATGAGAGGATTGTGGATCGATCAAGCCTTGTGCATGATCGGACCAACGAGGTGGATTGCCACCGCATAATGCTCCCTGAATCGGCATTATGCCCATTTCGAGGTCATGATGTCCCGTATCGTCACCGTTGCGGCCGCGCAGATGGGGCCGACCCCGCGCGCCGATTCCCGCGCCCACACCCTCGACCGGCTGATCCACCTGCTCGAGGACGCGGCGGGACGCGGCGCGACCCTCGTGGTGTTTCCCGAACTCGCCTTCACGACGTTCTTCCCGCGCTGGCTCCTCGAAGGGGACGACCTCGACCGGTATTTCGAGCGCGCGATGCCCAACCCGGCAGTGCAGCCGCTGTTCGACCGCGCCCGGGAACTCGGGGTCGGGTTCAACATCGGCTATGCCGAGCTGACCCCGGACGGGCAGCGCTTCAACAGCAGCCTCCTCGTCCAGCCGGACGGGTCTATCCTCGGTCGCTACCGCAAGGTGCACCTGCCGGGTTCGGTCGAGCCGCGACCGGGCGCGCGCTTCCAGCAGCTCGAGAAGCGCTACTTCTCGTATGGCGACACGGGTTTCCCGGCCTTCCGGGCCGGCGAGGCCTGGGGCGGGGCGATCCTCGGCATGATGATCTGCAACGACCGGCGCTGGCCCGAGGCCTGGCGGGTTCTGGGGCTGCAGGGGGTCGAGCTCGTCTGCGTCGGCTACAACTCGGCGGCCTACGACCCCAACGGCGGCACGAGCGAGGACGCGTCCCTGCGCACCTTCCACTCGACGCTGGTCGCCCAGGCCAACGCCTACATGAACGCCACCTGGGCGGTAGCGGTGGCCAAGGCCGGGGACGAGGACGGTTCCGGCCTGATCGGCGGCTCCTGCATCGTCGATCCCGATGGGCGGATCGTCGCGCAGGCGCAGACCCTGGGGGACGAGGTCGTGACGGCCTTGTGCGACCTTGACCGCTGCCGGCAGGGCAAGGACAAGATGTTCAACTTCGGCCAGCACCGGCAGCCGGCGCAGTACGGGCCGATCACCGAGCGCGCCGGCGTGATCGAGCCGCCGCGGGCGGCGTCCACCGCCGCCTGAGCGCACGACCCTTCCCCACGAACGAGGGATCCATGAGCAGCGGACGCGCCCTCGCCGAGGGCTTTCCCGATCTCACCGGCCTGCCGACCGCCCGACGGACGCATTGGGGCCGCTGGATCGCCGCCGGCCTGATCCTCGTCGTCCTCGCCCTCGTCGGGCGCGCCTTCGCGGAAGGCCAGATCGAGTGGGCCTATGTCGGCCGCTTCCTCACCGTGCCGGTGATCCTGCACGGCATCGTCAACACCCTGGTGATGGCCGTGCTGGCGATGAGCCTCGGCATCGTGCTCGGCCTCGTCGTCGCGGTGATGCGGCTCTCGCCGAACCCGGTCCTGAAGGGGGTGGCGGCCGGCTACACCTGGCTGTTTCGCGGCACGCCGCTGATCCTGCAGCTGCTCCTGTGGTTCAACCTGGCGCTGGTTTTTCCCGTCATCGGCATCCCCGGCCTGTGGTCGGCGAAGTCGGTCGAGCTGATGACGCCGTTCCTCGCCGCGCTGCTCGGCCTCGGCATCAACCAGGGCGCCTACACCTCGGAGGTGATGCGCGCCGGCCTGCTCTCGGTCGATGCCGGGCAGTACGAGGCCGCGCAGGCGATCGGCATGGGGCGGCTGAAGGCGCTCGTCCGCATCATCCTGCCCCAGGCGATGCGGGTGGTGCTGCCGCCGCTCGGCAACGAGTTCATCGGCCTCGTCAAGGCGACCTCGCTCGCCAGCGTGATCCAGTACCCGGAGGTGCTGCACGCCGCCGAGAACATCTACTACGCCAATTCCCGGGTCATCGAACTGCTGATCGTCGCCGGCCTCTGGTACCTGCTGGTGGTCTCGATCCTGACGCCGCTGCAGATGCTGCTGGAGCGCCGCTTCGCCCGGGGCGCCGCGAGGACCGGCCGATGACCGCGCAGCCCCTGGTCGCCTTCCGCCGCGTGTCGAAGAGCTTCGGCACGTTCAAGGCCCTCGACGACGTCTCCCTCGACGTCCGCTCCGGCGAGGTGATGTGCCTCATCGGGGCCTCGGGCTCCGGCAAGACCACGCTGCTGCGCTGCGTCAACCAGCTCACCCCGATCGATTCCGGCGGCATCTGGCTCGACGGCGAGCTTCTGGGCATGCGCGAATCCGGCGGCCGGCTCCACGCCCTGAGCGAGCGCGAGGTGGCGCGCCAGCGCCTCAAAACCGGCATGGTCTTCCAGCGCTTCAACCTCTTCCCGCACAAGACGGCGCTCGAGAACGTCACCGAGGGCCCGATCCAGGTCCAGGGCCGCCGGCCGGCGGAGGTGCGGGACGAGGCGGTGGCCCTGCTCGCCCGCGTCGGCCTCGCCGCCAAGGCGGGCAATTACCCGTCGCAGCTCTCGGGCGGGCAGCAGCAGCGGGTCGCCATCGCCCGGGCGCTCGCCATGAAGCCGCAGCTGATGCTGTTCGACGAGCCGACCTCGGCCCTCGACCCGGAGCTCGTCGGCGAGGTGCTGGCGGTGATGCGCGAACTCGCCCGCTCCGGCATGACCATGATGGTGGTCACCCACGAGTTGGGTTTCGCCCGCGAGGTCGCCGATACCGTCGTCTACATGGACCAGGGCGGCATCGTCGAGGCGGGCACGCCGGCGGAAGTTCTGGGCGGCCCGCGCGAGGCCCGCACCCGCAGCTTCCTCTCGGCGGTGATCGGCTGACCTTTGTTTCGAGAATGCACGAGGAGGTTTTGGTGAAGCGCCTGATCGCGATCGGTCTCATGAGTCTGTCCGCCACGGTGGCCGCGGCGCAGGACGCGCCGAAAGCCGCCCTGCCGCCGGAGATCGCCAAGAGCGGCACGATCAAGGTCGCGATCGTCCCGAACTACCCGCCGATGGAGTTCAAGGACCCGGCGACCGGCCAGCTCACGGGCTTCGACGTCGATCTCGGCGACGCCCTGGCAAAGAAGCTCGGGGTGACGTTCGCCTGGCAGGAGACGAGCTTCGACCAGATGATGCCGGCTTTGAGCACCGGCCGGGTCGACGTGATCCTGTCGGGCATGACCGACCTCGCGACGCGCCACGAGACCGCGACCTTCGTCGATTACCTGCGCAGCGGCCCGCAATTCTTCGTCCGCAAGGCCCGCGAGGGCGAGTTCAAGGACATGGCGTCCTTGTGCGGCAAGAAGGCGGGGGCGAGCCGGCGCACCTCGTTCCCGCGCGAGATCGCCGCCTGGAGCGAGCAGAACTGCAAGGACAACCCGGTGGTGTTCGTCGGCACCGAGGGCTCGGCCGACGCCCGCACCCAGCTCAAGCAGGGCCGCATCGACGCCGCCGTCCAGGGCAACGAGACGCTGCCCTACGTGATGGGGCTGGAGCCCAACACCTACATGGCGCTCGGCGCCCCGATCGCCCTGCAATATACCGGCATCGCGGTTCCCGTGAAGGAGGCCGGCCTGCAGCAGGCCCTGGCCGGCGCCCTCAACGCGCTGATCGCCGACGGGACCTACAAGGCGCTGCTCGAGAAGTGGAAGCTCACCGAGAACGGCGTCGACAAGGCGGTGATCAACGGCGGGAAGTAGCGACGCGCATCGATCGCCGTCGCTTCAGGAATCATCGCGGGATCTCCTCTCCCGAGTGGGAGAGGGGAGAGCGCGAGCGTGTCGAAATCGGTGCTCGGGAGATCCGCAGGTCCCGACCGCCCAACCGCGAAAGCCCCCCATGAACCGCGCCGCCCTCGACAGCATCCCGGTCGCCCCCGCCAACCTCGCCCCGCCGGCGCCGGACTATTCCTGGCCCGCGCCCTACCGCTCCGCGATGTTCCTCTCCTTCGACGTCGATGCGGAGAGCGCCTGGACCAGCAAGGATGCGGCCCATGCCGAGCGCCTCGTCACCATGAGCTACGGCGCCTACGAGGCCCGGGTCGGGACGCCGAAGCTGCTCGAACTCCTCGACCAGCTCGGCCTCAAGGGCACGTTCTTCATCACCGGCTGGGCGGTCGACGCCTATCCGGCGATGGCGGAGGCGATTCTGAGGGGCGGCCACGAGATCGGCCATCACGGCTACCACCACCTGATGCCCGATCCCGGTGCGCCCTTCATCGAGGAGGAGGTGGAGCGCGGCTTCGAGACCCTGAAGCGGCGCCTCGGCGTGGTGCCGACGGGCTACCGCGCCCCCTACGGCGAGTTCACCGAGGGCCTGCGCCAGATCCTGGTGAAGCACGGCATCGTCTACACCTCGTCGTTCCGCGACGACGTCCGGCCCTACCGGCACGTCCTCTCGGATGGTCGCCCCGGCCCGATCGAGCTGCCGGTGACGGCGAGCTACGACGACTGGATGCACGGCCTCTCGACCCGCTTCAGCCCGCGCTCGATCTTCCCCAAGGAGCACGTCCTGTCGCTGTGGAAGGACGAACTCGACGAGGTGCGCGACTGGGGCGCGATGGTGACGACGGTGCTGCACCCGCAATGCAGCGGCCGGCCGATGCGCCTGCGGCTGCTGCGCGAGTTCCTGACCTACGCGAAGGACTGCCCCGACCTCTGGATCACCACCGGCGCAGCCATCGCCGAGAACTTTTTGACCCACGAGAGGGCGGCGTGACGACGACGGCGATCTTCGGGTCCTGGCTCCTCATCCGCCGGGACGGGCTGCCGCGAATCGAGCGCGACCGCTGGGTGCTGGTGGAGGGCAACCGCATCGCCGCGATCACGGCGAGCCGGCCGGCCGCCGACGTGACGTTCGACCGGCCGGGCCGCCTGGTGCTCCCGGGCCTCATGAACCTGCACAATCACTGCTTCAGCGAAGCGATCGCCCGCTCGCACACCGAGGACGGGCGGGGACGGAAAGGCGGCAGAAGCATCGTCTACACGGTGCTGCTGCCGCTCTCGAAGACGGCGCTGATGGTCCTGAACCCGCGGGAGCGCCTCGCCGTCGCGCAGCTCGGCATCCTGCAGCTCCTGAAGGGCGGTGCCACCACGGTGATGGAGCCGTTCCGCAACGGGCTGCCGGAGATGTTCGAGGCCGCCGAGGAGATGGGCCTGCGCTTCTACGGCGCGCCCTACCTCTTCTCGACCGCCGATGCCAAGGCCGGCGCGGATGGACGCGTGTCGTATGCCGGCGACGACGGCGAAGCCGATCTCGCCGCCTGGAACGCCTTGTACGCCCGCTGGGAGGGCAGGGCGGACGGGCGCATTCGGCTGGCCATGAGCCCGCACGCCACCGACACCTGCGGCCCGGACCTCCTGCGCGCCTGCGCCGCCCGGGCGCGGGAACTCGACGTCCCGATCACCACCCACCTCGCCCAGAGCGACGACGAGGTGGCGACCATCCGCGCCCGCCACGACGGGCGCAGCCCGGCCGAATATCTCGACCGGCTCGGCCTGCTGGCACCGGACCTGCTCGCCGCCCACTGCATCGCCAGCAGCGACGACGACCTGCGCCTGATGGCCGCCCGCGGCGCCACGGTGCTGAACTGCCCGCGGGTCTTCGCCCGGGCCGGCCGCACCGCCGCGTTCGGCCGCTTCGCCGCCCACGGCCTGCGCACGCTCGTCGGCACCGACGGCTACAACATGGACCTCCTGGGCGAGCTCAACGCGGCCTCGCTGATCTCGAAGATCGCCGCGGGCCGGGCCGAGGTGGCGGATTCGCCGACCCTCGTCGATGCCGTGACGGGGCAGGCGGCCGCCGCCATCAAGCGGCCCGACCTCGGCGTGCTCGCGCCCGGCGCCACCGCCGACCTCACGGTGGTGGACATGACCCACCCGCACCTCCAGCCGCTGCACGACCCCGTCCGCGCGCTGGTGGCGCTCGCCAACCGCGCCGACATCGCCCAGGTGATGGTCGACGGTCGGGTCCTCGTGGACGAGGGCCGCTACCTCGCCGGCGACGAGACGGCGATCACCCGCGAGGGCGCCGCCGCGATCGAGCGGATCTGGGACTTGCCGGAAGCCCGCGCCGCCTTCGAGGAAGCGTGATCTCTAACGCAGGTCGAGCGTCCGGATCACCGCGGCCACCTGGGCCTGCACCTCTGCGCCGAGGGGCAGGATCGGCCGCGGCGGTGCGGTGTGGCAGAGTTCGAGCCGATTCGCACAGGCATACATCACCCGCAGGCTCGAATGCTGCCGGAACAGCGCCCAGAGCGGTTCGAGCCGGGCGTTCAACCGGCGCGCCTCGTCCGCGTCGCCGGCTCGCGCGGCGCGCAGGATGTCGGTGGCGACCTGCGGAAACAGCCCGGCGACGACGCTGTACCAGGCATCGGCACCGGCGAGCAGCGCCTCGGTGACGGTCCAGTCGCCGCTATAGCCGAGGGAGAACTCTGCCGGCACGGCGTCCCGCAACGCCGCGAGATGCGCGGCGACCGCCTGCGGTTCCATCCCCGGGCTCTTCACCGCGACGATACCCGGCAGGCGGCTCAACCGGATGACGAGATCCGGCTCGAACCGGAAATGCGTGGTCGAGGGATTGTCGTACAGGCAGAGCGGGAGCCCGCTCGCGCGCGCCACCGTCGCGACGTGCTCGAACACCTCGTCCTGGGTGAGCGGGGTATAGGAAACGGCGGCGAGCAGACCGGCCGCGGCGCCGGCAGCCTCGGCGTCCTGCGCCAGCCGCACCGCCTCGTCGGTCCGCAGGGCGCCGACGCCGACCAGGATCGGCACGCGGCCCCCCGCCTCGTCGATGGCAGCCTCGAGCGCCCGGCGGCGCTCCTCCCGTGGGAGGTAGGGATAGGAACCGGTGCTGCCGAGGAGCCCGATCGAGTCGACATCCGCGGCGCACAGGCGGGCGACGAGCCGGCGCAGGGCCGGAAGATCGACGCGGCCGTCGGCCTCTATCGGCGTGATCGGAAAGGCGGAGAGGCCGGTGAAGCGCACGGGCGACGATCCTTCCAGTCTTTGGGGGTCAGGCGGCCGCTCGGCGCGAGGGCGAGGCCCAGTGCGATCATCCCCTGCACCGGCGGCGTCCCGCTGGACCAAGCTCGTAAGGCACGCGGCGGAGATAAAGATGAAACGGCCTACTTCCTACGGCCAGTTCGACACGTTCATGCTGGTCCAGTTGCCCACACCAGTTACCGAAGTCGGGGGAGGACGGCACGCGAAGACCGAAATACGAAAAACCCCGCCGGCGCGACGCCGAGCGGGGTTTTTCGTGTGGTGTTTGGTTGCGGGGACAGGAT
>NZ_JTHF01000400.1 GCF_001043895.1 Methylobacterium indicum
CCCGCCCGACCCTGCCGCGCCTCTCGGCATCCCTGCGCGGTACCGCGGAGGGCCTGCACGGGCTGCTGGCGGCCCTCGAGAGCGAAGCGCCCCTGATCGTTCCCGAGGAGGCCGTGCTGAGCGTCGAGCGCCCGGCCGATTCCGAGATCGGCCGGGCCACGGTGATGCGCCTCAACCTGACGGCCCGGGGCGTGCTGCTGCCCGCGCCGACGACCGGCCGGACCGGCCCGGGAGGGACGCCGTGATGCCGGCCCTCCGGACGGTCCGGACCGCGCTCGCCGCGACCGGGCTCAGGGCCCGCCTCGCCTGCGGACTGTCGGCCGGCCTGATGCTCGCCGCCTTCGCCTGGCCGGTCGATGGCGGGCCGGCGCCCGCGCCGCGGCACGCCCCGGCCGCGCCGCCGCCCCCGGACGAGACGGCCCTGCGGCGCCCGCTCTTCGATCCCGGCCGGCGCCCCTGGACCGCCCGGGGGCCCCGCGACATCCTCGACGGCGACCCGCCGCGGCCGGTCCTGGTGGTGCGCGGCATCCTCCTCGACGGGCCGACCGCGCGGGCGCTGATCGACGACGGCAGCGGCAGCCGGGCCTGGCTCGCCCGCGGCGAGGGCAGAGGGGATTGGCGGATCGCGGAGGTCGGCAGCGACCGGGTGACGGTGATCCAGGGCGAGCGCCGCTACGTCGCGACCTTCCTGGGACCCGCCGCGACGCTGCGGCCGGTCGGCGCCCGGCCGGTGGCGGAAGCGGAGCCGGCCCTGCGGCGGTGAGCCGGCCCTCGCGGTCGCGGGCGCGGGGACCCGAGCCGTTTCGATCCGGCCGGCCTCAGTCCAGCATCCGCCGCAAAATCCCCTGCTGGCCCTCGTAGGCCGCCGGCAGGGGCGGGGGCGGCAGGACCGGGCGCACCGGCATCATGGTGCGGAACTGCTGGCGGAAATCCTCGGCGATGCGATCGGCCTCGACGGTGCCGCGGATCACCCGCGGACGGATGAACACCAGGAGCTCGGTGCGCACCCGCTGGTCGATGCGGTTGCGGAAGGCCGGGCCGATCACCGGCAGCTCGCTCAGGACCGGCAGGTTCTCGTTGGTGATCTGCGCCTTCTCCTGCACCATGCCGCCGATGGCGAGGCTGTGGCCGTCGCTCACCGCGACGCTGGTCGCGACCCGGCGCTGGCGGATCGTCGGCGAGTCGATCGCCGAGGTCGTGGTCGGGACGACGTCGCTGACCTCCTGGTTGATGTCGAGGACGACGAGGCCGTTCTTGTTCACCCGCGGCGTGACCGAGAGGATCACGCCGGTATCCTTCATCTCGATCTGGTTGAGGATCGGGGCGCCGGCGGTCAGGGCGCTCTGGCCCGATTGCTTGATGATCGGCACCTGATCGCCGACCTGGAGCTTGGCGGTGCGGTTGTCGAGCACCGTGATGTTGGGCGACGAGATCACGTTGACCCGCGTCACGCCCTGCAGCGCGTTGAGCACCACGTTGAAGTCGGAACCGGCGAGCAGGTAGTTGAAGCCCGGCACGCCGCGGATCGCCGAGGTGATCAGCCCGGCGGTGCCGCTCGTCGCCGAGGCCTTGCTGGTATCGGCGCTGGCGAGGTTGAAGCGGCTGCCCTGCTGCTTGAGGAACCACTGCACGCCGAAGGCGAGGTTGTCGTTGAGCGTGACCTCGGCGATCACGGTCTCGAGCAGAACCTGGGTCGGCATCGCGTCGAGGCGGCCGAGGATGCGCAGGATCTTGTCGTACTGGTTGCGCGTGGCCGAGATGACGAGGCTGTTATTGGCCTCGTCCGCGACGATGCCGATGGCGTCGCGCCGCATCCCGGCGCCGCCGCCGGCATAGCCCGTCTCGAACCCGCCGCCGTAGCCCCCGTAGGCGCCGCCACCGCCATAACCGCCGAGCGCG
>NZ_JTHF01000401.1 GCF_001043895.1 Methylobacterium indicum
CGGAGCCGCGCCGTGCTTCGCTCGGGGGCACCTCTGGCCGGCCGGTGTGTCCAGAATGGGACGAGGCCGGGGCAGGCTCTGGGGCCATTTTGCGACGCGGCCCCCCGGTCGGCCCGTCCAGGGACTGACAGTGCGACTTGCGAGCGAGAGGGTTGCGACCTCGGGGACGCGAGAAAATCGTGTGCGACCACGGAACCAAATACTCCCCGGGGCATTTCCAGTCGCCACGCGGAGCGGGCGAACGATTGCCCCACCGCCCCGCCCGGGGTCCGCGGGTCTGAGAGAGGACAATCCCTACCGATGAGCATTCAGCCCGGTCGGCGCGTCGGCGTCGCTTTCGTCGGGATGGGGGGGGCCGTCGCCACCACCGCCATCGCCGGTATCGAAATGATCAAGTCCGGCTCGAACCGTCTCGATGGATTGCCCCTTGCGGGACACGCCGTGGCCGGGATGGTCGGGTACAAGGATCTGGTCTTCGGCGGCTGGGACCTCAACGGCGACGACCTCGGCGCCGCGGCGGCCGG
>NZ_JTHF01000402.1 GCF_001043895.1 Methylobacterium indicum
GGCGGTGGTCGGGGCGCGGTTGCTCGCGGAGTGAGCCCGGCCGGCGGATCGTCGCCGTGCCCGCGCGGTGACCGGGGCGGAGGCGGATGGCGGACCGCGGCGGTGGCCATCCGATTCCCGGTATCGCGAGCGTCCACGGGATGATCTGGCAATTGATCAGTCATGCCGGTCAATATCCTGACCCGTCCCCGCACCGATGCTGTGGCGGTCCTTACAATAATCAATTCCACGATCATCGATAGCTCAGGCCGTTCTTATTTTTTCGATCGATCTGTTGTCCGTCGTAAAGCCAGCCGCGGATGGCCGGCGGTTCTTAGACGAAGGTTGTGGGTCGATTTGAGGCTCGTGACCCATCGTCAATCGCGCGGTTGCCTTGGTCGCTTGACACTGTGGCCGTCTGCCGTATCACCTTAAGACGTAACGGGGCAGACGACGCACAGCGTCGCGTCACCGGCCAGATACTTGGAGCGTGGCGGGACTAGACCGCGTTGCGTGACGAACCTGGCCGGACCCGTCATCGGGGTGGAAGGCGGCGGGAACGGACGATGGATCGGGAAGCGATCGGAAGCGAGAACATCCACGCTGCCCTCGACGCCCTGTTGACCCTGCCGCCGTTGCGGAAATCGCCGCAGCTCTCG
>NZ_JTHF01000403.1 GCF_001043895.1 Methylobacterium indicum
TCGTCGGGATGCCGAGGCCGCACGTCTGTCGGCCCGTGCGCGCACCCGCGACGGGGCCGCGATCCCGCAGCGGCAGCCGCCCCACGCGAGGCGACGTCGCGGGAATTGGGAGGAATTGGCAATGGGCTTCCAAAACACCGCGGCGCGGCAGGCCCGAAAAGATGCACAAACAGGCAAATCATCACGGATTCCGGCTTTCAACAATCGCATTAATATATTCTTTATGATTGATGACCCAACGTCATAGAATAATGAAAGCGCATGAGCATTCGTTTGGGCATCGCGGGAAGCTCCGGCGATTTTCGGGAGATGATGATGCCAGCGTGGCGATCATCTTCGCAGTCGTCTTGCCTGTCTTGTTGGCCAGCATCGGGGTCGCGGTCGACTACGCGACCTGGCTCGTTCGCAAGCAGCAACTCCAGGCCATCGCCGACTCCACGGCGCTCGCCGTCGTCTCCGACATGCAGGTCAGTGCCTACGACCGGCGCCGGATCCAGGCCGTCGCGGAAGCTCAGGTGAAGAGCCTGGCGGGCACGCGGCTCGGCGGCGACCCGATCGGGGTGGTGGCCGAGCCGGTCACTCGTCGGCCCGGGCCGGCCGGCGGCG
>NZ_JTHF01000404.1 GCF_001043895.1 Methylobacterium indicum
GATGCTGGGCGAGGCGGACCGCGTCGTACTTGCCGTCGTTGCTGCCGCGGGGGCCGAGCTCCTGGATCAGCACCCGGTCGACGCCGAAATCGCCCAGCACCCGGGTCATGAAGGTCGTCAGCGCCTGGGCGTAGGCGGCGGTGCCGATGCCCCCCGAGGCGTCGGTCTCGCCCTGCGCCCACAGGACGACCTCCGCCGACCCGCCGACGGCCGACAGCAGCGACAGCGCCTTGCTGTAGAGCGAGCCTGCCGAGGTATCGAGCCAGTAGCCGTTGCCCTTGTCGGCCTCCCGGGTCAGCGCGGTGCCGCCCTTGGCGGCGGCGACGATCAGCACCGGCACGCCGGTCGCGGCGGCGTAGGAATTGGCGAAATAGGTCGAGGCGCCGCCGTCGATCTGCGGGCTGATCGAGCCGTCCGCCTCCATCATGTAGGTGCTGGCATTGCCGTCCGGCACCGCGGTCGGGGTGTTGAACCAGCGCTCGATGTTCGACTGGCCGATGGTGAACACCACGGCGCCGACCGCCAGCCGGTCCGACCTCACCGTCGATCCGGTCTGGATCTGGACGGTGTAGCCGTCGCCCTGCGGGATGTCCCGCAGGGTGCCGCCGGCGGTCCAGTCGATGACGACGTTGCCGTTCGCGTCGAGGATGCGGGCGCGATCGCCCGTGAAGGCCAGGTTGCCCGTTGTGCCGTCGCGCTGAACGAAGATCATGATCCGAGCCTTCCTGACGACGGCTGTCGGTTCGCGCCGTCTGGTTCCATCCCGTCCGGCCCGCTCCCCGCGGGCCGGGTCGTTCGCCGGATCCGGCCGCCGGGCGGGCCGGGGCCCCGTCACCGCAGATGGTCGCGGATGCCGAGGACGATGAGCAGGGCGGTGAGCCAGGCCAGCAGGGCGAAGCCGGCGACCAGCGCGATGGCGGCCGGGCGGCTCGGATACTGCGCGCTCTCGGCCAGGGCCGGGCGGGCGAAGGTGGCGAGGTAGACCTGCTGCCGGTCGGCGAGGCTGCGGGCGCTGCGCAGGGCCTCGACCGCGACGCCGTAGCTCTTCTCGGCGAAGCCCTGCTCGGCCTCGAGCGCGGCGTAGCGGGAGACGAGGCTGCCCATGTCGGTGCCCTCGCCGCCGCCCTCGCGCCGGCCCTCGGCCTCGACCAGGCGCAGCTGCCGCTCGGTCGCCCTGATGCGGCTCGTGAGGGCCTGGAGCACCGGGGCGTTCGGCTGCAGGGCGCTCGCGAGCGCGGTCGCCTCGGCCTGCATCGAGGACAGGTCGGAGCGCAGCTTCGCCAGGAGGTCGGCGTTGCTGGTGGCGAGCCTGACCGGGTCGAAGGTCCCCTCCTGCCGGCGGAAGTCGCCCAGCGCCTTGCGGGCATTCCCGAGCCGGGCTTCGGCCCGGACGAGCTCCGCCTCGGCAAAGCGCACGAAGTCGCGCCGGCCGCGCTCGGTCATCTCGTTGGCGAGGCGTTCCGAGCCTTCGAGCACCGCCTCGGCGAGGCGGACGCTGTCCTGCGCGGTGTAGGCCCGCACCTTGACGGTCAGGATGCCGGTCGAGAGGTCGTAGCGCGACACCACCACCGAGCGCCAATGGTTGACCAGCGCCTCGACCGGGGCCTTCGGGTCGAACCGGGACCAGAAGTCGGCGGCGGGATCCGAGAAGATCCGGCGCAGGTCGAGCTGGCGGTCGACCTCGTCGACGAACTGCCGGGTGGTCACGTAGTCGGCGAGGATGAACGAGTCGGTGTTGCCCGCCACCGCGTTCGGCGGGCCGTTGACCACGTTGATGGCGTCGTGGCCGGTGTTGCGCTCGACGGCGCGCACCGCGAACTTGACCTCGGAGACGTACTGGTCGCTCGCGAGGAACAGGTAGTAGATCGCCGCCGCCAGCACCGGCAGGGCCACCATCACCAGGAACGAGGCGACCACGCCGCGCCGGCCCCGCCGCCGCGCCCGGCGCCGCTCCTCGAGCCGGGCGGCGGCCTCGCCCGACAGGGGCGGGATCGGGGCCGGCATCGGCAGGACGGACGGCGCCTCGGCGACCCGCAGCAGGGCCGGTGCCTCGGCGCCGGACTCGCCCCCCCTCGCCTCGCCGCCCTTGACCTCGCGCAGCCGCGGCCGGCGCTCGGCCGGCTCCTCCTCGTCCTCGGGATCGAGGGGCGCGATCCCGGCCGGGACCGGCCGGCGCTGCTTGAGGACGCTGAGCAGCGGCGAGATCCGCGGGCCAGCCTGTCGTGACGGGTCGCTCATGACACCTCCGCCATCCGCAGCCCGGATCCCTCGATCTCGGTGCGGTAGATCTGATTCTGGTAGACGGCGATCGCGTCCTCGATCCGGTCGAACATCAGGATCCGGCCGCCGTCGAGGATCGCCCCCCGGTCGCAATACTGGCGGATCATCTTGACGTTGTTCGAGGTCATGATGATCCGCGCCGTGCGCCGACGCTCGGCGAAGAGCTGATTGCACTTGCGCTTGAACTCGACGTCGCCGGCCGCCGTGACCTCGTCCACCAGGTAGACGTCGAAATCGATCGCCATGCACAGGCTGAAGTACAGCCGCGCCCGCATCCCGTTGGAATAGTTGCGCATCGGCTCGTCGAGGTAGACGCCGAGCTCGGCGAAGTCGTCGACGAAATCGACCACCCGGCCGACCTCCTCGCCGTAGGCCCGGGCGATGAAGGCGACGTTCTCCCGCCCGGTCATCATCGTGCTGACGCCGATGGAATGGCCGACCGGGAACGACACCCGGGCGTCGCGGTAGATTCGCCCGCGATCGGGCAGCTCCGAGCCCGCCAGCATCCGCATCAGGGCGGTCTTGCCCGAACCGTTCCGGCCGAGGATGCCGAGGTTCATGTCGGTGGGCAGGCCCCCGTCGAACCCGTGCAGGATGCGCTTGAGGCCGAGCGCCGTGCGGTAGCTCTTCGAGACGTCGTCGAACAGGATCATATCGCCTCCGCCTTCCTGCGGCCCAGCCGCTCCAGGGCGAGGCCGAGCACGAACGCGACGACGGCGCACTGGACGAGGTAGGCCTTGTCCAGGGTGACGGCGCCGTAGGACGGGTAGAAGGACATCCGCACCCACTCGATGCCGTGGACCAGCGGATTCCAGACCAGGAAGCGCTGCGCCGTCGCCGGCACCTGGTCGACGAGGTAGAAGATGCCGGAGGACAGGTAGAGCGGCCGGGTGACGATGCCGAAGACGTTGTGCCAGGATTGCAGCAGCGCGCTCATCGTCGCGTTGATCATCCCGACCCCGACGGCGAGCAGGAACAGCGCGCCGATGGCGCCGCAGAGCGAGCCGAGGTCGTCCGGCCAGGGGCCGAAGCCGATGGCGACGAGCAGCGCGATCAGGATGCTCGAGACCACGAGCCAGGTCGCGCCTTCGAGGAGCGCGCGGGCGATCAGGATGTCGAGATGCGTCACCACCGGCACGTTGAGGAGCGGCCGGTCGGAGGTGAAGGCCGAGACGAGGCGGGAGGAGACCTTGCTCCAGAGGAAGAACGGCAGCAGCCCGGTCATGAAGAACAGGGCCATGCTGCCGCCCAGGGGCGAGCGCCGGCCCAGGGCGTAGTGCACGAGCGAGAGGCCGACCGCGTGGGCGATGGGCTCGATCAGGACCCACAGGTAGCCGAGCCGCGTGCGCCCGAAGCGGATATGGGTGTCGCGCAGGATCAGGGCGCCGACGACCTCGGCCTGGAGCCTCAGGGCGTCGCGCATGCCGGAGGCGGGCGGGGCGGGCGGGGAATCGGCAGGCAGGGAACGGGCGGGCATGGTG
>NZ_JTHF01000405.1 GCF_001043895.1 Methylobacterium indicum
CTCGCGATGTTCGAGATCAGCCCGACCATGTCGCCGATCTTCGCCGAGGTCTGGCCGAGCGCCTGCACGAACTGCGTCGTGTGGTCGGCCTCCGACACCGCCTTCTGGGCGAGCTGCGCCGAGCCGGCGACCTGGCGGCCGATCTCCGAGATCGACGCGCCGAGTTCTTCGGCCGCCGCCGCCACCGTGCCGACATTCGTCGCCGCCTCCTCGGCCGCCGCCGCGACGCTGGTCGATTGCGCCGCCGTCTGGGTGGCGGTGGCGGTCATCGACTGGGCGGTGAGCTGAAGCTCGGAGGCCGAGGACGAGACCGCGCCGACGATGCCGCCGACCGCGGTCTCGAAGCCGTCGGCCAGTTCGGTCATGGCGGTCTGGCGGGCGGCGGCGGCGGCCGCATCGGCGATCTGGCGGCGTTCCAGGTCCTCGGCGGCCTTGCGGGCGACCATCGCCTTGATGCTCTCGACGGCGCGGCCGAGGGCGCCGATCTCGTCGTTGCGGCGGGCCTCGGCGATGGTGGCGTCGATCTCGCCGGCGGCCATGCGCTCGAGCACGGCGACGAGGCGCGAGAGGGGCCGCTGGATGTTGAGCATCAGCAGGATCGCGGCGCCGAGCAGGCTGAGCAGCATGGCGGCCCCGGCCAGGAGGCCGAGGCGGGTCGCCGAGTCGATCCGCTCGGAGGCCGCCGTCATGGCGGCCTCGGTGAGGCGGGTGGCGGTGGGGGCGGGGTTTCGGGTCGCCGGG
>NZ_JTHF01000406.1 GCF_001043895.1 Methylobacterium indicum
GTGATACGAGATCCGGAAGATGACTTCCGGATCTCGTATCACCAGCCAGCGCGGCGCCTGAGCGAAGCCGCTTTCCGCATCGCGAAGCGATCAATCGGAAAGCGTATGAGCGGGGGCCGCCGTCACGCGGGCCCGTCCCATATCCCCGCCTCGACCCCGGCCATCGCCGCCTCCGGCGCCAGCCAGGTCCAGTCCGGCCCGGCCTGGTGGCGGAACCACGTCACCTGCCGCTTGGCGTAGCGGCGCGTATCGGCCTGGCCCCGCGCCACCGCCTCGTCATACGGGAGGTCGCCGCGCAGATGCGCGATCAGCCCCGGCACACCATGGGCGCGCATCACCGGCAGCATCGGGTCGAGGTCGCGGGCGGCCAGCGCCTCCACCTCGTCGAGGGCGCCGGCCGCCATCATGGCGAGGAAGCGGGCATCGATCCGGGCCCGCAACGCGTCTCGATCCGGCGTGAGGAAGAGCTTGATGCAGGGCAGGCCGGTGAGGGGACCCGGCCGGCGGGCGGCCTGGAAGGCGGCGATCGGCCGGCCCGTGGCGGTCAGCACCTCGAGCGCGCGCAGCACCCGCAGGCGGTCGTGGGGGTCGAGCCGGGCGGCGCCCGCGGGATCGCGGGCCGCGAGGGCGGCGTGCAGCTCGGGCGTCCCGCGCCCCTCCGCCTCGGCCCGCACCGCGGCGCGGATCGCGTCGGGCACCGGCGGGATCTCGGACAGGCCCTCGGTCAGCCCCATGAAATAGAGCCCGGTGCCGCCGACGACGATCGGCAGGCGGTCCGCCTCCCAGGCGTCCGCCAAGGCCGCACCGGCCGCGGCGAGGTAATGCCCGACGGAAAAGTTCACCGCGCCGTCGACGCTGCCATAGAGGCGGTGGGGCGCCTGCGCCGCCTCGTCCGGGGCGGGGCGGGCGGTCAGGAGGTGCAGGTCGCGGTAGACCTGCATCGAATCGGCGTTGATCACCACGCCGCCGTGCCGGCGGGCCAGCGCCAGCGCCAGCGCCGACTTGCCCGAGGCGGTCGGCCCTGCGATGAGGATCGCCCGAACCCGCCCGTCCATGCCTGCCCCTCTTCACGCGCGCGGGCGGGACGCGCCGCCTGAGACGAGCCCCGAGATCCCCGATGACCCTGGTCGCCACCCTGATAGCAAACCCGGAGCGCCCCGCCATCACCGACGCGGTGCTGGCCGAGGCACGGGCGCTGCTGGCGACCGAGCATCAACCGCGGATCCTGCACGGCGAGGTCGCGGCCGAGATCCTGGTCGAGGGCGCGCCCGCCGCGGCTCCCGCGCTCGCCGAGCGCCTGCGCGCGGCGCTCGCCGGCGAGCCGATCGACGTCGCCGTGCAGGCGGTGACGTCCCACCGGCGCAAGCGGCTCTTCCTCGCCGACATGGATTCCACCATGATCGGCCAGGAATGCATCGACGAGCTCGCCGACGAGGTCGGCCTCAAGGAGCACGTCGCGGCGATCACCGAGCGGGCGATGCGCGGCGAGATCGCCTTCGAGCCGGCGCTCCGCGAGCGGGTCGCCCTGCTCAAGGGCCTGCCGCTCGCGGCGGTCGAGGCGGTGATCGCGCAGCGCATCACCCTGATGCCGGGCGGGCTCACGCTGGTACGCACCCTCAAGGCCCACGGCGCCTACACGGCCCTGGTCTCGGGCGGCTTCACCCTGTTCACCGGGCCGGTGGCGGCGCGGATCGGGTTCGACGAGCACCGCTCCAACCGCCTCGTGACCGAGGGCGACACCCTCGCCGGCGCCGTGGCGGAGCCGATCGTCGGGCGCGAGGCCAAGCGCGACGCGCTCGTCGAGCTGCGCACCCGCCTCGGCCTCGACCCGGCCGAGACCCTGGCGGTCGGCGACGGCGCCAACGACCTCGCGATGCTGGAGGAGGCGGGCCTCGGCGTCGCGTTCCGGGCCAAACCCGCGGTCGCCGCCGCGGCCCATGCCCGCATCGATCATGGCGACCTCACCGGGCTCCTCTACCTGCAGGGCTTCGCGGCGGCCGAGTTCGTCGGGTAGAGCGCTTCACGATCGCGTTGCAATCGCGAAGCTCTCTAGGTTTTTGATTTTGCCGCTTTTTCGTCGACGAACCGGCATCCACTTCGTCGGAAAATGCTCTAGCGTGAGTTCGCCGGGTCGCTTGCCTCGCAGCCCCGCATCGTGACACGAGACCGGATGTCGACCGGACTGATCCTGCATCCCGACGGGCACCCGCGCTGCTGGTGGCCGGGCACCGACCCGCTCTACGTCGCCTATCACGACACCGAGTGGGGCGTGCCCGAGCACGACGACCGCGCCCTCTACGAGAAGCTGATCCTCGACGGATTCCAGGCCGGCCTGTCCTGGATCACCATCCTGCGCCGGCGCGACGGTTTTCGGAGTGCCTTCGCGGGATTCGAGCCGGAGGCGATCGCGCGGTTCGGTCCGGCGGAGGTCGAGGCGCTGATGCAGGATACCGGCATCATCCGCAACCGCGCCAAGATCGAGGCGACGATCCGCAGCGCGCGAGCCTGGCTCGCCATCCAGGAGCGCGGCCCCGGCTTCTCCGCCTTCCTGTGGGACTTCGTCGACGGGCGCCCGCTCCAGACGAAGGCCGAGACCCGCGCCGAGATCCCGACCGAGACCGAGATCTCGCGAAAGATGTCGAAGGCGCTCAAGGCGGAGGGGTTCGGCTTTTGCGGCCCGACCATCGTGTACGCCTTCATGCAGGCGGTCGGCATGCTCAACGACCACCTCGTCGGCTGCTGCCGTCACGCGCCCTGCGCCGCCCTGCCGGGACCGGGTGGCCTCGGGGTTCGGACGTGAGCGCCCAACCGCGGGCGTGGCAGCGGATGCTGTCGGGGCGGCGCCTCGACCTCCTCGATCCCTCGCCCCTCGACGTCGAGATCGCCGACATCGCCCACGGGCTCGCCCGCGTCGCGCGCTGGAACGGCCAGACCGCGGGCCCGCACGTCTTCTCGGTGGCCCAGCATTCGCTGCTCGTCGAGGCGATCGGCGGCGCCTTCGAGCCGGCGCTCGGAGCCGCCGGGCGGCTGGAACTGCTGCTCCACGATGCGCCCGAATACGTGATCGGCGACATCATCTCGCCGTTCAAGGCGGCGATCGGCCATTCCTACAAGGCGGTCGAGACCCGGCTGCTCGCGGCGATCCGCCTGCGCTTCGGCCTCGCGCCGGCGCCGAGCGCCGCGACGCAGCGCCTGATCAAGCGCGCCGACCGCCTGAGCGCCTATTACGAGGCGACGCGGCTCGCCGGCTTCGCAGAGGCCGAGGCCGTGCGGGTGTTCGGCAAGCCCGAGCGCGTCGAGGCATCCCTCG
Source organism: Methylobacterium indicum (assembly GCF_001043895.1). Classification (GTDB taxonomy): domain Bacteria; phylum Pseudomonadota; class Alphaproteobacteria; order Rhizobiales; family Beijerinckiaceae; genus Methylobacterium; species Methylobacterium indicum. Next base: position 3,311 of record NZ_JTHF01000406.1, read on the forward strand.
ACGCGCTGCTCGTCCCCTGGCCCACCGCCGAGGCGCAGGGCGCCTTCCTCGCCCGCTTCCACGCCCTCGCCGAGGCGGGGCAGGCGGCCCACGCTTCCTAGACAAGGACCCTCCGCCGCCATGCCGACCCTGCACGTCTGCCCCCTGTCCCGCCTGCCCGAGACCGTGGACGCGACGGGTGCGCGCCACGTTGTGACGCTGATCAACGTCGGCACGCCGGTGATCCGGCCTCCCAGCATCGCCGAGGCCGACCACCTGTTCGTCGGGGTGAGCGACATCACCGACGCCCTCGACGGCCACGTCCTGCCCGACGAGGCGCATGTCCGGCGCCTCCTCGACTTCGTGCGCGCCTGGCCTCGCCAGCAGCCCCTGGTGATCCACTGCTACGCCGGCATCAGCCGCTCGACCGCGGCCGCCTTCATCGCGACCTGCGCCCTGCGGCCCGATCGGGACGAGGCCGAGATCGCCCGCGAGCTGCGCGCCGCCTCGCCCTCGGCGACGCCGAACCGGCGCCTCGTCGCGGTGGCGGATGCGATGCTCGGCCGGGACGGGCGCATGGTGGCGGCCATCGCGGCGATCGGCCGCGGTGCGGACGCCTTCGAAGGCGAGCCCTTCAGCGTCACCATCGAGTGATTCTACTGTGGCCGAAAGGCAGCCCTGGCGCGCAAACGGGCATCCGCACTCCTGCGTCGCCGGGGAAGGGTTGTTTCACGTCACCTCACTCGCCATAACCCGATGCTCATCATGGGAGCATCGTCACGCATGTCCGCAGCCCGGTCCGATGCCAGCCGCGCGGCAGCCTCCGCACCCGCCGGCCCGACCGGAACCGCGGATCTGCCGTTCGAGAAAGCCCTCGAGGAACTCGAGGGCATCGTTCAGCGCCTGGAACAGGGCAATGTCCCGCTCGACGAATCCGTCGCGATCTACGAGCGGGGCGAAGCCCTGAAGCGCCATTGCGAGACGCTGCTGCAGCGGGCCGAGGCGCGCATCCAGCGCATCACCCTCGGGGCGGACGGACGTGCCGCCGGGACGGCGCCACTTGATGTCGCCTGATCGCTCCCATTCATCCCGCGCCGGATTCCGGCGGCGGGTTTCCTCCTTCCGGACGTGAGGATGGCTCCGGTGTCACCGCTCAACCTTCCCCTCCTCGACCGCGTC
>NZ_JTHF01000407.1 GCF_001043895.1 Methylobacterium indicum
TCGACCACCCGGATCCCGGCGGCGCCGTCGCGGGCCAGCCGCTCGCGAAGAGCCGGGTCGAGGTCGGCCCAGGCATCCGTCGTCTCGGCCGGGCGCAGGGCCTGGGACAGGAGGTGGGCCCGGGCTTCCTCGCCGTGACGCGCGCCGACGTCGTGCCGCTCGGCACGCCGGATCCGGCCGCCGCGGCCCGGGCCGGCCTCCTGTCCCAGGCCCTGCGCCCGGCCGAGACGACGGATGCCTGGGCCGACCTCGACCCGGCTCTTCGCGAGCGGCTGGCCCGCGACGGCGCCGCCGGGATCCGGGTGGTCGAGGCCGCCGACGAGCGCGAGGAGGCGCTCGCCATCGCGGTCGCGCTGCGCGAGGCGCTGGAGCGGCCGGACCGTACCGCCGCCCTCATCACGCCCGACCGCGCCCTGGCGCTGCGCGTCGCGGCGGAACTCCGGCGCTGGGGCATCGTCGCCGACGATTCGGCCGGCGAGCCGCTCGCCCGCAGCCCGGCCGGGCGCCTCGCGCGGCTCGCCGCCGACGTCGCGGTGCTCGACGCCAAGCCCGAGCGGGTGCTGGCGCTCCTCGCCCATCCGCTGGTGCGCCTCGGGCTCACCCGGCCGGAGATCGAGCGGGCGGCGAGCGCTCTCGAGATCGGTGTCCTGCGCGGTCCCGCCCCCGCCAAGGGGTTCGACGGCATCGCCGACGCCCTGCGGCTCGCCCGCACCGAGGAGCGCCCGCACGATCCCCGCCCGCGCCGGCGCCTGACGCCCGAGGATTGGGAGGCGGCGGACGACCTGCTGCTGCGCCTCACGGTCGCCTTCCGCGATTTCGTCGCCGACGAGGACGATTCCCCCGACGACCTCATCGCCGTCGCGAGGAACCACCGCGCCACCTGCGACCTGCTGATGGAGGGGCCGGAGGAGGAGACCGACGACGCGCCCGATGCCGACGAGCCGGATGCCTCGGTGGCGGTGCTCGACGCGCTCTTCGACGACATGGAGATGGCCCAGCCGGGCCTGCTCGCCGGCCGCTTCTCCGACTACCCGGCCTTCTTCACTGCGCTCGCCCGGGAGCGGGTGGTGTCGCGGCGCAACGCCAGCCCGCATCCGCGCCTGCGCATCCTCGGCCTCCTGGAGGCCCGGCTCCTCACCGTCGACCGGGTGGTGCTCGGCGGCCTCGACGAGGGCGTCTGGCCGCCCAAGGCCGAGACCGACGCCTTCCTCAACCGGCCGATGCGCGGCCGGGTCGGTTTGGCCCCGCCGGAGCGCCGCCTCGGCCAGACCGCGCACGACTTCGTCCAGGCCCTCGGCTGCCCGGACGCGATCGTCACCCGCGCCCACAAGCGCGAGGGCGCGCCGACGGTGCCGTCGCGCTTCCTCCAGCGCCTGCGCGCCTTCGCGGGCGAAGCGGCCTGGGCCGGCCTCGTGACGGGGGGGCAGCGCTTCCGGTCGCTCGCGGCCGCCATCGATGCCGGCACCGGCCCCGAAGACCTCCCCGTGCTGCCGCGCCCGCGCCGCCCGGCGCCCCGGCCCGACCCCGCTCTCTTCCCGCGCTCGCTCAGCGTCACCGAGATCGAGACCCTGGTGCGCGATCCCTACGGGATCTTCGCCCGCCACGTGCTCGGCCTCGACGCCCTGGAGCCGGTGGCGGTGCAGCCGAGCGCGAGCGACCGCGGCACCATCGTGCACGCGGTGCTGGGCGGCTTCGCCGAGCGGTTTCCCGAGGGCCTGCCGGCCCTCGACGAGGCCGAACAGGTCCTCTACGCGCTCGCCGCCAATGCCTTCGCGCCGATCTCCGATGCCTATCCGGAGCTCTACGCCGAGTGGTGGCCGCGCTTCGTGCGCCTCGCCGAAGCCTTCCTGGCCTGGGAGGCCGAGCGCCGTCCCGGCCTCCGGCGGGTCGAGCCCGAGGTCGGCGGGCGCTGGGCGCTCGCCATCCCGGGCGGCCACGTCCTGACCCTGCGCGCCCGCGCCGACCGGATCGAGACCCGCCGCGACGGCGGCCACATCATCATCGACTTCAAGACCGGCCAGCCGCCGAGCGCCCGCGAGGTCTTCGCCGGCTTCTCGCCCCAGCTGACGCTGGAGGCCGCGATGCTGCAGGCCGGCGCCTTCCGGGGCCTGCCGGCAGCCGCCGACACGCCCGACCTCCTCTACATCCGCGCCGGCGGCGGCAAGACGCCCCTCGATCCCGCACCCCTGAAGCCCCCGCGGGGCGACGGGCGCAGCCTGCCGGAGCTGGTCGAGGCCCATGTCGCGGGCCTGCGCCAGCTCGTCGGCGCCTTCATGGCCGGCGAGGCGTCCTACCTGTCGCGGCCCTACCCGAAATACGCCAAGGCGTATTCGGACTACGACCACCTGGCGCGGGTGCGGGAATGGTCGCTGGTCGAGGGGGAGGAGTGATATCGACGGTCGCCGAAAGCGGCCTTCGGTGCCGTTCACGATCCGCGACGCCGACGGAGGCGCATGCCGAGAGGCCGACATTCCGTGATGGATCAGTCCTGTGCCGGGCCCGGTACGGGCCTGCACCACTGCAGCGAAGCTGAAGGAGATCCGGGATCCAGCGTGAAAAATCGCGAAGCGTCCGTCCGTCAATCACGGTGCATCATGCAGAGCCGCTTCGCGGCAAGTTCGCGCGCTGGATCCCGGATCTCCTTCCGCTGACGCTTCAGTCGTCCGGGAAAGGGTCGAGCCATCATGGAACGCCGGCGCGCCGGTACGCACGTTCGCCAGCGCAGTATACCGTGACCCTCTCACCTCGGCATTCGCCAAGCAGATTTGCTCAGCAAGCAGATTTGCTCAAACCGGATCTCACTCTGGGTCTCGCCCCGGAAAGACCGCGAACCCGTCCGCCCGCACCTGGTCGAGGATCGCCCGGTAGGCCGGCTCGCACGCCATGCCGGGGGCGATCCGGCCGTACTGCACCGCCTCCGGGGCGCTGCGCTCCGGCACCGGAGCGCTCCGCTCCGGCACCGGGGCGCTGCGCTCCGGCACCGGAGCGTTCCGCTCCGGCACGAGCGCGATCGGGGCGGCGGCCGGGGTGAGCTGGGCGCCGCGGCCCGAGACCAGGGTGGTGAGGATGCCGAACAGCTCGCCCCGGATCGTCGGCCGGCCCAGAACGGCGAGGCGGTACTGCCCCTGGAACTCGGTGACGAGGTAGATGTGGCCGGACTGGTTCGGGACCGCGACCGTGCCCGACTGGGCAAAGGGCGCGTCGAGCCGCTCGGCCTCGCGGAAGACCAGCCGGGCGCTGCCGGCGTCCCAGGCGATCTCGGTCACGTAGGCGAAGATGGCCCCCGCCTGCCCGAAGGACGGCCGGAGCGTCAGGTAGCGCCCCTCCAGGAAGGCCACCGCCGCCCGCGTGTAGGAGCCGAAGGCCTCCGGCGCCTCGCGGGGCGGGGCCTCCCGCCGCGGGGCGGCCTGCCGCAGGGACAGGCCGAGCGCTTCCTCCAGGCGGATCGTCGTCGCCAGGGTGAAGGGCCGACGGCCGGACAAGGCTTTTTCCAGGGTCGAGATGCTGATGCGCGCTGCATCCGCCAGGGCGAGGCGCGACATCCGCCGTCGGGCCAGGGCCTCCCGCACCGCGTCGGCGACGGCCCGGCTCTGCCCCTCGGGCAGGGCGGCCTCGTCGGTCTCGCTCGCGATCTCGGGCGGCATGCGGTTTCGTCCCGTGGAGCCCGTGCGGGCTCCGGTCGGAGGCCGGGCCGATCCCGGACGGATCCGCACGAAACCGCACGGTCGGGAAACCGTCAAGGTGCGCCGCGTCATGGCGATGACCCCTCAAGCTGGACCTTCGGGGGATCCTCGGCGACCGCCTCGACCACCAGGCGCTCGGGCCCCGATATCAGGGCGTCGAGGGGCCAGCAGGTCACGAGCGCCAGATGCCGGCCCGGGGTTGCCGGATCGAGGCCGGACGCGTCGAAGCGCACGATCCGCCGCCCGGTGACCCGGAAGCGCACGATCCGCCCGCGCACGGTCTCCACCTCGACCGGATCGCCGGGCTTCAGGTCGCCGAGGCGGCGGAACTGGGTTTCGCGGTGGGCGGCGTAGACCGCGACACCCGGCTCCCCCGCCTCCGGCGTTCCCTCGACATGGCCCGGCCCGAAGGCCAGCGCCTGCCCGCTCGAACCGGCCAGGGCGATGTGCGTCTCCCCGAGGCTCGGGAAGGTCAGGCGGGCGACCGGCACCGTGTCGGCGGAGGGCCAGGGGCGCACCGGCGCCCCCGCCTCGAGGCCGCGGGCGAAGGCGCGGGCCAGGAGCGCCTGCGCCAGGGCCGCTTTTGCGGGGATCCAGGCGCCCTGCGCCGCCAGGATCAGGCCGCCCGATGCGAGGGCGGCGGCGAGGAGCCGGTGCGTCCTCACGGCGCGACCCGCCGGCCGCGCAGGAGCAGGGCGAGGCCGAGGAGCCCGGCGCCGAGCATCAGCCGCAGCTCGAAATCGGTCGCGGTCTGCGGCAGGGCGATCGACCCGGTGGCCGTGGGGGTCAGCGCGGCCTTGCGAAGGATCGGGGCGGGGCCGGGCGTCCGCGGCTGGTCCGTGCCGAACACCGCCTCGAAGTCCCAGCCCGCCGGCAGGTTGAGCGGCAGATCGGTGCGGGCGAGGCGCGCGCCCGCAGGCCGCCGCGGCGTGGCGTCGATCGCGACGAGGGAGGTGAGCCGCGTCGTCAGGCCGTGGTCGAGGGCGAGCCGCAGGATCTGCGCATCGGCGGCCTCCGGGGTCATCCGGCCGGTGATCCGCGCGGTCTCCGCCTCGCCGATCCGGGCCCGGGCCCAGACCTTGCCGATGCCGGCGCCGTCCTCGGCCCGAGACAGGTCCAGCACCGTGCGCCAGGGCCGGCCGCCGATCCGGCCGGTGAGGGTCAGGGTGCCCCTGGCCTCCCGTAGGCGCGCCGCGATCGTCACCGGCTCGCCGCGATAGAGGTCGGGCAGCGCGGTCGGGGTGGCCTCGGCCGGCTCCGAGAAGGTCGCCGCGAGGTCGGTGACGACCGGGCTCTCGAGCTTCGCCAGCAGCTCGCGCATCCGGTCGGCGACCTGGTCGACCGAGCCGATCAGCGTGACGGTGCCGCGGCCGAGCTCGGCGGCGTGGCGCATCAGGTGCCCGTTCGGGGCCGAGCCGATGCCGACCATGAACAGCCGGGTGCGTCCGCGCCCCTCGGCGATGGCCGAGAAGATCCGGCCCTCGTCGCCGATCGCCCCGTCGGTGAGGAACACGACCTGGCGCACCCGCCCGGTCCCCTCCGGGTCGGCGTCCCGCAGGGCCGCCTTGAGCGGCGCCAGCATCTCGGTGCCGCCCCGCGCCTCGAGCCCGGCGACGAAGCTCTTGGCCTGCGTCAGATGCGCCTCGTCGGCGGTGACGAGGTCGGGAAACACCGTCTCCATCGTATCGTCGAAGCGGATCACGTTGAAGCGGTCGCCCGGGCGCAGGCGGTCGAGGCCGACGAGCAGGCTCGCCTTGGCCTGGCGGATCGAGGTGCCGCCCATCGAGCCCGAATTGTCGATGACGAAGATCACGTCCCGCGGCAGCGCCGCCGCCTGAGCCGTCGAGACGGGCGGGGTCACGACCGCCAGCACCGCGTCGGCCCCCGCGACGTGCTCGCGGAAGAGGCCGAGGCCGGGGCTCGTGCCGGGAGCCGGCGTCCAGGTCAGCTCGAAGTCCCGGTCGGCCGCGGTGGCGCCGTCGCGCAACGCGATGCGGCGCTCGCGCTCGGAGGGCGCCTCGACCGCGATGGCGTGTGTCGCGCTCTCGACCCGGCCGAGGGGAAAGCCGGCCTTGAGGTCGATCGAGAGGGTCAGCGGGTTGACCGGGGCGTGGCGGGCCGGATCGAGCACCGGGGCGGTGATCGCGTCCCGGTCGGGCACGGGATCGGGGGCGGGGCGGCCGCCGGCCGCCTCCTGCACGGCGGGCGGGGCCGGGTTGTAGCGCGGGGCGGCGACCGTCGGCAGGCGCAGGGAATAGGTGTCGCCGGAGCGGCGCACGCCCTGCTGGTACTGGATCTGGACCAGCACGGTCTCGCCCGGGCCGATATTGGCGACCGCGTTGGTGAAGAGGTTCGGCCGCTGCTGCTCGACGAGCGCGGCGGCCTTGCCCTCCGCCCGGGCGGCCTCGTAGTCGCGCCGCGCCGCCTCGCGCTCGCGGATGTCGGCGACGATCACCCGGTCGCCGACGACGAGGCGCATCGCGTCCACCGCCGCGTCCTCCGGCAGGGGAAACAGGTAGGTGCCCTCGACCCAGTCCGAGGTGGTGTTGCGGAACGCCTGGGTGATCGTCGCCCGCGCGGTCGGCCCGCTCACCGTGATCGCCGCGTCGGCGGCGAGCCGCGGCGCGGCGACCGGCGCGCC
>NZ_JTHF01000408.1 GCF_001043895.1 Methylobacterium indicum
CGCCCGTCGATCGTCACCCGCACCTCGGGCGGGTAGGCGATGCGCAGGTCGTTGACGATGATGCTGCCGAAGCCCCGGATGGTGCCGACGACGCCGGTGCCGCCGATGCCGCGGTCGCCCTCGTCGTCGGGGCCCGGACGGATGCCGGTGCCGCCGATGCCCTGGTCGAGGATCTTGTCGCCCGCCGCCCCCGCCGGCCCGGCGGCGGCGAGCCAGCCGATTCCCGAGAGGAGACGCAGCAGGCCGCGCCGGGACAGGGACGCGGAGCGGGACGGGTGTCGCACGGGCCGGGTCCTCACGGCGCGCCCTTCTCCGGCGGAACGGCCGCCGGGACGGGCCGCGGCGCATCCTCGGCGTAGATGTAGATGCCGAAGTTCCAGCGTGCCTCGCCGCCCGGATCGGTCTCGCAGGCCGCATGCGCCTCGCGGTTGGCCTGCTGCAGCGCCTCCATGGCGATCTCCCGCGCCCGCAGCTCGAGCCGCCGCGCCAGGGCCGGCGAGAGCCCGTCGTAGTGCACGGCACGCTCGAGGAAGCGCGGCTTCTCGTCCAGGATGTTGGCGACCGATGCGGCGATGTGGTCGTGCAGGTTGCGGCCGAAATAGTAGAGCTGCTGGCTGCCGCCGCCGCTCGGCACGAAGGCGGCCTCGGCGAGCACGATGCGCTCCTCGGCATCCAGGGTGACGAGGCCGCGGTCGAGCCACTCGTCGAGCACCGCGCGGGGGCGCAGGTCCCGGGTCACCGAGGCGACCAGGCTCTCGAAGGACGGCCCGGTCTCGGCCGCCCGCGGCAGCGGGCGCGGGCGGCCGTCGGCCTCGGTGAATTCAGGGGCGGCGATCCAGCGGGCGATGATGC